>VGZG01000003.1 GCA_016872675.1 Planctomycetota bacterium
TCTGCTGCAGGTTGTCGGCTTCGTAGCGGCGGCACGACCAATTGACCGTCTGCCACTCGACCGGCGGCCGCTGCGTGCCGGTCGCCGTCGAGCCCTGCACCATGGCGACGCGGTCGAGCCGGCCGGCCCGGCCCGTGTAGGCGCCGAAGTTGCCCCACTGCAGTTGCATGCGGTGGCAGGCCGTCACCGTCGCGTTCGGTTGCGGGTGCGGCGACGTGCCGGTGAACGGATCGCCACGGAAGGCCAGCGCCCGCCGCGCGGCGTGGATCTGCGGCCACGTGCTCTCGATCTGCGGCGTGTACCCGATGTACCCCGACGTCGCGGTCACCTGCGGCCACGGCGGCGTGGTCGCCGACGGCTGCGAGTTGGGGCCGAGCGGGCCGACGTCGACCTGTGCTGCGCCGATGCGATTGGTGAGCAGGAAGCGCACCTGCTCCCACGCCGATCGATTGGCCCGACAGATGTGGCGGCGCTCGGCGATGACGTCGTAGCGCACCCACTCGGTGTCGACGGCGTTGCCGCCCTGAGGCAGCAACTGGCAGAACTGCGTCAGCTGCAATGTCTGCGGGTCCCACAACGCCTGCGTGTTGCTGACCGGCAGCGAGATCGGCACGACGAAGACGATCTCGGTCGGCAGGTCGTCGAGGATCTTGCCCGGCTCCTGCGGCAGGCCGTAGTCCTCGTAGTTGACGACGAAGCGGCGCGGCTGGCCGTCGAACTGGTCAGTCGGGATCTGGCCATCCTGGCCGGGCAGCGCCTGCTGCTGCGCGCGCGTCACGCCGGTCAACTGATTGCCCTGGCGGGCGGTGTACTTGACCACCTCGACGCCACCAAACGTCGCCGACGCCGACGTCGTGGCCAGCGACCGGTCCCAGCGCTGCAGACCCTGCACCAGCAGCGCATAGCCGCCGGTCGTCGGGAAGGCGTTCAGGATCTGCTCGTTGGCCGCGCTCGGAGGATACGTTCGGCCCGTCGGCACCGGGTCGGCCAGCAGGATGTTGCCGGTCCAAGTCTCGTCGAGGCCCGTGCCGATCGGGAACGACGGTCCCAGCGGGATGGTGATCGTGATCGGTCGCGGATTGTCGATGTAGCAACGCGCCACCGCGAAGCCGCCGATCGAGCCTTCGAGCGTCGTCTTGCCGACCATCATCGGCGTGTCCTCGCTCAGCGGCAGCGACCAGCCGGCGAGTTCGACGAGCGAGCCGACCGGGTGCGCCGGGAAGACATCGAGGTTGACGTTCTGGAACTGCGAACTGTTGATGTCGACGGTCGGATTGCCCTGCGCGTCGACCGGAATGTCCGGCCGCATCTCGCGGCCGCGCATGCGCGCTGCGCGCCCGCCCATCGAGTCGTTCCACTGGCAGCGGAACGTGCTGCCGCGCACGCTCGTGTACTCGAACAACTCGGTGCCGATGCGCAGCAGGCCGACTTGCGGGAAGCCGTCCGTGCTCTCGACCTGCAGATCGACGTAGCGGTCGTTGCTGGCGACGCCCGGCAGCGTCTGGTTGTTGGCCAGCTGCGGGTCGAACACCGGCAGCGCCGCGGTCAGATAGGTCTGGAACCGCGACCTGCCGCGCGGGAAGCCGTCGACGTGCAGCGCGAGATCGCCGGGACGGCCACCCGCCGCCTGGAACGACACGTGCACGGGCGTGTTCGCCGGCAGGCCGAGTTCGGCGAGCGGCAGGACCACCTGCGAGGCCGTGCGCGGCACACCGGCCGGCGACGCGCCCGGATTGGGGTCGAGGCCGGCTTCGTCGATCGACTCGAGCAGCAGGTTGCCGTCGCGCGCCTCCAGCGCGAGCCGGTTGCGCTGGTCGGTGCCATCGCCGTGCTCGAACAGCGTCACCGCGCCGAGCGCCTGCGGCTCGAACCACGCGCTGAGCCCCAGCTTGCCGACGAAGCTGTCCTGTGTGCTGAACGGGAAGGCGATCTGGTCGTGGCGACCGGTGCCCTGCTGCGTCATCCGTTGCCGCTGCGGCTGGTTGCCGGGGCCCGCCGGCCCCTGCGGTTGCGACGGCCCCGTGTTGTTGAGCAGCAGCGCGCCCATCTTGCTGACGTCGTGGCCGCGCACGTCCGGCGCCGCCCAGAACGTCTCCTGCACGCGCAGGGTCGGCGAGACGCGCCAGTTGCCCGGCATCGCCGTGGCGGGCGCGGCCTGTACGCCCGCCGCGACGTCGTCGCGGGCTGGAAAGCGCAGTTGGCCGAAGCCGAGGTTGGGGAACGCCGCCGCCAGCAGGTGCGGCGCGGCGCGACTCGCCGGATCGGCCCCGGGCGCGTTCGTCGGTAGCGCGCCGAGGTTGACCGGGTTGGTCGTCCAGAACGGCGCGCGGCGATCGAGCAGGAACGCCTCCTCGAACTGCTCCTGCGTCGACCATCGGCGTTCGACGGCGAAGCCCGGCACGGCGACAGCGACGCCCGAGCGTTCACTGCGCGCCGCCACGCCCGACGCCACGGCGCTGCGCGTGCGGCTGGCGGCGGCGCGGTAGGCCATCCAGGGCCCCGACTGGAAGCAGATCGGCGCCGTGCCCATCTCCAGCACCGTGTCGCGCCCGGTCTGCAGGTTGCGGTAGATGTTGATCAACAGCGACGATTCGTCCTGGCTGGTCGCCGCTTCGAGCCGCGGCCGCCAAAGGCGCTCGACGAAGTCCTGCCAACCGGTGAACGGGCCGGTGCCCGCCGTGTCGGTCGCGGTGCGCAGCAACACGAGGTCGTCGGCGAGCTGGCGCGCCTTGTCGCGCGCAAACACCGGCGGCGTCGTGCGGATCGCGCCCGAGGGGGACAGCCGCACCTGCGGCGGCTGGCGCAACTGCGCCATCAGCGCCGTCAGCGTCTCGGCGCTCGCCGTGTTGGCATTGACCGGCGGCGGCACCAGCGGCTCCACCACCGTGTCGACGGCAGGGAAGTCCTGCAGCACGCGGTGCAGCAGGTTGAGCAGGAACGTGCTCGGCAGCGCCACGGCCTGCTGGCCCGTCGCGCTCGCCGTACCGGCGACCAGGCCGTGCTCGACCACGCCGGTGCGCACGTTGCGCAGCCGCACCGTGCTGCCGGGTCCAAGGTGCAGCGCCGACTTGACGATCAGCGTGCGCGACTCGCCGGCAACGAGGTCGCCGAACACGCGCTCGGGCCGGCCCCACTGCGCCGAGGTGACCGCCTGCGTGTCGAGCGCGAAACTGGCGCGCAGCAGGTCGAGCTCGGCCGGCGTGAACGCGCCGGCGCCACCGCGCTCGATCTCCAGCAGGTCGCCGACCGCCAGCCACGGCTTGCGCGTGCGACGGGTCGGGTCGGCCGTGTTCGGCCAGTTGCTCGCCAGCACGCAGCGCCAATCGAGCACCAGCGTCTGGGCCGGGATCGGCTCGCGGCCGTCGCCGAACTCCGGCGCATCGACGGCGCGCTGCAGTTGGCGCAGCGAGTTGCCGTCCTTGTCGCCGTAGCGGACCAGTTCGCCGCCGACGAAGACCATGCCGCTCGGCGGCAGGTTGGCGGCGTCGTCCACCGCGAGCACGTCGGCGTCGGGCAGCAGTTCCTCGCGCAGGCGCGTCGTCGAGCCGAGCACGTTGGCGAGCAGGAGCGGCGAAGCCCCGTCGAGCGCCGGGAAGCGCTGCAGGTCGACGACGCCGCCGCCGAACACGACCTTGCCGTCCTCGGCGAGCGGCGCGAACGCCTTGGGCAGCTCGACGCGCGCCGGGAATTCGTCGAGGCCGTCGTAGAGCGGCGTCGGGTCGATCGCCGGATGCGACAGCGCGGCGTCGGCGAGCAGCAACTCGCGCACGCTGGCGGAACCCTGGGTCACCGCCGCTTCCTCGACGTCGCGCTGCGCCGCGTCCGCGCCGACCGACATCGAGACCGCGAACGGCAGCGCCAGCAGCATCAGCAGCGTCAAGGCGAACAGCACGGCGAGCAACGCCATGCCAGCGGCGCGATCCACCATGCCCGCGGCGCGACCAATCGACGAGCGCATCATGCTCACCCCTCCCGCACGGTGAAGACCGCAGTCGGCGCATCGATCGCCTCGCCGCGCGCATCGAATGAGAAGCGCAGCGGCTTCGCCACCTCGCACTCGATCGGCAGTTGCTGCGGCGAACCGAACTGGTAGACGAACCAGCGCAACTCGTCGACGACGCCGGCGAAGGCCGCGTCGGCGGGTGCGAACTCGAACGTCGCCTCCGGCTCCTGCTGCGGCGTGCCCTCGGCGATCGCGTCGCCGACCTCGCGGCCGTCGACCGCGAGCCAGCAGCGGCGCGTGTCGCAACCGAGGTCGATCGTGCACCAGCGGCCGCGCGGCAGCGGCTGCGCGGCGGCGACGGCGACGAGCCGATTCTCGTTGGTCCCGAGCGACGCCATCCGCAGGCGCGCGCGCAGCTTGCCGTCGGAGTCGAGGGTCAACTCGATGCCCGGCGGCAGACGCAGCAGCGTCGCCGGACCTTCGGACTCGCGCAGCAGGTCGAAGCGGACGACGAAACCCTCGCGCAGATCGAGCAGCGCCTGCGGCGCCCTCCACCGGACCGCCGGGTCGCGGCCGCCCGGTGCGATCCGCAGCGCGTGGCCGAAGCGGCCGTCACGCGTCGCCTCGCCGCCGAGCGTCGGCCGCAGGCTGTCGTCCTCGAATGCCTGGTTGGCCTCGAACCGGAACGACACCACGGGCCGCAGCAACCGCGCCTGCACCGTCGCTGGCGCTTCTTCGCTGCCCGGGCGGACGAGCACCTCGGTCGGCACGCCTTCCGCGCGCGCCGACAGCTGCGCCGCCCGCAGTTCGCCGCCGAGCGCGGCGTTGGCCACCACCCGTGGATCGGTCTTGCCGAGGAAGCCAACGGACAGGCCGGTGAGCACCGACAGGATGGCGATCACCACCAGCAGCTCGAACAGCGTGAATCCGGTGGCGGCGCGCATCGGGGCAGGCTCAGTTCGACGGCCAGACGATGTCGTCGTCGGTGTTGAAGCGCTGGTCCGGGCCAGCGCTCAGCAGTTGGAACTTGCCAGCGCCGTAGACGACGCCATCGGGGCGGCGGCGGGACTTCACCTGCGCCGTGTCGGTTTCCGCGTCCGGCTTGACCACCTGCGGGCGCTCGAGCCCGAATTTGCCGAAGTACGCGATCGGCGTGCTCCAGTGGTCGGTGACCTCGAGCCGGTCGCGGCGCTTGAGCAGCGGCAACTCGACGCCATGGTCGTCGGCGTCGGTGTTGCTGTAACGATCGGCGAGGCTGGTCAGGTCGAGCCCGTCCTGCTGCGACTGGCTGAGGAAGCAGACCAGCGACTCGATGCCGGTGTTGACGCCGTTGTCGCCCTTCCACGTCGCCTTGGCAATGCCTTCCGGCGCCTTCAGGTCGTCCGGCGGGTAGATGCCGTGCTTGCGCTGGAAGCGCTGGATGCCGCCTTCGAGCATCTGCAGGTTGGTCTCGGTGGCGGTAGCGTTGGCGGCCTCGTTGGCGCCGAACACCTGCGGCAGCAGCACGGCGGCGAGCACGCCGAGGATCGAGATGACGATCAGGAGTTCGATCAGCGTGAAACCGCGCGCGGCGGCGGATGGACGGGTCATGTCAGCGCTCCTTGCGGCGTTCGAGCCGCCAATCATCGAAGGCGATGTCGACGTCGTCGCCCTTGTCGCCGAGCGCGAAGAGCACCGTCTTCAACTCGGAGTTGGTGTTGCCCGTAAGGGCCTTCATGACGCGGCGGTGGACCACCGCGCCGTTCCAGCTGACGACGAGCGCGAACTGACGCATCGCCGCATCGCCCTGCGGCACGAGCCGCAGCTCAAGGCTCACTGCGGCCCCCGGCTGGAAGCCGGGAACCGCTAGGTTGACCTGCTCCACCGCGACCTCGCCGTTCTCGCGGCCGTCCGCGATGCGCAAGAACGGCTTGCCCTCGCGCACGCCGACGCGCACCAGCACGTCCGTGCCCTGGTTGCCGCGCGGCACCTCGATGCCGATGCCGTAGAAACCGCGCGCCGCCGGCTGGGCGGCGCCGGCCTGCACGGTGGCCGACACGGCGAGGAAATTGCGGCCCTTCTTGATGGCGCCGACGCGTTCGGCCCAGATCTCGCCCTGGCCCGCGCGGCTGTACTTGCCGCGGAACACGAGTCGCCCGGCGACGATCTTGCCGCCGAGCGGGCCGTCGTCATCGACGGCCCAGACGCTGCCGACCTCAGGGCGGTCGAACGAGTCGCCAAGCGACTCCTTCTGCGCGTGGTCATCGATCGCGTCGAGCGTCACCGAAGCCCACTTGGACACTGGATCGTCCTTGCCGAGATCCTGGGTCAGCCGCTGCAGCGCCATGGCGGCGTCCTCGACCTGGCCGCGGCTGTAGTCGACGACTGCCAGCGCGCCCTTGCCGAACGCCTTGTTGCGCTCGTCGGCGGCGGCGTCACGGCCGGCGGCGAAGGCCACGGCAGCGGCGCGAGGCTCGGCCGCGGCGAAGGCGATCACGCCCTGCCACTCCAGCAGTTCCTGCGCCGCCACCGGCGCCAATTCGACGGCGCGATCGGCATAGCGTTGCGCGGCGACAAGCGCCGCCGCCTGCTCTTCGCCGACGCTTTCGCGGGCGCGCGCGGCCTGCGCCGCAGACATTTCGGCGACGGCGTGCACGAAGTCGTCGCGCAGGCGCAGCGCGCCGGCGAGCGACTCGACCGCGGCGCCGAGTTGCCCCGACAGCCGCAGCGCGCGGCCACGCAGGTACATCGCGAATACGTCGGTCGGGTCCGCTTCGAGGGCGCGATCGAGCCAACCCAACGCAGTCTCGTACTGGCCGACGCGCAGGAACGCCCAGGCGAGACCCGTGGCGGCGCGGTGGCGCAGCAGCGGATCCTGGTCAAACACGCGCAGGAACAGGTCGTGCGCGTCCTGCAACTTGTCGAGCCACGCGAGACACGCCGCCTGCCCGAACTGCGCCGACCCTAGGTCGCCGACGTTCGTGACGTTGCGGAACGCGGCCAACGCCGCGTTGGCGTCGCCGGCGGCGTAGGCGATGCAGCCTTCAAGGTACTGCGTGCCGCCCTCGGTGCCCTGCGCCAGCGGCAGCGCAGCGCGGGCTCCGGCCACGTCGCCGGTGGCGAGACGGCACTGCACGACGATGCGGCCGACGCGGGCTTTGGCGACCGGATCCTGGACCGAGCCAATCGCTTGTTCGGCCCGGAGCGCCGCAGCCGCGGCTTCCCTGCTGCGGCCACGTTGCCGCAGGAACTCAGCGAGCGATGCATGCGGCCGCGCGTCGGTCGGCTGCAATTGCGTCGCCTGCCGCAGATCGGCTTCGGCGTCGCGCCACAGGCCGAGTCGCGCCTTGACGGTGCCGAGGCCCTCGAAACGGAATGCGCCCTCGCTGCCGGAGGGCGGCAGCTTGTCGAGCATCGCGAGTTCGGCGGCAAGATCGCCTTGCACGCGCAGCACACGCTGCATCAGCCGCAAACCATCGAGGTCGCCCTTCGACAGTTCGCGATACTGCTGGGCGTGGAAGTAGGCCTTCTCGTAGACCCAGCTGTGCTCGCGCGCGCGCTCGAGCAACCAATCGACGAGCGCACGGCGCTCGGGCAGGTGCGATGGCAAGTCCGGCACCTTGCGCTCACGCCGCGCAATCTCGTTGCGCAGCGTGTTGGCGAGCACGACGCGATCGATGCGCAACGGCTCGGCGCCGAGCGTGAGGACCTCGGCAAGCCGCTGTCGCGTCAAGTCGTACTTGCGCAGCTTGAGCGTGACGCCAGTGAAGTCCCTGCGCTCTTCGAGCGCGAACAGGTCGAGGCCGTCGGCTTCGAGGACGCCGAACTGCGGCGCCGCGAGGCCGCCGTAATAGACGCGGTCGTAGGTCAGCGCGGCGCGTGCCTCCAACTCGGCGCGCGTCCCTGCCGCTTGGCCTTCGACAACTTCAGCCGCCCCGGACGAAGCCTCGCCAGCGGTGGCGATGGCGACGTCAACCAGCGCGCCGCCATCAGCGCGCAGCGCATACGACTGCCGCGGATCCGGGCCAGGATCGAGCGGCGGCGCCGCCAGCGACAATGGCGCGCGCGGCGGGAATTCGAGAGTGCGCGGCGGCAGCGGTTTCGTCTCGCTCGGCTCGGTGCAGAAGTCGCGGCGCGCGACAGCCGGCGCGTTCGCGCTCGCCAGCGCCGGCATCGCCACGGGCGCTGCCTCGTACTCAGCGGCTTTTGGCGCGAAGCGGCGGAAGACCGGCGGACCGCCGAGATGGCCCCGGGCGACCAGCGCCGTGACGACGAGAGTCAGACCCGCGAGAACCTGTTCCTTGCGCAACGCCATCACATCCCCTCCGTCGCGTCAGTCCTCGGTTTGAACGCGAGCCCGATTGCCGTGCCCTTGATCGCGCATGCCTCGCCTGGCCGCGCTGGCTTCAGCATCTGCCACGATTCCAGGACGATCTGACTATCCGGCTTCGCGCCACCAAGCGCCTCGAGGAAGGTCAGCGCGGTGCGTTCGTCGGACTGGAATTGGAACGACAACTGCTCCTGCGTGAAGAAGTCGCGCACATCGATTTCACCCGGTCGCTGCGCGCGCATCGGTGCGCGCTGGCTGCGGCGCGCGTCGAGCTTGAGTGACACAATCGACCGCAGACCCACGGCCGTCTCGTCGGTCGCGCGCGTGGCGTCGTGCGCGCCGTAGAGCCGCGCCTGGACCGCGTCGATCAGGTCCAGTCCGAAGAGCGTCGCGCGGATCTCGTCAACGCCGGTCGGGACCTCCCAGGCGATGGCGCCGTCGGCGACCTGGACGTCGCGCTGGTTTGCGCTGGCGAGGATGCGCTGCTTGAGGTCACGACTCTGCTGGAAGAGGAAGTCGCCTGGACGAACGCCATCCGGCAATTGAAAGGTCGCGCTGGGCGCGTACTGCAGCGCCTTGACGAGCGCGGCGCGCGCCTTGGCGAGTTCCTCACCCTCGGCGCGGGCGGCGTCGAGCGCGGCCTGCGTGTAGACCGGGCCAGTCGGCGCGCCGAGGCTGCGCTCGGTCGGCACCTGCACGGCGTGCACCGAGTCGAAGATCGCGCTGACAAGGAACCAGCTGACAGCGCCGCAGCCGACGCCGAGCAGCCACTTCTTGTTCTCCTGAACGAACGCGCCAACGTCCATCACATAGCCTCCTTGGCGAGTTCGACCGTGATGCGAAACCGCTCCGACTTGTCCTGACTGGGGATTGGCACCATCAGCGCCTCGAGACCAACCATGTTTGGGTCCGCCTGCATCGCCTGCTTGAACTTGAGGATCGCGCCGCTGGTCTGCACGCCATCGACCTCCTTGCCCGCGCCCTCGACGACGACGGTCGGCTTCTTGCGCACGCCGCCGCCGCCGCCCGACGTGACCTCGACCTTCTCGATCCACAACTGCGGCGGCACGTGCGCGGCGATGGCGCGCTGCACCCGCAGCAGGCCATGGTGCGCGAGCGACAGGCCAGCGAGGTGGTCGACGAGCGCGCGATCGGACTTGTTGGCGTCGATCTGCGCCGCGGCGTCGTTCTGCGCCGTGGTCGCCGCGATGATCTCCCGGCGCATTTTCTGGCCGGCGACCTCCGCCACGGCCACCGCCTTGCCGCCGTGACTCCACTCCAATGCGAGCGCGCCGACTACGAGCGCGCCGGCGACGATGTTCCAGACGGTGCGCTGCTGGAAGCGCTGCGCCTTGCGCACGGCCTCCGGCAGGATCTCGAGCGCATACAAGGAGTCGTCGAGCCGCCCGACGGCGAGGCCAAGCGCGACCACCGCTTCGGCGCGATGGGCCTGCAGCATCTCGGCGTCCGCCGGCGGCAGCGCCGAAAGGTCGACGTTGGCGAACGGATCGAAGACCTCGACCGGGCACCGCAGCGCTTCGCGCAGGAAACCGCGGACACCGCGCACGTTGGCGCCGCCGCCGCTGAGCAGCACACGGTCGACCTTGAGGTCGGCGAGCTTAGCCTGGCTCTTGCAGAACGAGATCGAGGATTGGATCGCCGAACTGATCGCGCCGGCGGCCGACGTCGCCGCGAGCGCCACCTTCTCCGCCGCACCGCCGCCGTGCCGACCGCGGTTCTGCGGGTCGATGTCGAGCAGCTCCTTCTTGAGCGCCTCCGCCTTGCGTTCCGACACGTTGAAGGCCGACGCGATCGCGTCGTCGAACACCTTGGCGCCGGCGCTGAGGTTGCGCGCGAACAGCAGGTCGGTGCCCTTGCAGATCGCGAGGTCGATCGTCTGGTGGCCGATGTGAGCGAGGACGACGACGCTGTCAGCCTCGACCGGACCGCACTTGAGGTAGGCGTTGTAGAGCGCCGTGCAGTTGGGCACGAACGCGGCGACCGCGCCGCCGGCGTCCTTGACCTGCTGCTGGAGCCGGTCGAGCGCCTCGTCCTTGGCGAGCGCCAGCAGGATGGTGTCCACGCCGGACTCGGCGTCCTGAGTCGGCAGCAGGTTGTAGTCGGCGGACAACGCGCCGCCGGACTGCTGTGCGAGGTCGGCGATCTCGAGTTCCATCAGGTTGCGCAACTGCCAGTCCGGCGTCGGCGGCACCTGGCTGTAGCGCAGCATCATGTCGCGACCGGAGACGCCGCAGACGACACCCGCGAGCGGCAGCCCAACATCGCGCAGGGGCGCCGGCTCGCCATCCTCGCCGCGAGGCAGCGCCGCGAACCGCAGGATCTTCACGCCGCGTTTGTCGACCGACGCCGCCAGCGCCTTCGCGCTGTGGCTGCCTAGGTCGCATGCGATCGCTTTCTTCGCCATAGGTGTGGTCTCGCGCTCGCCGTCAGTTGCCGAGGTGCTTCTGAATATACTCGCGGACGATCTGGCTCAGGCCGTCCTGCTGGGCGTCAGCGAACGCCTGCGCCAGCGCTTGCAGCCGTTGCCGCTGTTGCGCGGCAGTCTGCGCGTCGAACTCGGCGAGCTTGGCGCGGGCCGCGTCGCGCAGCGCCGTCGCAGCCTTGGCGTCGCCGAGGTTGCGCTCGCCATAGAGCGCGACGACGTCGTCGACGCCGAACGCGACGCGCTCGAAGCCGCCGCGCGTCGAGAAGAACGTCGCTTCGTCGAAATCGCGCTGCAGGTCCCGCAGCGTCGTGGCCTGCGCCGCCATTGTCTCGGCCGCGAGCGCGAGCGCATGGCCGAGGGTCTCGGAGTCCATCGGCACGCGGCTCGCGACCTCGCGCAGCTTGTCGAGCGTCTCACCCGGCCGGCCCTCGTCGCGCGCGCGGCGCGCCTGCCGAACGAGTTCGGCGGCTTGCTGTCGCTCGCCCCGGAACAGCACGTCGACCTCGAACTCCGCGAGCCCGATCGCCGAGATCCGGTAGCGGCCACCGCCAAAGCGGCCAACGCAATCGACTTCGCCGGCAAAACGAACGAGCGCGCGCGTGAGGTCTTCGCCGAATAGCGTCGAAACGCAGCGGAACGACGACGACGAGGCGCGCGACGTGAAAACGCCGTCGCTCGCGCCGGTGATCAGCGCCCCGGCGGCGGCCGCCGGCATCACGAGCTGCAGGCCGGGGGCATTGGCGGCGACGAAGCGGAAGCCTCGTTCGCCGACGGTCACGGATAACGACGCGCCGAGGTCGCTCAGCGTCAGCAGATCGGCGCGATGCAGGCCGGCGAGCTCCGTCGGCGCCGGGTCGGGCAGGATCGCGAGCAGGACCGCCGGCGCGTCCTTGTCGACCGTGCGCAGCGCGAGCGCATCACCGGTGCCGAAGACGGTGTGGCTGCCGTCGGCGAGCTTGGCTTCGACCGGCGCCGCCGAACCCGCTTCGATGACGCTGCAGTCGTCGACGTAAACGACCGCATCGGCGTTCGGCAGCGTCGCGACGACCTCCAGCTGCAGGCGGTCGCAGCCGGCCGGCGCCGCCAGCACGAGCTCGAGTCGCGTCCAGCCATCGGCCGCCGCCAGCTTGGTGCCAGTGCGGAAAGCGAATGGCGCTTGCTCGTTCGCCGACGCAAACACCGCGCGCAGCGCGACGGTCGCGCCGCCCTCGGCGCGGACATGCGCGGCGAGCGTATAGGTGCGCTGCGGGAACACCGTCGTTGCGTCCTGCGCGCGCATCACGGCGAAGTCAGCCACGTCGGCGTTCTCGCCACGGCGTGCTTCGAACGCGCCGCTGCCGGTGTGCGCCACGCCACACGGGTTGAAGCCCGCGCCTGCCGGCCGCAGCGACCAACCATCGGCGGCCTCGCAACCGCTGACGCCGGCGGCGAGTTTGTCCCCCGCGACGGCGAGAATCGGCCGCGGTCCGGCGCTAACGCCGCCACCGCCACCGACCTGCTGTGTTCGCCCGAGCCATAGGTACCCACCGGCGCCAAGACCGGCGACGAGCGCGAGTCCCAGTATTGCGGTCGAGCGCGAGCCCTTGCCCAGCCGCGAACGGTCGAGCGTGCGCAGCGCCACGGCGCCGCCCTCGGCGACGCCGACGGCGCTGGCGCCCTCCTCGCGGAAGGCCACGCGCCAGCGTCCGAAGGTCACCACGTCGCCGGGCGTCAACAAGAGCTCGGTGACGCGCTTGCCGTCCAGCAACGTGCCGTTGGTCGAGCCGAGATCCCGCAGGATGCAGCGATCGCCTTCGAGGACGATCTCGGCGTGGCTACCGGAAGTTTTCTCGTCGGCGAGGACCAGATCGTTGCCCGGCTTACGGCCGATGCGCAGCGGACGATCCGGGATCGCAACGACTTCGCCGGCTCGATCCCCGTCGAGGATCTCGAGGACGTACTTGGCCATCGGTTGTATGTGGGGTCGGGCGGCAGGCATGCCGCAGCAAGCGAAGCGCGCCGGCGGAGCGGCCGACGCACCGGATGGGTCGGGGACGCGAGCCCGCTGCCGGCCTGACACAAACTAGCCCGCCGCCGATGCGCCGCAACCAACCGTTGGCAAGACTTCTATGCCGACTCTAGGTCGCCGCGCGGTGCCGTCGGCGTTACAACCTGCCGACGGGATGGCCAACCGCTACTTCGTCGAGGCGCTGCCGGCTGTTGGCCGCCACGAACTACCCGAGGACGTCGCCCACCACCTCGCCCGCGTGCTGCGCTGCCGACCGGGGGATCCGGTGCGGCTTGGCGATGGCGCGGGCGGCACGGCCGATGCCGTCGTGGCCACTGCCGACAAACGCGGCGTCGCGGTCGACGTGCAGGCCTGTCGCCGCGAACCGGCCCCGCCGGTCGCCCTGACGTTGGCCTTCGCGCTGCCGCGGCTACAGCGCACCGAGTGGCTGCTCGAGCACGGCACGGAACTAGGCGTGGCGGCCTTTCAACCGATCTGGACCGCGCGAACGCGCCCGGGGAACGAACGTCCGGAGCGCTGGCAGCGCATCGTCAACGCCGCCGCCGGGCAGTGCGACCGCGCTTGGCTGCCGCTCGTGCAGCCGGCGTGCGAGCTCGCCGACTTGCTGGCGCGGACCGACAGCGGCACGCGGCTGCTGGCGAGTCCGGCCGGCGCGCCGAGCCGGCCGCTCGACGCCGGTCGCGCCACCCTGCTCGTCGGCCCCGAGGGCGGCTTCAGCGACGACGAACTCGCGGCCATCGCCGCGGCGGGCTACGCCGGCGTCCGGTTCGGCGGCCACATCCTGCGCACCGAGACCGCCGCGATGGTCGGCGCCGCGCTGCTGTTGGCGCGCTGACGGATCCCCGCCAAACGAAAACGCCCCGCGGCCGACGGCCACGGGGCGCGTTGCGCTGGACATCGCGCGACCACTCGGACTCCGGATGACCCCGGTCTCAGAGGATGCCGAGCAGCAGTTGCAGGGCGTTCGACGTGATCGCGCCAAAGGCGTTGACACCCGTCTTCAGCACCGCCGATTGGTTCATGATCACCACGCCCGAAGCGCCAGCGACATTCGGCACCGGGAACGACACTGCCGTCGTGGCGCCGCCGATCACGAACGTGTTGAGCACGTCGAGGCCGGCGTACAACCGGCAGCCGGGCATGCCCAGTGTGCCGAGATCGACGCCGGGCGCCGGGTACTGGGTCAGCGATAGGATCGAGATGCCGAGCGCCGAACCCGCCGGGATGTTCTGCGTATTGAGGTTGATCGTCGTGCCCATGATCGGGCGCGCCGACGCCGTCAGCGCGAGGTTCGGCACCGTGCCGCTGCACAGGACAAGGCCGCCAGCAAGGTTCGCCGAGATGTCCCAACTACCCGGGTCGGTTGCGCCGTTGCCGCGCGTGAAGCCGGTCAGGTACTCGTTGCCCGCCGCCGTCACCGCGCCGTAGACGACGTTGACGTTGCCGTTCGGGAAGAACTGGAACTGGAACGTCGCGCTGCCGCCGGTGCCGTAGTTGGGCACCGCAGTGAAGGTGATGCGCACGACGGTAGGGCTGCTGTCGAGCTTGATCTGGCCCGCGCCGGCGTCGAGGTCATGCCACGCCGCTGCCCACATCGGGGCGCCGGCCAAGAACGACGACGGCGCCGGCGTGTACGACGTGCTGTTGCCGCCCGCCTGGACGAAGCCGTTGGTGCAGACCCACAGCGTGTTCGTCGCGCCGCCCGGGTACGGCAGCGAGAACGGCAGGGTGACGTTGGCGCCCGCGTCATCGCCTGACACGATGGTGGGCGCCGAAGCCGCCGGCGCGACGAACGTCGCCGTGCCCTGGCTCACCGCGTAGTTCGAGCCGTTGAACGTCAACGCCCAGCGCCCACCGGCCAAGTCGAACGAACTCGCCGTGGTGAAATACTCGTAGAACGACGCCTGGCAGTTGGTGCCGCCGCAACCGGTGCCGGTCGCGGTCACCTGCGCGAAGGTCGAACCGCTCGGCACCTTGGCGCCGACGCCGACGCTCAGCGCGCCCGGACCCAGCCGCGCCTCGTCGATCGTCACCATGCCCGAGCCCGGCGCGAAGTTGGCGTCGAAGCCGAAGTTGTAGATCGTGCCCCAGTTGAGCGGGTTGCTCGCCGGGGCGGTAAAGACGATCTCGTTGCCGACGCGGGCCGCAGTCCACTCGTTGAGCGCGTTGGTGTCGATGTCGCCGAAGCTGAAGTTACTGGCCACTGCGGCGGCGTCGATCGGCACACGCAGCGTCGCGCCGCCGCGGTTGTTGTCGACGTTGTGGATGGCGTACTCGTAGTGGTGGTTGCCGCCGCCGAGCGGGGTCACCACGCAGCCGACGAAGAAGCGGCCGTCATCGTTGCCGTTCTGGCCGGCATTGACCTCAGCGCCTGGCCAGCGCGTCAGCACCGAGCCGTGCGTCATCGCGTTGGCGTTGTTCGGGAACGACCAGTTGCCGCCGCCGTACGTCGGCGAGCAACCGCGCGAGGCGAGGTTGTCGCCGCGGTTGGCGCCCGACTCGCCCTGGTGGATGAGCTGGATCGCGTAGAAGTACTGCGCGCCGGCCGTCGTCAGGTCGATCTCGCGCACGGTCATGCGGTTCTTCACCGCGTCGAAAGCGCCGATCTGCGTGCTCGACAGCGAGCGGATGCCGTCGATCGCCGCCGCGCCGGTCACGGTCGGATCGCCGTAGTCGAAGTAGCTGCCGACCGGGTTCCACGTGCCGAGCCACGGATCGATCTCCGCGGGCGGGCCGAGCCAGAAGCGGTCGGCGTTGTTGCCAGCGCCGTACGTGTCGGAGCAACCGACGCCCATGACGCTGCCGCCGGGCGTGTTGCAGCTGCCGCAGGCGCCCGAGTAGTTCGTCGAAGTGAAGGCGTGCTTGCAGAAGCTCCAGTTGTTGACCTGCTCGATCTTGCCGCCGCTGACGCGCACCAGCAGGAAGCCGAACTTCGGGTGGTTGCTCTGCATCGCCGCGGCCCACGGGATGCCGACCGAGCCCGGGTTGCACATCTCATTGAGCATCGCCATGCCGATCTCGCCGTTCGGATGGGCCGCGCCGCGGCGCCCGTAGTACGTCAGCGAATCGATCAGCGACAACCGGCCGTCGAGGCCGGCGACCACGTTCGATTGCGCCGCCAGAGTCGTGACAAGGGCCGCGAACGACAACAACCTGTATTGGTGCATGGTGGGACGTAGAGATGGTGTTGATCTAGCGCCGACGCCGGCGCCAATGCGCTTGAGTGTAACCCAAACCCCGACGTGCGCCTAGGCCGACGCCGCCCTTGCATGGGCCGCCTCGAACGCCGACTGTGCACGCGCGATGGCACGGCCCCAAGCCCCACGGCTCCCCGACCTGCGGCTGAAGATCCGCGTCCACGGCCGGCATCCGTGGTTCTACCGCAAGATGATAGAGAAGCCGGAGCAGCCGCTGCCGGCGGGCACGCCGGCGGTGGTCAAGGACAAGGCCGGCAACCTGGTCGGCACCGGCTTCTACAACCCACGCGCCGAACTGGCGCTACGCATGTTCGCCGACGAGCCGGTGGCAGACGTTCGCAGCCACTTCCTCGGCGCCCTGCAGCAGGCCGTGGCTCTGCGCGAGGACGCGCTCGGGTTGCCGCGCCACACCGACGCCTACCGACTGGTGCACGCCGAGGGTGACGGTTTTCCCGGCCTCGTGCTCGACAAGCTCGGCGGCGCCATCGTGGCGCAGGTCGCCTCGCTCGGCATGCTGCAGCAGCTCGATGCCCTCGGCGAGTGGCTGCTGCGCAAGTACCCCGGCAGCAGGCTGGCGCTGCTGCAGGACAAGGACTGGAGCGAGCGCGAAGGCATGGAGAAGTTGCCGCGGCCGGCGGCGATCCACACCACCGTGCGCGAGCACGGCCTGACCTACGCCGTGCAGGCCGGCGCTGGCCACAAAACCGGGTTCTTCGCCGACCAGCGCGACAACCGCTGGGCGGTGCGCAACCTCAGCCGCGGCCGTTCGGTGCTCGACCTGTGCTGCAACAGCGGCGGCTTCGCGCTCAACGCCGTCGTCGGCGGCGCGGCCAAGGTCGTCGCCGCCGACCTCGACGAGGCGATGGTCGCGCAGACGCAGCACAACGCCGCCGCCAACAAGCAGAAGCTGACCGCCGTGCACGGCGATGCCTTCGATCTATTGCGTGACGCGCAACAAGGCGCGCACGACCTGCTGATCCTCGACCCGCCGAAGTGGGTCCACCACCGCGACGAGCTCGAGGGCGGCCTCCAGCGTTACTTCGACCTCAACCGTCTCGGCTTCGAGAAGGTCGCGCGCGGCGGCATCGTGGTGACCTGCTCGTGCTCGGGCAGCGTGAGCGAGGAGCAGTTCCTGCGCATGCTGCGCGACGCCGCCGCGGCGGCCGGCCGCGACGCGCGCGTGCTGATGCTGCGCGGCGCTGGCGCCGACCACCCGATCGCGCTCGAGTGCATGGAAACGCGCTACCTCAAGGTGGCGTTCCTGCAGGTGCGCTGACGCGCGCGGCGATGGCCGACCTCGACGCGCTTCTGCGTGACCGCCTCGCGCCGATCGGCGACTGGCAGGCGACGACGCTGCGGCGCGCGGCCGTGCTCGTCCCGCTGCTGGCGGTCGACGGCGTCGACGGCTTGCTGCTGGTCGTGCGGCCGGACGCCGCGCGCCAGCACGCCGGCCAGATCGCGTTCCCGGGCGGCATGCGCGATGCCGACGAGTCGATCGTCGCAACCGCGACGCGCGAATGCCGCGAAGAAACCGGCGTCGACCCCGCGACGCTGCTCGGCGCGCTGACGCCGCGCGTCAGTTCGAGCAACATCCTGGTGCACGCCGTCGTCGGCCGATTGACTGCCGGCGCAGCGCTGCGCCCCTGCCCACGCGAGGTCGTGCGCACGCTGTGGTTGCCGCTCGCCGAGGCCTTCGACGAGACGCGCTGGCACGAACTGCCACCGCCCGGCGGCGCCACCGGCGCGCAGCCGGCGACGAGTCCGCATTTCCGCCACGGTGCCGACCTGGTCTGGGGGCTGACCGGTCGGTTCCTGCGCGACCTGGCGGCGGCTCTGCGCTGAGCGGGCGTCGCCGCGCTCAGCCGCGCAGTTCCGCGCCGATCTGGCCGGCGCCATCGCGCACCTTGGCGAGATACTTGCCTTCGTCGTCGTCGGTCAGCGTGCGATCGTCGGCGCCGAGCGTGACCGTGAAGTTGAGGCTCTTCTTCCCCGGCGGCAGGCGGTCGCCGCGGTAGGCCTCGAACAGCTGCACGTCCTTGACCAGCCTGCGGCCCGTCGTGCGCAGGAACTCGGCGACCGTCGCGACCTGCACGCCCTCGTCGACCAGCAACGCGACATCGACCGGCAGCGTCGGGAAGGTCGGCAGCGCCGCGTAGCGCGCGATCTTGCGGCCGTTGACGAACAGCGCGCGGACGTCGAGGCAGGCGATCGCCGTTGCCGCCGGCAGGTCGAGAGCGCGCGCGACGCCTGGGTGCAGGCACGCGACGTAACCGCACGGCGAGCCGTCGCGGTCGATCGCGACCGCGCGCGACGGATGCACCCACGGTTGGTCGCTGCCGTGCCAGACGCGCTGCATCACGCCCGGATAGCCGACGCGCTCGAGCAGCGAGCCGATCGCCTCCCGCAGCTCAAGGAACGGGTGCGCGCCGTCGCGCCGCGCGAACACGACCGCCAGCTCGCGCACCTCGTGCGGCAACTTGTGCTCGTCGCGCATCTCGGCGTGGTAGCCCTTGCCGTGTTCGCACAGGCGCGTCTCGGCGGCATGGCGGAGGTTGGCCGCAGCGCTGGCGAGCAGGCTCGGTAGCACATGGCGCCGGATGCGCGTCACGTCGGGCGCGACTGGGTTTGCGACCTGAACGTAGGCATGGCTGCCAGCGCCAACGGCCTGCAGCACCGCGTCCGGCGTGAAGCTGTAGTTGTAGACCTCGCTGCAGCCGGCCTCGAGGCAGGCAACCTCGACCAGCCGCCGAGCGAGGAACAGTTCCTCGTTGCGCGGCGGCGGCGCGCTGGTGCCGTGCAGCGGCCGCTCCGGGATGTTGTCGTAGCGGTACATGCGCCCGACCTCCTCGATGAGGTCGTCTTCGATGGCGATGTCCCTGGTGGCGCGGAAGCTCGGCACCGCGCAGTCAAAACCGTCCTTCGTCGTGGTCACGTCGAACTGCAGCGAGCGCAGGATGGCTGCGACCTTGTCGTCGTCGAGCCGGACGCCGAGCTTGAGCAGCAGGCGCGCGCGCCGCAGCGTCACCGTCTTCGGCGCGTACTGGAAGCCGACTGGATCGACCAGCGGGCCGGCGGGTCGCGCCGTCGGGCACCAGCGCTGCAGTTCGGTCAGATACACGTGCACGGCGAGTTCGGCGTTGGCCGGGTCCTGGGCCTTCTCGAAGCGGGCGCTGGCATCGGTGCGCAGGCCAAGCCGCATGCTCGTGCGCCGGATCGTCGAGGCGTGGAAGTTCGCCGACTCCAGGAACAGCATCGTGGTGTCGTCGGCGACCATCGTGCCAGCGCCACCCATGACGCCTGCTAGCGCCTCGGGCTTCTTGTCGGCGCAGACCAGCAGGTCCTGGTCGGTGAGCTTGCGCGCGACGCCATCCAGCGTCGTGATCGCCTCGCCGTTGCGCGCCCGGCGGATGCGCACCGGGCCATTGCCGACGCGGCGAGCGTCGAACGCATGCATCGGCTGGCCCAGGTCGAGCATGACGAAGTTGCTGACGTCGACCGGCAGCGAGATGGCCCGCTGGCCGACGGCCGCGAGCTGCCAGCGCAGCGCGTGCGGCGACGGGCCGCTGACCACGCCGTCGACGACGAGGCCGCAGTAGCGCGGGCAGCCCTGCTTGTCATCGATCACGACGTCGACGTGGCGGCCGGACGCGGGCAGCGGCAGTGGCGCGCACGCCGGTTTCAGTTCGCGGCCATAGATCGCCGCCAGTTCGCGCGCAAAGCCGTAGTGCCCCCACAGGTCGGGCCGGTGGTTGACCGACTTGTTGTCGATCTCGAACACCCAGTCCTGGACGTCGAAGCAATCGATGAAGAGCTCGCCGATCGGCGCGTCGGCCGGCAGGACCAGGATGCCGTCGTTCTCGTTCGACAGGCCGAGTTCGGCCTCCGAACAGATCATGCCCTGCGACTCGACGCCGCGGATCTTGCCAACCTTGATCTTGAGCGCGCCCTTGCCGCCGCTCGCCGGCAGCGTGTCGCCCGGCTTGATGACCACGACACGCTGGCCAGCCGCGACGTTGCTGGCGCCGCAGACGATCTGCATGACGCCGCCGCCCTTGCCGAGATCGACCTCGCAGACCGACAGCTTGTCGGCGTCGGGGTGCTTCTCACGCTTGCGCACGTGGCCGATCACCAGCTGCTCGAGGCCGTCGCCGAAGCGGATCAGCCCGTCGATCTCCGCCGTGCTCATCGTCAGGTCGGCGAGGATGCGCTTGGGCTCGATGCCCGAGAGGTCGACGTGGCGCTGCAGCCAGCGCAGGGAGATCTTCATCGGCTCACCTCCGGGAACTGTCCGAGGAAGCGCTGGTCGCCGCCCATGAACTGCCGGATGTCGTCGATGCCGTAGCGCAGCATGACGACCCGCTGTAGGCCCATGCCGAAGGCGAAGCCGACGAATTCCTCGGGGTCAAGGCCGCCGGCGCGCAGCACGTTGGGATGCACCATGCCGCACGGCAGGATCTCGATCCAACCGGACTGCTTGCACACCGCGCACCCTTGGCCCTTGCAGAACGGGCAGTTGACGTCGAGCTCGAAGCCAGGCTCGACGAACGGAAAGAACCCAGGCCGCAGCCGCACCTGCACGTCGCGCTCGAGCACGACCCGCAGGCATGTCTTCATGGTGTGGATCAGGTTGGCGATGCTGATGCCGCTGTCGCCGTGCGCGCGATCCACCACCAGTCCTTCCATTTGGTAGAACGTGTGTTCGTGCGTGCGGTCGACGGTCTCGCTGCGGAACACGCGGCCCGGCACGATGACCTTGAGCGGCGGCTGGAAGCCCTGCTTGACCGCGCGCTGCAGCGTGCGCACCTGCACCGGCGATGTGTGCGTGCGCAGCAGGTTCTTGTCGGTCAGCCAGAACGTGTCCTGGCTCTCGCGCGCCGGATGGTCGCCAGGGATGTTCAGCGCGTCGAAGTTGAAGAACTCCGACTCCACCTCGGGCCCGTCCTGCCACTGGAAGCCAAGGCTCGTGAACAGGTCGACCAACTCGTTCTGCACGATCGTGATCGGGTGCATCGTGCCGCGCGCCTTGCGCGCGCCAGGCTCGGTCGGGTCGAAGGCCGCGCCCTCGAACTCGCGCGCCATCGCGGCGGCCGCGAACTGCTCCTTGCGCGCAGCGACGGCGGCCTCGACCTCCTGCTTCATCGCGTTGGCGAGCTTGCCGAACGCCGGCCGCTCCTCCTTGGGCAGCGACGTCACCGAGCGCACGAACTCGGCGACCTCGCCCTTGCCGCCGAACAAGCGGCTCTCGGCCTCGGCGAGAGCGGCGAGGTCAGCGGCTGCGGCGACGGCGGCCAGCCAGCGATCCAGTTGGGCTTGTGGATGCATGCGGGTAGGCGGCGCGGCTAGCCCGCCGCCGGGGTCGTGGGGATTGATGTTGTGGGCGCTGGTAAGCCGCCCCGAAAACGAAACGGCGCTGGTCAGTGCCAGCGCCGTGTCGCGAAGCGGAGGTGCCGGACGCCGAAGCGCCCGGGGCGCTGGCTCAGGCGAGGGCCTGCATGGCTTTGCCGCAAATTGCCTCGAATGTCGCCGGATCCTTGATCGCCAGTTCGCTCAGCTCCTTGCGGTTGAGCTTGATACCGGCCTTCTGGACGCCGTGGATGAACGCCGAGTAGCGCAACCCGAAGCTCTTGACTGCCGCCGTGAGGCGCGTGATCCAGAGCGAACGGAAGAAGCGCTTCTTCTGCTGGCGGCCGGTGAAGGCGAACCGCTCAGCGCGGAGCACCGTGACGGTCGCCATCTTGAACAGGTTGCGGCGACCTTGACGGTAGCCCTTGGCCCGCTTGAGGAGACGATTGCGGCGCTGCCGCGTGGCAGGTCCGTTGGTTGCGCGACTCATTGCTGGTTACCTCCCGCCCAAGAGTTCCGCCATGTTGACGGCGATCTTGCCCTTGCAGAGGCCCTTCTGGCGCAGTTGGCGTTTCCGCTTGGCGGAGCGGCGCACCAACAGGTGCGAGGTGAACGCGTGGCGGAATTTGACCTTGCCGGTCTTGGTCAGCTTCATGCGCTTGACCACCGCCTTCTTGGTCTTCTGCTTCGTCATGGTCGGTCGGTCCGGTCGCCGTGGATTATGCCTCGGCGCCGGCTCACTCAGTCCTAGGAAGGGCAAGAAAGGTACCGACAGCCGCTACTGGCGCAAGTGCGGCCCGGGGAAAACTCTGGCGCTGGGGTGTGATCCCCCTGACAACCGCTGCCACCGGGACGATCGCGCCCGCGAAGACCACGCCGATGGACGCCCTGCTGACCTGTCTGCACCTCGCCGCCTATCTCGCTACTGGGCTGGGGCTCGCTGTGCCGCGCTGGCGGCGCGTCGCGATCGTCGCCCTGGCGGTCGCCGCCACCGCCGGCCTCGCCACCAGCCTGGGCGCTGGCGAGCGCGTCCTGACCACGGTGCACACCTACGCCGGCTTCGAGGGCATGCAGCAGGAGGTCTCGATGGTGAGTTTCCCGACCGGCACGGTGACCGCTCCGGGCTGGCAGTGGGCGGTCTGCTTTGGCGTCTTCGCGCTCGCCTGGGCCGCTGCGCTCGGCCTGCTGCGCGATCGGCCGCTGCGGAACCCCTTGCTGGCGCCGCTGCTGTTCGCGTGGACGGCGACCGCGGCGTGGCTCGGCATGGAGGCCACCGCCGCGCCCGCGGCGGTCGTGCAACCGGTCGGCCTCGATCGCTTCCTGTGGCCGGCAGGGCTCGCCTGTTCACTGCTCGTCTGCCGCCGCGCCAAGAGC
The DNA here is from genome assembly GCA_016872675.1 of Planctomycetota bacterium. Classification (GTDB taxonomy): domain Bacteria; phylum Planctomycetota; class UBA1135; order UBA1135; family UBA2386; genus UBA2386. The sequence goes on from VGZG01000003.1 coordinate 22,621, forward strand.
TTCGGCGCGCTGTTCCTGCAGGTGGGACTCGCGGTGTCGCTCGCGCGCCTGCCGGCGGCCTTGTTCAGCAAGTTCGCCAGCGACGGCAAGCTCGGCACCACGCTCGACGTCAGCAGCGTCCGCGACATCGTCAATCCGATGACGCAGATGCAGTTCGACCCGCGGCTGCAGCCTGGCTCATCGGAGCAGCAGTTCTGGCTGATCTGGCTCGAGCATGTGCTGTTCTTCCCGGCGGTGCACATGATGAGCCTGTTCGGCATCGCATTCGGCCTGTGGCTGTACTACCGACACGAAAACGACCCGGCATGAGGCGCGCGTGACCGGCTTCGACGACATCGATGACGATGACCTGTCGCCGGCCGAACTGGCGAGCCGCACCGAGGCGCTGCGCGTGACGGTGGCCGCCATCGCCGCCTCGCCGTGCCGTCGCTGTGGCGGACCGCTGTGCGGCCACGCCGCGCTGCTGGCGGTCCTGTTCGGTTGCAAGGACGCGCCGCGCTGCCCCGACTGCCTTGCCAGCGAACACCGCGAACCGAAGTCCGCGATGGTCGCGCGCGCCGGCGAGTGGATCCGGCGCAAGGACTGCTTCCGCCACGTCTGGCACGAGGCCAGCCTGCGCGAGCACGGCAACGCGGCCGCAGCGCCCTCGTGCCTCGGCGCACCGACGTTGGCGAGCCGACCATCCCCGACGCTGGCCGCGCCCACGGATGCGCCGCCGTTACCGCCCGCGCCGGTCGCCACCTACGACGCCGGCGACCTCGGCTGTGGCGACCTCGTGTTCGAACTGCGTGGCAAGCTGCGCGAGATCGGCGCGGGCGAAGTGCTGCGCGTGCTCGCGCGCGACCCGGCGGCGCCGGTCGACCTGCCGGCTTGGTGTGGACTCACCGGCCACACGCTGGTGCGCGCGGCCCATCCCGAGTACCACGTGCAGCGCAAGTCCACCTAGAGCCCACCCATGAAGAAGTTCTGCGTCACCCTCACGTCCGCCAAGAACGACCCCGACAAGGCCACCGTCGCCTTCGTCGTCGCCAACGCCGCCGCGGCGAGCGAGCAGGAGACGGTGATGTTCCTCAGCGTCGAGGCCGTGCGCCTGTGCCAGCAGGGCTACGCCGACGACGTCGCCGAGGAAGGCTTCGCGCCGCTGAAGGACCTGATCGCCAACTTCGTCAAGGCCGGCGGCAAGGTCTGGGTCTGCTCGCCGTGCTTCAAGCGCCGCAAGCTCGACGAAGCGAAGCTGATCCCCGGCGCCACGATCGTCGGCGGCGCCAAGCTGGTCGAGTTCCTGTCGCAGGGCGCGCCCTGCGTCAGCTACTGAGTCCCGTTGGCGACGCGGCGCGGCGATGAACGACCCCAGCGTGTTCGACCGTGCCGACGCGACCTGCGACGGCGGTGACCTCGACTGCGGCAGCGGGCTGCTGCTGATCATCCGCAGCGCCTTCCAGCCGGTCCCCGCCGGCGGCACGCTGTTGGTCAAGAGCCGCGAGACGTCGGTGCGCGAGGACCTGCCGGCGTGGTGCCGACTCGTCGGCCACACCATCGAGGCGGAGCGCGACGCCGACAACGGCTACCGCCACTTCCTGCTGCGCAAGAAGGCCGACGACCAGGCGCTCGCCGCCGACCTGCAGAAGGCCCGCGCGCACGTCTGGCAGACGCGCGCGCGCTGGACCGGCGGCATGCAGGCCAAGGCGACGATGCGCAACCACGCCGTCGCCATCGGCCAGCCGGCCAGCTTCGACACCGAGGACGCCGCGCCGTCCGCCATCGAGCTGCTGCTCGCCGCGGTCGCTGGCGCGCTGACCACCGGCTACCAGTGGCGGCTGTCGCAGAAGGGCGTCGACGTGCACGACCTCGAAGTCGTCGCCAAGGCCCGCTCCGACGACCCGCTGGTCTTCCTCGGCGTCGCCGCCGACGGCCATCCCGGCCTCGCCGAAGTCGAGGTCGTCGCCTACGTCAGCGCCAGTGGCGACGCCGACCTTGCCGCCGAATGGCAGCAGACGGTCCGTCGCTGCCCCGTGACCCAATCCCTGCTCCGCTCCGCCCCGGTGCGCACGACGCTGCGCGCCCTCTGATCCGATGCGCCACCGCCCGATCCCCCGCTTCCCCGTCAGCGTCGTCGGCAGTTGGCCGCGGCCGCGCTGGTTGCTCGAGGCCATGCGCAAGAAGGCCGCCGACCTGCCGGAGCTGCGCGACCAGGCGACGCTGCTGGCGATCAAGCAGCAGGAGGACGCCGGCGTCGACGTGCTGACCGACGGCGAGCAGCGCCGCGACAACTTCTACTCGTTCCTGACCGAGAAGCTCGACGGTGTTGCGCTGATGACGATGGCCGACCTGCTCGACTACGTCGAGGACAAGGCGGCGTTCGAGGGCCTGCTGCAGGCGCTCGACGTGCCCGCCTTCGCAATCAAGAACCCCACCATCACGGGCCGCCTCGTCCGCCGCGAGCCGCTCGCCGTGCGCGAGGCCGAGTTCCTCCGCCGGCACACCACCCGCGCCACCAAGGTGGCGCTGCCGGGCCCGTACCTGCTGTCGCGCTCGATGTGGGTGCAGAAGCTGTCGTCGCAGGCCTACCCGACGCGCGATCTCCTGTGCGACGACATCGTCGCCATCCTGCGGGCCGAGCTGCAGGAAGTCGCCGACCTCGGCGTCGAGATCGTGCAGTTCGACGAACCCGTGCTGACCGAACTGGTGTTCGCCGGCAAGGCGGCGACGCGCACGTTCATGTGCGCTGCGCTCGCCGCCGCCGCCGACCCGGCCGCCGAACTGGAACTCGCGGTCCAGCTGATGAACCGCGTCACCGACGGCATCAAGGGCGTGCGCACCGCGGTGCACGTCTGCCGCGGCAACTGGAGCCGCAACGAGGACGTGCTGCTGGCCGGCGACTACGCGCCGCTGCTGCCGCACCTCGCGCGCATGCAGGTCGACCAGTTCGTGCTCGAGTACGCGACGCCGCGCGCCGGGCCCGAAGCTCTGCTGACGCAATTGCCAGCGCGCGCCAGCGTCGGCTTCGGCGCGGTCAACCCGCGCACCGAGCCCGTCGAGGATCCGGCGGCGATCGCCGCCCGCGTCGGCAAGCTGGCGGAGTTGCTCGGCCCGGAGCGCATCTGGCTCAACCCGGACTGCGGCTTCGGCACCTTCGCCGAGCGACCGGTGGCCACCGGCGAGGTGGCCGAACGTAAGTGCGCGATCCTGGCCGCGGCGGCGCGAGCGCTGCGCCGCTGACCGCGCCGGCAGCGACCGAATTAGCGCCACTGCCGACGATCAGTCGACGATCAGCCGGCCTTCTTGAGCACGGCGTCGGCAGGCTTGGCGGTGGCCTTCTTCGCCGCCGCGCCCTGCTCGAGTTCGTCGGCGAGCTTGCCAGCGCCGTACACCTTGCGCAGCGCCTCAACGATGATCGCCGGGTGCACGCTGACCGAGCGGGCGACCTCGTCGTCGAAGACGAAGTTGTTGCCCAGCGACTCGATGTTGCCGTCGAAGATCAGGCCGACCACGTTGAGGTCGCGGTCGATGACCGGCGAGCCGGAGTTGCCACCGATGATGTCGCACGTGGAAACGAAGTTGAACGGCGTGCGCAGGTCCATGCGCGCCTCGGCGTCGAGCCACGGCTGCGGCAGGTTGAACGGATAGCGGCCGCCGAACTCGTGGTGGCGCGCAAACAGGCCGTACAGCGACGTCTGATGCGGCGCGACCGTGCCGTTCATCTCGTACCCCTTCACCACGCCGTCGCTGATGCGCAGCGACATCGTCGCATCCGGCGGGATCGACGCGCCATGGATCGCGAAGCACGCCTCGCCGATGCGCTTGTTCTGCGCCGCCTCGGCCTTGGCCAGCTCCTGCAGCGTCTTCATGTCCGGCTTCGCCTGCTGCATCGCCGCGACCTTCTCCGCCTGCAGCGCCGCGACCTTGTCCCAGGCGTCGCCGTACTTGGCGAGCAGGTCGGCGTTCTTGGCGACGAGGCCGCGCAGTTGCGCCTCGGCCTTCTGCTTGATCGCGATGATCCGCGGGTCGAGCAGGCCGTCACGGTAGCCCTCGACCGCCTTGCGCGTGTTCTCCAGCGAGAGGATCTGGGCCCGCAGTTCCTTTTCCTTCACGGGGCTGGCCTTGGCCTGCGCGTACAGGTCCTGCAGCTGCGCCTTGGTCTGCGCCAGGCGCGCCGGGAAGCTGTGGTCGCGCAGGAACTCGCACTGTGCCACCGTCTGCAGGCGGCCGGTGCGGCCCGGGTTGCCGGTCACGAACACGAGGTCGCCCTCGGGCGCGCCGGCGGTCTTCCAGGCAAAGTGGTTGGCGCCGCAGGCGACCGGTTTGTCGCCCTGCCACGCGCGCACGAACGTGAAGTCGAGACCCCAGCGCGGAAAGCAGAAGTTGTCCGGATCGCCGCCGAAGTGCGCGATCTGGCCGTGCGGCGCGCAGACGAGCCGCAGGTCGTCATAGACCCGGAAGCTGTAGAGCTGGTAGTTGCCGCCCTGGTAGAGCGCGATGACCTCGTGCTCGTGGCCTGGGTCCTGGTCCGCGGCCGACTTCTTGACCGCGTCGACACCCTGGGCGTTGACCGCAGCGGTGACGTCCTGCTGGCGCACCAGTTGGGTCATGCGGAAGCCGGGCAGCTTGACCTCGTTCTCCCACGCGCCGGCGTAGAAGCCGTCCTTCAACCAGTCAGCGGCGCCCTGCACCGCGGCGATGGCGTCGCGGGAGCAGTGGTGATTGGTCATCACCAAGCCGTGCGGGCTGACGAACGACGCCGAGCAGAAGTTGCGGATCGTGCCGTCTTCCATCTTGCGGCCAAAGCGCAGCGAGCTGAGGCGCGCCTGCTCGAGCCACGCCTCGGTCGGCTGCCAGTCGTAGGCTTGCTGGAACCAACCGGCCGGAGCGGCTTCGAACGTCCACATACGTCCGAGGTCCTTGTTCGGCTGCTCGACCTTCGGCAGCGCTGGCCCCGCTGGCGGCGGCGGCTCGAAAGAAGCGCTCGCGGCGCGGTCAGGGGCGCCGCTGCAGGCGGCGAGGACAAGGGCGAGCCAGGGCGCGGCGGCGACGCGGCGCGCGACCCCGGAGACGGCGAGGTGGAGGCGATCGGGCTTCATGGTTCTGGGGCGAGGCATGCTACGTCGAAGAGCGCCAAGGCGCGCCCTCCATACCGGAGATCCTGCCCGCGCGGATCCCCCGGCGCTCTTGCGCCCTGGCCCAGGGACGACTGCGCGAAGGCCGCTAGCGTGTGCCGCCGCCGCGCGCTACTGCAACCCCGCGCGCACGCACATCCGCAAGGAGAACCAGATCGTGTTCCCGCCGGCGCGCCGGATCAGGCGCGCGCAGATCGCCGCCGCAGCGCGAGCCACTGCACGACCGGCGTCAGCAGCAGGCTGAGCACGAGGCACAGCGACTGGCCGCCGATGACGACGACGGCGATCGCCTTGCGCTCCTCGGCGCCCGGACCGGCGCCGACCGCCAACGGCAGCATGCCGGCGACGAACGCCAGCGTGGTCATCAGGATCGGCCGCAGCCGATCGCGGCTGCCCTGCACGACCGCGTCGTGCGCCGGCACGCCGGCGCGTAGCAGTTGGTTGGTGTGGTCGACCTGCAGGATGGCGTTCTTCTTGACCATCCCAAACAGCACGAGGATGCCGAGCGCCGAGTAGAGATTGAGCGTCTCGCCGGTCGCCCATAGCGACAGCAACGCAAATGGCGCGGCGACGGGGATCGCCAGCAGGATGATCAGCGGTTGCGTCAGACTCTCGAACTGCGCCGCCAGAATCATGTACATGAAGACGAGCGCCAACAGGAACGCGCCGAGGAACTCGCCGCCGGCTTGCTCCAGTTCGCGCGCGCTGCCGGCGACGGCCGTCGAGTACTCGGCCGGCAGCCGCAGGTCGCCCGCCAGTCGGCGGAGGTCGGCGACGGCGTCGGCAAGCGCCGCGCCCGGCGCCGGGCTGCCGCGCAGGCTAGCCTGCCGCTGGCGGTCCATGCGATCGATGCGGGACGACGTCGTCGCCGACTCGATGCGCACGAGGTTGTCGACACGCACGGTGCCGCCGTCGCCGCGGCCAACCAGCAGCTCGCCGATGCGGTCGACGCGCTGCCGGTCCGCCTCGCGCAGGCGCAGGCGGACGTCGTACTCCTCGTCGAGCTTGGGGTCGCGGAAGCGCGACACCTCAGTCACGCCACCGACCATCAACCGCAGCGCCGTGGCGATGTCCTGGGTCGAAACGCCGAGTTCGGCGGCGCGCGGTCGGTCGATCTGCACGCGCAACTCCGGTCGCCGCAGCCGCAGGGTCGTGTCGAGGTCGATCATCGAGCCGGACTTGTTGGCGGTCACGCGCAGGTCCTCGACCGCTGTCGCCAGCGTCGCCAGGTCGGGGCCGCGGATGGCGAAGTCGAGCGGGAACGGTCCGCCGCCAAGGTTGAAGCTGCGCTGGTTGCGCACCGAGACGCGCACATCGGTCAGCTTGCGCAGCCGCTGGCGGATCTCCGCCATGACCTCGCGCTGCGTGTAGTTGCCGCGGAACGCCGCCGCCGGATCGCCGACGAACGTGGCGCGAACCAGCCGATCGAGCGAGAAACGCCGGCGCTCGTGCGGCACGATGCGCACGAAGACGCTGCCGTTTGACAACCCGCCGAGGAAGCCGCCACCGACCTGGGTCAGTGCCGCTTCGACGGCCGGGACCTGGGCCAGCTCAACCTCGACAGCGCGCATGACGCCGTCCATCGCCGCGAGGCTGGCATCGTCCGGGCCGTTGACGGCGATCTCGAACTCGCCTTCGTCGACGTCGCTCGGGATGAAGTCCTGCCGCACCGTGCCGGCGAGCAGCACAGTGCTGGCGACGACGAGCGCCGAGCCGAGCACGACGAGCCACGGCCGGCGCAGGCAGCCGCACAGCGCCGCGGCGTAGGCGCGCTCGGACCAGCCGCCGCCGTGGCTGGGTTTCGCGTCGGCCGGTCGCACCAGCCGCGCGCACATCGCCGGCGTCAGCGTGAACGACACCACCAGCGACAGCAGCACGGCGACCGCGGCGGTGATGCCAAACTGGAAGAGGAACCTGCCGGTGATGCTCGACAAGAACGACACCGGCACGAAGATCACGACGAGGCTCAGCGTCGTCGCCAGCACCGCTAGCGCGATCTCGCCGACCGCCTCGCGCGCCGCCTGGAACGGCGGCAGGCCCTGCTCGTCGGCCCAGCGCTGCACGTTCTCCAGCACGACGATGGCGTCGTCGATGACGACGCCGACCATCAGCACCAGCGCCAGCATGGTCACGCCGTTGAGCGTGAACCCCAACGTCCACATGACGCCGAAGGTGGCCACGACCGACACTGGGATCGCGACGCCGGCGATCAGCGTGGCGCGCCAGCTGCGCAGGAACCACAGCACCACCAGCGCCGCCAGCAGCGAGCCGACCACGAGATGGAATTCGATCTCGTGCAGGGCGGCGCGGATGTAGCGCGACTGGTCGCGGACGATCTCCAGACGCAGGTCCGGCGGCAGCTGCGCGCGCAGGGCTTCGATTGGACCGAGCAAGCCGTCGATGACGGCGACGGTGTTGGCGCCCGATTGCCGGCGCACCTCCATCACCACCGTCGGCACGCCGTCTAGGCGCGCCAGTGAGCGCGCCTCGGCGGTGCCGTCCTCGATGCGCGCGACGTCGCCGAGCTCGACCGGCACGCCGTTGCGACGGGCGATGGTCAGCGTGCGGAAGGCCGCCGGGTCGAGCACTCGGCCGAGCGTGCGCAGGGTGCGTTCGCGCTGGTCGTCGGTGACGTTGCCGCCGGGCACGTCGCTGTTCTGACGGCGGATCGCGTCGCTGACGGCATCGACCGGCAAGTCGTAGGCGGCGAGCCGATCGGCGTCGACCCAGACGTTGATCGTGCGCTCGATGTCGCCGACGAGCCGAACCTCGCCGACGCCGCGGCCGCGCTCGAGCACACGCTTGATGCGCTTGTCGGCGATCTCGGACAGTTCGCGCATCGGCCGATCGCCGGCCAGCGCGAGGGTGAGCACCGGCGAGCTGTCGCTGTCGAACTTGCTGACCACCGGCGGTTCGCAGTCCTCCGGCAGGCGACGCATCGCCTGCGACACGCGGTCGCGCACGTCCTGCGCGGCGGCGTCGATGTCGCGGCCAAGGTCGAACGTCACCAGCACCAGCGACGTGCCGGCGCCCGATATCGAGCGCAGTTCGCGAATGCCCTCGACGGTGTTGACGATCTCCTCGATCGGGTACGTGACCGAGACCTCGACCTCCTCGGGCGCGCCGCCGGGCAGCTCGGTGCGCACGGTGACGGTCGGCAGGTCGTAGGCGGGGTAGCGGTCGACGGCGAGGAAACGGAAGCCGACGGCGCCGGCGACCACCATCGCCAGGATCAACATGGTCGCGAAAACCGGCCGGTGGATGCAGACGTCGGCGAGCTTGCGCACGGCTACTCCACGACCTGCACCGGCGTCTCGGGCGCGAGCCCGACCGCCACGGCGACGACTAGTTCGCCGACGGCGACACCGCGCACGATTTCGACCGCGTCGCCAACCGGCCGGCCGAGTTCGACCAGCACGCCCTTGGCGCGCGGCGTGCCATCCGCAGCGCTGGCGACAGTGAACACGCGGTCGACGCCGGCAAAGGTCACCACCGCCGCGCGCGGCACGGTGACGACCGGCGCGGCCGCCGCGACGACGATGCGCGCCCGGCAGAACGCGCCCGGCAGCAGCGCGCCGTCGGCGTTCTGCACCTCGGCCTCGACGAGGCGCGTGCGATCGCCCCGGTCGATCGCCGGACCGGTGCGCACCACCTTGCCGACGCGCTCGGCGACATCGGCGCCGTCGACCGTGAACTCGACGGCCTGGCCGGCGGCGACGCCGAAGGCGAGGCGATCGGGCACGCGCAACCGCAGCCGCAGCGGCTCGATGCGCAGCAGCGTCACCACTGGCGCGCCGCCCTGCACCACCTGGCCGACGGCGACGTGACGCATGGCGACGCGGCCCTGCCACGGCGCCGTGATGATGGCGTCGCGCCGGCGCTTGTGCGCCTGTGCCAGTTCGATGCGGCGCAGCCTGGCGTCGGCGATCCAGGTGCGAACGTCGTCGCGGGCGCGGCGCAGCCGGTTCTCGGCCACGGCCAGCGCCGCGGTCGCGACCTCTAGCTGCGCGGTCGCCTGCAGCGAGCCCTCGACCAACTTGACCACGCGCTCACGGTTGAGCCGGGCCTCGACCAGCACGGCCTCGGCTTCGCGCACACTCGGCGCCTGCTCGACGTCGAACGCCGCCGGATCGGCGGCGGCGGCGAGTCCGAGCCGCGCGTCGGACGCGCCCACCGCCGCTTCGGCGCGCTCGATCGCGAGGTCGAACTCGCGCGGATCGAGCGTCGCGACCACATCGCCGGCGGCGACCACATCGCCGACGTCAACGCCGAGTGAGGCGATGCGGCCGCCGACCTCGAGGCCGAGCACCAATTCTTCCTGGGCGGCGAGCACGCCGCTGACGGCGACCTTGATCGGCAACGCCGCGGCCGCGGCGGCGACGAGCCGCACCGCCTTGGGCGCGCGCGGCGCCGCGCCGACGCCAGAGGCCGCGGGCTTGGCGCACGCGGCGAGCGCGGCGACCAGCACGATGTGCGCGAGTCGACGAGACCTCACCCGACCACCACCGTCAGGTCGTTGACGAAGCGCTCGGACATCTCCAGCGTCGGCGCGAAGTCCGGATGACGGACGATGACCCAGCCGTCGCCGACGACGACCTTGCGCCAGTCGCGCTTCGGCTCGCCGACCGGCGTCAACTCGATGTTGGCGACGTGCGGGCCGTAGCGGCGCATCAGTTCGGCGAGGCCGCGGTGCTCCTTGACCGTGCCCTCGCCCTGCCCACGCTTGAAGATCATCGAGCAGTTGTACTTCTTGGTGACGTCCTGGCTCAACCGGCCAAAACACGCCGCCTCGGCCCAGCCGGCGAACAGGTCGACGTCGCACGAGTAGTTCATCGCGTGCACGAGCCTTGCGCCGGCTGGCCGGCCGCCGATTTCGCCGAACACCGCCTCGCCCTTCGGCGTGCGGAACCACTCCATGTGCGTGAAACCGGTGCCAAAGCCGAGCGCCTGGATCACCGCGCGGCCGAGTTCGACGCCCGGCCGCGGCAGCTCCTGCGTCAGGTCGCGCAGCACGATGTTCTGCATCGAGACCCACGGACTCTGCGCCAGCACCATCGGCTTGGGTCGGTACCACGCGACGCTCTCGAACAGGATGCGGCCATCGACGCAGATCGTGTCGTAGGTCAGTTCCTCGCCTTCGATGAACTCCTCCACCGACAGCACGTCGATGTGGCGCACTTTGTCCAGCGCCAACGCGAACTCGGCCTTGTCGTTGCAGCGGTATGTGTCCTTGCTGCCAGCGCCGTCGATCGGCTTGACGATGGCGGGGTAGCCGATGCGTTCGACGTGGGCCCACGCTTCCTTGGCGCTGTGCGCCTTGCCGTGTCGCGGCACGCGCAGACCGGCCTTCTCGACCGCCTGCTTCATCGTCTCCTTGTCGCGGAAGACCTCGGTCTGGGCCTTGCTCATGCCGGGCAGGCCAAAGCGCTCGCGCAGCGACGCCGCGAGATACATCAGCCGCTCCCACAGGCACTCGACGCGGTCGACCGAGCGGCCGCGCAGCCAGGCGTGGATCTCCTCGGCCGCCTTCACCTCGTCGCCAAACGTCGACACCTGCAGGTAGTCGGTCAGCGCCTCGCGCGCCTCGCGCGGCAGCGCGGCGGCGGGCTGATCGCCGACGCCGAGGACCTTGGCGCCGACCTTGGCGAGGCCGCGGACGAACAGCGGCATCTCGGCGGGGAACCCGGGACTGAGGAAGACGACGTGCATGGCGTGGGTCGGTCTCTGTTCAGGCGGTCTCGACGCGGACGGTGCGAACGATGTGCTGGACCGCGCGTTCGACGACGGCGGTGTCCGGGTGGCGGCACAGCACATAGCCGTCGCCCTCGTAGGTGGCGGCCTTCGGCTTGCCGACCTGCGGCGCCTTGACCTCGACGACGATGTCGCCGAGGTCGGCCCGCACGGCGTCCAGGCCGTGCACGGCGCGGATCGCGGCGTCAGCGCCGCCGCCCTGCCCGCGCAGGTACGCGGCGCCGGCGGCGAACCGCCGCGGCGGCGGCGTGAAGGTCTCGAACACCATCAGTTCGGCGAAGGCGCGGTACATGTCGACGTCGGTGACAAGGCTCATCAGCGACATGAACTGCGCGCCCGGCGGCCGCGCGGCGACCTCGCCGATGGCGATGCTGCCGTCGGCGCGGCGGAACCACTCCATGTGCGACATGCCGTTCCACATGCCGAGCATGCTGAGCGCACGCGGGCCGACGCGATGGATGTCGGCGAACTCCGGCCCCGACAGGTCCCGCGGCAACACGACGGTCCACTGGATCCACGGGTTCTCCATCACCTGCAGCGGCGTCGGGTGATAGCAACAGACGTTGTGGAAGATGTGCAGGCCGTGCAGCGTCACCGAGTCGAATGAGAACTCGCGGCCGGTGACGAACTCCTCGAGCAGCACGCCGCGGCCCGGCGCCGGCCGCATGGCGCCGACGAACTCGGCGAGCGCCGCGTGGTCGGCGAGCCGGGACGTCGCCTTGGCCCCGGCCCCCGCCGGCGGCTTGCCGACCACCGGGAAGCCAACCTCGCGCACGAAGCCCTCCGCCTCGCCCAGCGACGCGCATAGACGGTGGCGCGCGCACGGCACGTTGTCGGCGGCGAACAGGTCCTTCATGCGGCCCTTGTCGCGGAAGTTGCGCGCCGTCTGCGCGTCCATGCCGCGGATGCGCAAGCGTTCGCGCACCGCCGCCAGCGACTCCTGCAGCGGCTCCAGGATGCCGACAAGCCGCGCGACCGGGCCCAGGCGCGCGCCGAGGCGCTCGACCACAGCCGCCAGCAGTTCAGGCTTGAGCGCGTCGACAACCCGCTCGTAGCCGATCGCCACTTCCCGCAGATCGGCCGGGAAGCGCTCGATCGGATCCTGCGACACGAGGCTCAGCCGCACCCCCGGCAGCGCCGCCGCGGCGCGCGCGAAGCGCAGCGAGTTCTCCATGGCGAACGGGATCACGAAGCAGACGTGCATGCGGCATGTCACGGTAGCCAGCAACTGCTGCGCCTGCCACGCCGAGCCGTCGCCCTGGGCCACAGGCCACCGGCGCGTGTTTGCCGTGGCACCTGGCGACGGAGCGTGCCAACATCCGCGCATGCGTCCGCTGCGCCTCGCCCTCTGCGCATCCGAAGTCGCGCCGTTCGCCAAGACCGGCGGCCTCGCTGACGTGCTGCTCGGCCTCGGCCGCTGGCTCGGCCGCAAGGCCCCAGCCGGCCCCGGCCACGACGTCCGGATCTTCCTGCCTTACTACAAGAAGATCGCCGCGTCGGGCCTGGCGACCACGCCGCTCGCCGGCGCGCAGGACATCGAGGTGCGCTTCCCGGCGCGCACGATCCGCTTCTCGATCCGCACCGCGCCGCTGCCCCAGAGCGACGTGCTGGCGCACTTCGTCGACTGCAAGGAGCTTTACGACCGCGACGCCATCTACACCGAGGACGGCGACGAGCCGCTGCGCTTTGGCCTGCTGTCGCGCGCCGTGCTGGAGACCTGCCAGCGGCTGGAATGGGCGCCGGACGTCGTGCACTGCAACGACTGGCACACCGGCCTGCTGCCGCTGTATCTGCGCACGGTCTACGCCTGGGACCGGCTGTTCGCCGCGACCAAGACGGCGCTCACTATCCACAACATCGGCTACCAGGGGCGATTCGACGCCGCCCAACTCGACGTGCTCGGGCTCGGCGACCAGCGCGCGCACGTGCACCACGGCGACCTGCGCGACGGCAAGGTCTCGTTCCTCAAGACTGGCGTGCTGCACGCCGGTCGGCTGACGACGGTGTCGAAGACGTACGCCCGCGAGATCCAGACCGCCGAGTTCGGCATGGGCCTGGAAGAACTAATGCGGCAGCGCGCCAACGACCTCGTCGGCATCGTCAACGGCGTCGACTACGGCGAGTGGAATCCGGCCGACGACCCGCGCATCCCGCACCACTTCCACGCCGGCGACCTCGCCGGCAAGGCCAAGATGAAGGCCGCGATGCTGCAGCGCTTCCAGCTGCCGCACGACCCGCGCGCGCCGGTGTTCGGCGTCGTCTCGCGCCTGACCGCGCAGAAGGGCTTCGAGCTGTTCGCCGACTCGATCCCGGTGTTCCTGCAGCGCGAGGACATGCGCCTGTGCGTGCTCGGCTCGGGCGACGACAAGCACGAGAGCTACTTCCAGTGGCTGCGCGACACCTGGCCGCGCAAGGTCTCGGTCTATCGCGGCTTCCAGGAAGACCTCGCGCATTGGATCGAGGCCGGCAGCGACGTCTTCTTGATGCCGAGCCGCTTCGAGCCGTGCGGCCTCAACCAGATGTACAGCCTGCGCTACGGCACACCGCCGATCGTCCGTCGCACCGGCGGTCTCGCCGACACCGTTGCGCCGTGGAACCCCGACACCCGGACGGGCACGGGCTTCCTGTTCGACGAGTACAGCAGCCAGGCGCTGGCAGGGACCATCGACTGGGCGCTGCGCAACTGGCGCGACCAGAAGGGCTGGCAGCAGCTGATGAAGAACGGCATGCAGCAGGACTTCTCGTGGGACAAGCAAGGCCCCGAGTACGTCGCCCTCTACCGCGCCCTGACGGGCCTTTGACCCTGATCGGCCTCCGCCACCACGACGCCTCGCCATGCATGTCGCCTTCATCGAGCCCTGCTTCCCGAAGAACCAACGTGAGTTCCTGCGCGGCCTGCTGAGCACCGGCGCGCGCGTCTCCGCGATCAGCGAACGCCCGCCGGAGGCGCTGCCGTCGGAGCTGCGCGACGACCTGTTCCAGTACGAGCGGGTGAGGTCGGTCGTCGACGAGCACGCGCTCGCCGAGGCGTGCAAGCGCCTGAGCCAGCGCGCCCGCGTCGATCGGCTCGAGGCGACCGTCGAGGCGCACGTGATGGCCGCCGCGAACGTGCGCGAGAAGCTCTCGATCCACGGCACCACGTCGAAGACGGCGTGGCTGTGCCGCGACAAGCCGGCGATGAAGGAAGCGGTGCGCGCCGCGGGGCTCGGCTGCGCCGCCAGCGCCCGCGTTGCCTCGGTCGCCGACGCCGAGGCCTTCGCCAAGGCCAACGGCTACCCGCTGATTCTCAAGCCGATCGACGGCGCCGGCGCTTCAGGCGCGACCAAGTGCGTCGCCGACGCCGAACTGAGGTCGGCGTGCGAGGCGCTGCGCGTCGGCAGCGGCCGCGAGGTCGCGATCGAGGAATTCCTCGAGGGCCACGAGGGCTTCTACGACACGCTGTCGGTGAACGGCACGGTCGTGCTCGACTTCGTCAGCCACTACTACCCCAACGTGCTCGAGGCGATGCGGACGCGCTGGATCAGCCCGCAGATCGTCGTCAGCAACCGCATCGATCAGGACAGCTACAAGGAGCTGCGCGCCTTCGGCCAGAAGGTCGTCTCGGCGCTCGGCATCTGGACCTCGCCGACCCACATGGAGTGGTTCTTCGGCCAGAAGGGCCTGAAGTTCTCCGAGATCGGCTGCCGGCCGCCGGGCGTCGGCGTCTGGGACCTCTATTGCGCCGCCAACGAGTTCGACCTCTACGCCGCGTGGGCGCACGCGATCGTGCACGAGCAGGTGCCGTTCCGGCCGAGCCGCAAGTACGCCGCCGGCATGATCGCGCTGCGCCCGGACCAGGACGGCACGATCGCCGGGTACGAGGGCTGGGAGCGTTTCCAGCAGCAGCACGGCCAGTGGATCCTCGACAGCCATCTGCCGCCCGCCGGCACGCCGACCCAGGGCGTCGAGGCCGGCTACATGGCCAACGCCTACGTGCGTATGCGCCACCCCGACTTCGACCAGCTGCGCGCGATGCTGAACGCCTGCGGCGAGCAGGTGAAGGTGAAGGCCCGATGATCCCCCGCTGCGCCCGCTCGTTCCTCAGCACAGCTTGCCTCGTCGCGCTCGGCGGCGACGCCGACGGCTACTGATCGCCGCGGCCGGCGCGCCGCAGGCTCCTACGCGTCGGCCAGCCGGTAGCGCTGCACGCGCACGCCGAGCGCGCGCATGGCCGCCGCGCCGACGAACTCGGGCCCAGGCGAGACGTCGAGCATCGACCACTTCGCGGCGTCTTCCTTGCCGTCGCGGATGGCGACCAAGCGCGGCTCATCGCACAAACTGACGTCGAACACATCGAGCGGCATCGACAGACCTTCGCCGAGCGCCTTGATGTAAGCCTCCTTGCGGGTCCAGCAGCGGTAGAACGCCAACTCGCGCGCTTCGCCCTGCAGCGCGTCGAGGGCCGCGAACTCAGACGGCGAGAAGTGCTTGCGGGCGATCTCCGTCAGGCTGTCGAGGCGACGCACCTTCTCGACGTCGAGGCCGACTTCGGTCTTCGACACGCCAATCAGCGCAAGCTTGCCGCTGTGCGAGAGGTTGAAGTGCGGGCCGGGCGCGGCGAGGAACGGCTTGCCGCGCGGGCCAGCGGCGAACTCGACGTCAGCCGGGCCACAACCGAGGTAACCGGCGAGGATCAGGCGCAGCGCGCCGTGGCCAATCTGGAAACGGCGGCGATGGTCGGCGAAGTGAAAGCGGCTGAGCCGCTGGTTCTCTGCCTTCGAGAGGTTCGCGCCGAGCCGCTCCGCATCACCGGTCAACGGCACCGCCCAGACGTGCAACTCGCCGTCGACGAGCGTCGGACTGCCAGCGCGGGTGACCGCGAAGGTGTCGTGCAGCGCAAGCTCTTCCATGGGGCCAGCGCAGATTACCGACTCGCGGCCGTTCGGGAAGTCGGCCGATCAGCGAATGTCGCGGCGGAACGGCGCCGCCGGCAGGCCGTGCGACGACGACAGCGACCACGCCGGCACGGCCGCCCAGGCGTAGCGGACCTTGCGCGGCTCTGGCACGCCAGCAGCGACCAGTTCGACCGCGCCATCGACCAGACGCGCGCCTGCTGACCGGAACTCGCCGTCGGCGCCGGCGAGTTCGAAACCAACACCGGCGCCGGCGAGCGCCAGTTTCTCCGCGCCTTTGAAATGCAGCGTCACGCGTTCGCCGGCGCGCACGGCATCGACGCACACCGGGCCTTCGCACGGCACGTCCTCGCCATACGTGCGCGCCCGCGCCAGCAGCGCCAGCCGCTCCCCGACCGGGCGCTTGGCGCGCGGATGGATGTCCTTTGGATCGCCGACGTCGAGGGTCGTGACCATGCCGGTGCCCGGCAGCGCCAGCGCCGCGGCCTGCGCCTCGCGCAGCTCCGCCGTCTGGCCGGAGTCGCGCTCGTAGCCATACGGCGCGATCTGCACGAAGTGGAAGGCCAGCGACTCGCCGAAGCCATCGCGCCAGTCGCGCACCAGGGCGGGGAACAGGCGGGCGTATTGCGCGGCGCGCCCGCGGTTGCTCTCGCCCTGGTACCAGATCGCGCCGGCGAACGGGAACGGCTGCAGCGGCGCGATCATGCCGTTCCACAGCACGCTGGCGCGATTCGGGCCGCCGTCGCGCGGCCACGGCGGCAGCTGTCCAAGCGCCGCGAGCGTGCGCCGTTGCCAGCCGTCGACGAGCGGGGCCGACGCGTCGGGCGCGTCGCGGCGACGCAGACACAACGCCGCCGGCGCGCCGCCAAATCCGCCTTCGCCGCTGGTGTCGACGACGCGGATGCGCAACTCGTGCGGTCCGACGGTCGCGAGCCGCGCCGGCACGATGTAGTCGCGCGGCGTATTCCACGCACCGTCGCGGTCCATGCCGCCGATGCGCTCGCCGTCCCACGTGGCGACGTCCATATCGTCGATCGGGCCGAGTTCGAGCGCGAGCTCCGTGCCCGACCACGCCGCCGGCACGTTGACCGTGACGCGATACTCGGCAGCGCCGTCGAAGTCGCCGAGTCCGCTCCGCGACCAGACGTCCGGCATCGCGCACGCGACGAACACGCCGGACTCGGCCGACCCGACCGCGCGCCAGAATGCGCGCCGCTGCGCCGCCGGATCGGCACCGGTGTCGCGCAGTTGCGCCAGTTGGCCGGCGAACTCCGGGAAACCACTCAGGCCAGCGGCGCTGGTCCACGCCTCGGCGACGGTGCCACCCCACGCACTGACGACGAGACCGAACGGACGCCCGCGCGCCTGCTGCAGCGCGCGCGCGAAGTGGAAGCCGACTGCCGAGAAGTCCTTGGCCACCGCCGGCGCACAGACCTGCCAGCTGCCGTCGCAGTCGGCCTGCGGCGTGTTGCTCGCGCGGCGCGCCACCGTGAACACACGCAAGGTCGGCAGGTCGGCGGCAGCGATCGCTGCCTCGTGGCCATCGATGCCTTCGCTCCAGCCTGCCTTGCCGAGCTGCATCTCCATGTTGCTCTGGCCGGACGCCAACCAGACGTCGCCGGCGAGCACGTCGCGCACGTCGATGCGCTGGCCGGCGCAAGCGACGGCGAAGTCATGCGCCCCGCCCGGCGCGGTCGGCGTCGCCAGATCGACCGCGAAGCGTCCGTCGGCGCCGCACAGGCCACGGCCGGAAGCGCCCCACGACGCGGTGACGTCGACGATGGCGTAGGCCGTCGCCGTGCCGCGCACCGCCACGACGCCGCCGACCGGCATGACCATGTGGTCGCTGAACAAGCGCGCGAGCGCGAGCGGCTGGCGCGGCCAACCAGTGCGGCGCGCGACGCGGCCGGCGTCGCCCGCTGCCCACACGCTGCCGTCGCGGCCGACCGCGCAGGCATGGAATCCGATCGGCGTCACCGACGCGCCTTCGCCGCGCCACTGCGTCGTGCCGTGCGAGCCCACCGCGAGCGCCGTCCCGTCGTCGAGCCACGCGACCGCCGACCGGAAGCCGCTGAACCCTTCGACCGCCGTCCACGTGCGGCCGCCGTCCGTCGTCTGCGCCGCGCCGCCGACCGTCGGATCGGCGTAGTCCCCGCCGACGACGAGGCCCCGTTCGCCGCGGAACGCAAGGCCGAAGGCGCCGCGCGACGCAGAGCCCGCCGGCAGCGGCAGATCCTGCGTCGTCCAACCGGCCGCGTCGCCGCGCAGCAGCCGCGCGCGCGCGCCGCCGCCGGTAGCGATCCAGAAGATCTCGCGCCCCACCTCGCCAGTCACGGCGACGCAGGCGCCGCTCGCGGCGAATGCGGCTTCGCCCGGCAGCGGTGCGGGCAGCTGGTTCGCCGGCGCCGCGTGCCACGTCGCCCCGCCGTCGCGCGACGTCCAGACGCCGAAGGCGCCGTCGATCGGATCGCCAAACAGCACGCCGACGTCGCCCTGGAACGCCATCGCGTCGAAGAACGCGCCCGGTCGATCGTCGGCGAGCACGGTCCGCCACGAGACCCCGCCGTCGTCGGTGCGCAGCACGCGCGCCGGCGTGCCGGCGACCATCGCCAGCGCCCGCTGCGCGTCCCAGGCTTCGACATCGCGGAAGTCCCACGCCGAAGCGTCAGCGGGCGCGACGTTGCTCCAGTCCGAGCCGCCGTCGGTCGTGCGCCAGATCGCGCCCTTGCTGCCGCTCACCCATGCCACCGATGCATCGACGACCGCGAGACCGCGCAAGCTGGACGTCCCGGTCGATGTCACGCGCCACGAGACGGCGCCTTCGCCTTCGCCGCTCGGCGCGACGCAGGAAGTGAGCACGAAGAGAGCGAGACAAAAGCGCGACAAGACGAGGCAGGGCATGGCAGCGGCAGTCAGTATGGTGACACTGCGGCCGCACAGCCACGGTCGCGCACGCGCGCATGCGTCCCAACCTCGTCGCCGCTGCCCTCCTCGCCACCACGCCGCTGTGCGCGCAGGGCGAGCGCGATCCCGATTGGGCCTTCCGGCCCTGGCGAACCGCGACCCCGCCGACGGTGGCCGACGCCGCCTGGAACGCGCACCCTATCGACCGCTTCGTGCGCGCCCGTCTCGCCGCTGCCGGCCTGGCGCCAGTCGCCGTCGCCGACAAGCACACGCTCATCCGCCGCGCCACCTTCGCCTTGACCGGACTGCCGCCGACGCCGGCCGAGGTTGACGCCTTCCTCGCCGACGACACGGCCGACTCGTTCGTGCGCGTCGTCGACCGCCTGCTCGCATCGCCGCACTACGGCGAACACCAGGCGCGCGCGTGGCTCGACCTCGCGCGCTACAGCGACAGCAACGGGCTTGACGAGAACCTCGCGTTCGCCAACGCGTGGCGTTACCGCGATTGGGTCGTGCAGGCGCACAACCAGGACCTGCCGTACGACCGCTTCGTCGCCATGCAGATCGCCGGCGACCTGCTCGCCGACGACCCGGCCGTGGGCGTCGACGGCTATGTGGCCACCGGGTTCCTGGCGCTCGGGCCGCGCATGCTCGCCGAGCAGGACAAGGAGAAGCTCGTGCTCGACACCGTCGACGAGCAGGTCGACCTCGTCGGCCGCACGGTGCTCGGCTTGACCATCGGCTGCGCCCGCTGCCACGACCACAAGTTCGATCCGATCCCGACCGCCGACTACTACGCGCTCGCCGGCGTGTTCCGCAGCAGCAAGAGCTTCCACAACCTCGACCACGTCTCGCGCTGGTTCGACCGCGAAGCCGCCAGCGACGCCGCCGTCGCCGCTCGCAAACAGGCCGAAGGCCGGCGCGACGACGCCGAGAAGGCGTACGCAACCGCCGCCGCGGCCGCCGCGGCCGAACTGCGGGCGCGCATCGTCGGCGACGCCGGCCGCTACCTGCTCGCGGGCCATGAACTGCTGCGCCGTTCGCTGTTCGTGCAGGCCGAGGACGCGACCGCAACCAGCCTCGGCGCCGACGACCGCCTCTACGGTGACGCCACCACGAAGATTCTGCACACGCAGCAAGGCGGCGACCAGTTCGCCGCGTGGCAAGTGACCGCGACGACCGCCGGCCGCTTCCAACTCGCGGTGCGCTACGCGGCACAGGAGTCGCGACCGATGCGCGCGCGGCTCGACGACGTCGTGGTCGCCGAGTCGGCGCTGGCGGCGACGACTGGCGGCTGGCGCGCCGAGCACCAGCAGTGGCACGCGGTGGCCACGGTCGATCTAGCGGCGGGCGCACACACGCTGCGGTTGGAGGCGTTGGGCGCGAACGTGCCCCACCTCGACGCTGTGCTCCTGACCCCCGTCGACCAAGCGCACGCGTCCGACCTGATGGCGCCGGTCGTGCGGCAAGCGGCCACGGCGTTCGCCACCGCCACGGACAACGCCGTGCTGCGCTTCTGGCGCGAACTGTGCAACGGCGACGACGCCGGCTTCGCCGCGCGCGCCGGCGCGGCGCAGGGCAAGGGCGGACTCGCCGCGATCCTGCTCGGCGGGGAGCCGCCGGCGACGCCGCGCGAGTTGGCCACGCGCGCGCAGGTCTTCTTCGCCGCCGCCGACGCGGCCGCAACGGCGGCCCAGCGCGCGAAGAAGAAGGACGACAAGAGCCCGCTCCGCCTCGACGAACCGCTGCTCGAAGACGCCCACCGTCTCCTGCGCGATGCCGGCGGCCTGCTGGCCGTGCCCGAGCCCGAACTGCGGCCGTTCCACGCGCCAGCGACGGCGCTGCGGCTACAGGAACTCGCCGACATCCGCGACGGCGCCGTGCAAGCCGTGCCCGCGCGCGCGCCAACGGTGATCTGCGTCGTCGACGACAAGCCGGTCGACCTGCCGGTGCACCTGCGCGGCAGCCACCTGACGCTCGCCGCCGAGAAGACGCCGCGCGGCGTGCTGTCCGCGCTCGCCGCCTTCGTGCCGCCGCCAACGATGCCCGCCGAGCGCAGCGGTCGGGCCGAGTTCGCGGCGTGGCTGTTCCGATCCGAGCAGGCGCTGACTGCTCGCGTGCTCGCCAACCGCGTCTGGCAGCGCGCCTTCGGCCAGGGCCTCAGCCGTTCGCCGTCGAACTTCGGGCGCCGCGGCGACCAACCGCACGATCTCGACCTGCTCGACTGGCTGGCCGCCGACCTGCGCGCGTCCGGCTGGTCGCAGAAGGCGCTGTGGCGGCGCATCCTGCTGTCGCGCACATGGCAACTGGGCAGCAACGCGCCGATCGCGCTGCGTGACCAGGATCCCGACAACCGGCTGCTGGGACGCCAGAACCGCGTGCGGCTCTCGGCCGAAGGCGTGCGCGACGCGCTGTTCGCCGTCGCCGGCACCCTCGACCGCACGTTCGGCGGCTCACTGCTCGGCGCAGGCGATCGCGACTACGTCACCAACGACCAGAGCAACGACCGCGCTCGCTACGATGCGCCGCGCCGCGCGCTCTACCTGCCGATCGTCCGCAACGCGATGTATGACCTGTTCACCGCATTCGACTACGCCGACCCGAGCGTTCACATCGAACAGCGCCCGCAAACCGCGGTGGCGACGCAGGCGCTGATCCTGCTCAACGCGCCGCTGGTGGCGCAGCAGGCCAAGGCCTTGGTGGCGCGCCGTCCGACGAGCGTCGCCGACAACGCCGCGATCGCGTGGCTGTGGCGCGAAGCCCTCTGCCGCTCGCCGTCGCCCGCCGAATCGGCCGCTGCCCGTGCATGGCTGGCCGACGTCCGCAAGGACGGCGACGAAGCCGCGGCGTGGGCCGGCCTCGCGCAGGCGTTGTTCGCCAGCAACGAGTTCGTCTACGTGGACTGAGCCATGACCGACCACCGCGAACCTGCGCCCGTCGATCCGTCGCGCCGCCGCCTGCTGCAGCAGTCGGCCTGCGGCTTCGGCAGCCTCGCGCTCGGCAACCTGCTGGCGGGCGGGCGCCCCGCTCCGCTCGCCGGCGACGACCTCAAGCCGCGGTTGCCGCACTTCGCGCCGCGCGCCAAGCGCGTCGTATTCCTGTTCATGCACGGCGGCCCGTCGCAGGTCGACACCTTCGACTACAAGCCGATGCTGCAGCGCGACCACGGCAAGCCGTTGCCGTTCCCCAAGCCGCGGGTGACCTTCGCCGAGACCGGCAACTTGATGCGCTCGCCGTACGGCTTCCGCCAGTACGGCGAGAGTGGCCAATGGGTCAGCGAGATCTTCCCGCACGTCGCGCGCGTCGTCGACAAGCTGTGCTTCTTGAAGGGTCTGCACGGCAGCAACGACGCCCACGGCGGCGCGCTGCTCAAGATCCACACCGGCAGCGACACGTTCGTGCGGCCGTCGATCGGCAGCTGGGCGCTGTACGGGCTCGGCAGCGAGAACCAGAACCTGCCCGGCTTCGTGACCATTTGTCCGACGCTCGGCCACGGCGGCGTCAACAATTGGAGCAGCGCCTTCCTGCCAGCGGTCTACCAAGGCACGCCGCTCGGCAACGCCAGCGTGCCGAGTACGCAGGCGGCGGTCCGCCATCTGCACGGCGAGATGCCTGCCCCCCGCCAGCAGCGCATGCTCGAGCTGCTGCGCGATCTCAACGAGGACCACGCGGCAGCGCGCGCCGGCGACTCCCTGCTCGACGCGCGCATCCAGAGCTTCGAACTCGCCTTCCGCATGCAGATGGAGGCGCCGGGCGTGCTCGACGTCACCAGCGAGACTGCGGCCACCAAGCGCCAGTACGGCCTCGACGACCAGCGCACTGAGAACTTCGGCCGCCAGTGCCTCATGGCGCGCCGCCTGCTGGAGGCCGGCGTGCGCTTCGTCCAGGTCACCCACAGCTACAAGTGGGACCAGCACGGCAACCTCGAGCCTGACCACCGGCGCAACGCCGCCGAGGTCGACCAGCCGATCGCGGCGCTGATCACCGACCTGGAGCAGCGCGGCATGCTCGAGGACACGCTGGTCTGGTGGGGCGGCGAATTCGGCCGCACGCCGACCAGCGAAGGCGGCACCGGCCGCGACCACAACCCGCACGCGTTCACGCACTTCCTCGCCGGCGGCGGCGTGCGCCAGGGCTACAGCTACGGCTCAACCGACGACTACGGCTACTACGCGCAAACCGACCGCATGCACGTGCACGACCTGCACGCCACGCTGCTGCATCTGTTGGGCCTCGACCACGAACGGCTGACCTTCCGTCACGCCGGACGCGACTTCCGTCTGACCGACGTCGAAGGCAAGGTCGCGCGCGCGATCCTCGCCTGAAGCCCCTGGGGCGCGGCGCGGAACTCAGCGGCCCCGACGGCCTTCGGGCGGCAAGACTTCGCCGCGCTCGGGCACGCGAGCCAGCATGGCGCGCAGACGTTCCACGAACACCGGGTCGCCGGTGCGCTCAACCATCGCGCGCAGTTGGTCGCGCAGAGTGCCATCGGTGGAGCCGGCGCGCATGGCCAGCAGTTCGCTCAGGCGTGGCAGGTTGGATCGGTCGGCGACGAACTGCTGCATGCGATCGAGCGCTGCTGCGACTTCGGCGTTGGCCTCGTCGCGCTGGCCCTGCGCCTCCAGCGCCGCCACGAGCGCGCGGCGGGACTGCAGCGAATGCTGCACCAGCATCCGGTCGAGCGGCGCGCCGGCGACGGTCAACACGCCCTCTATGCGCACTGCCTCCCGCAGCGCCGCCTCAGCCTCCTGCAGCCGCGCGACGCGCGCCGCCGCCAACTCGCTGGTCCGGTCGGCGGCGAGCAGCGCCCGCCCCAGCACCAAGCTCGACTGCGCCTGCAGGCGTTGGTACTCGCGAAACGACGGCTGCGAGGAGACCAATCGCGCGGCGTGGTCCGCGGCTTCCTTGCACGCAGCGGCGTCGAGTTGCGCCGGTTCGCGCGGACCGCGTGGCCCATCCTCTGGCCGCATCGGCTCGAGCAGCGCGCGGCACAATTCGAAGCGATCGTCGTCGCGCTCCGGTTGACGGGCGACGACGTCGCGCAGGATGGCGATCGCCGCTTGCTGGGTCTTCTCGCGTTCGCCTTCGCCGCGGCCGGGATCCGGCCGCCGGAGCGATCGGTTCGCCAGCAGCAGGCAGCGGGCCTTGAGCGACTTCGCGTCGTCGGACGCCGGATCCTCGGCCAGCACGCTCTCGACCAGGGCCATGGCCTTGCCGGCATGCTCGCGCAGCGACGCCGCCCGTTCGCGTTCGCGATCACGCTCGAACTCGCCGACGCGGTCGGGACGACCTCCAGGTCCGGCTGGCGGTCGGCGACCGAACGGCAGCTCGTTGGCGAGCAGGTAGTGCACCTCGGCTTGCGCGAGGCGGATCGCGCGGCTGCCGTCCGACGCCAGGGCTGCGAGCAGCGCCAGGGACTCGACCAGCGCCGCGCGGCCGGCGTCCGGCTGGCCGCGGCGGCGGGCTAGTTGCGCCGCCTCGACCAACACCGCGGCGCGCTCGCGGCGCACGTCGCGGTCGGCAATCGACGCCAGGTGGTCGAGCGCCTGCTGGTATGCCTTGCCGGCGGCCTCGAGGTTGGCCGGCGCGCCAATGCGGGCGTGGATCGCGCCGACGCGCCAGCACGCCCGCGCGGTCTCAAAGCGCAGCGCCGCGTTGCCTGTGTTCTGCGCGGCGAACCGGTCGTAGAAGGCCAGCATCTCCTGCAGCAGAGCGAGGTCCTTGGGATCGACGACAGCCCGCACGACGACGGTCGCCTCGCCGGTCTCCTCGTCTTCGTCGACGGCGACCAGCGGCGCTGGGCCGACCAGCGCATCGAACACGCGGCCGAAGGCGTCCAGCGTGATGTCGAGGTTCTGCTCGGCGCGGCGCGATTCCTGCGCCGCCAACAGCGCCGACTTCTCGGCCCGGCCGAGCGCCTCGCTGGCGACGCCGTACGAGACCCAGCCCATCGCGCCGGCGCTGACCACCGCGAGCATGGTCGCAACCGCGAGCGCCGCCAGCGCGCGGTTGCGGCGCCCCCAACGCCACAGCAGCGCCACCGAAGAAAGCCGACGCGCGGCCACCGGCTGGTCATCGAGGAAGGCGCGCAGGTCGCGCGCCAGCGCGCTGCAGTCGGCGTAGCGATCCTGCGGGTCGAGGGCGCAGGCCTTCTCGATCACGACCACCAAGTCCGCGGGTAGCTCGGGACACGCCTTGCGCAGCGGCTCGCGCCGATGTTGGCGAATACGCTCCATCAGTTCGCTGCGCGAGCCCGCCGCGAACGCTGGCTTCAGCGTCAGCAGCTCGTACAGCGTCACGCCGAGCGCATAAACCTCGCTGTGCACGTCGTATTGGCCGTGGAACTGCTCGGGCGCCATGTACTGCAGCGTTCCAAGGATGTCGCCGGAGTGGGTCAGGCCCTCGGCCTCGAGCGCCTTGGCGAGCCCGAAGTCGGTGACCCACAGATGGTCGCCGCCCTGCAGCAACAGGTTGCCGGGCTTGATGTCGCGGTGCAGCGTGCCGAAGCCGTGCGCGTGGTGCAGCGCACTAGCCGCCTGTGCGCCGAGGCGCGCGACAAAGCGCGCGCGCGTTCGCCACGCGCCGGGGCCCTGCGGCTGCTCCGCGCACTGCGCTTCGCGCCAGCAATCCAGGCCCTCGCCCTCGATAAACTGCATCGCGTACCAGTGGTACCCGTCGCTCTCGCCGCTGCCGAAGACCGGCACGATGTTGCTGTGGTGCAACTGGGCGGCGATCTGCGCCTCGCGGCGGAAGCGCTCGAGCTGGTTGCCCGACAGCAGCGACGCCTGCGGCAGCACCTTCAGCGCCACCTTGCGGCCAAGCGACTCCTGCACGGCCTCGAACACGACGCCCATGCCACCGCGGCCGACCTCGCGAACGATTCGGAATTCGCCGAGGCGGTCGAGCTTGGGCAGCGCCGCGCGGCGGCCGCCACTGCCGCTGGCAACGCGCTCGCGCTTGTGGCCTTCGAGCGCCAGGATCGCCGGCAACAGTTCGAGCAGCGCCGCCGCATGCTGCGGGTGCTCGCCGGCGAACTGCTCCGGCGACAGACGCGGCTCGTTACGCCGACGCGCCAGGAAGCGCTCGACCAGCAGGTCGATCGGCTCGCGCGCCTGCGTGTCGCCCTCGCCAGTCATTGCGGGCCGAGGTCGGCTAGAAAACCCTTGAGGCGGGTCAGCGCGCGGACGTAGCGGTTGCTCGCCGCGTTCTCCTGGATACCCAGCACGTCGGCGGCCTCCTTGTTGGACAGCTCCTCGAAGTGGCGAAGCAACAGCACTTCGCGGTCGATCTCATCCATGCTCGCCAGGGCCGACTCGACCTTGGCGCGCAACTCCTCGCGCATCACCGCGCCGCTCGGCGAGGTGATCTGCGCGACGAAGAAGCTCGAGATCGCATTGCTCGCGGGCGCCGAAACCTCGCGGCCAGCGCTTCGCATCTTGGCGCCGAGGTGCTTGCGGTGCAGGTCGATCATCGTCTGGTGCGTCATCAGGCGAACCCAGACCAAGAACGGCTTCTGGTCGTCGCGGAACGCCAGCACGCGCTTCTTGGCCTCGAGGAACGTCTCCTGCACGACGTCATCAGCGTCGATACGGCCGACAAGGCGTGGGTCGAGGCGGAACTGAACCATGCGGAACAACCGCTCCCGATGGCGCTCGAATAGTTGCGCCATCGCCGCGTCGTCGCCAGCACGCAACGCGGCCTCAAGCTGCTCGTCGGTCCGTTCCATCATGCGGAGGATAACCGATCGTCGCGCCGATCCGGCGCCAGCACACCGCGATGTTAGCCGCCCGCGAGCGCTGGCGCGCCAGCGAGGAAGCCGGCGAGGCGCTCGGGCGGCAGGCCCTTGCCGGTCAACAGCCGCGCCTGCGCGGCCGCCTGCGCCAGAAACATCGCCAGACCTTCGACGGTCCCGGCGCCGCAGGCGGCGGCGTCGCGCAGGAAGCGCGTGCGCCGTGGCTGGTAGACCATGTCGAACACCACGCAGCCGGCCGGCGGCTTCCAACCCGGCACGAGACGTTCGTCGCCGTCGTGACCAAGGCTGCCGACCGGCGTCGCCTGGACCACCACGGCCGGCTGTAGATCGTCGAGCACCGACTCGGACAGGCTGCCGACCTGGATGCCGCGCGGCGTCGCGAACGCGCGCGCCGCCTCCAGCGTGCGCGCCAGCATGGTGACGCGGAAGCCAAGACGGCGCAGCGCGACCGCGCCGGCGCGGGCGGCGCCGCCGGATCCGAGCACCACGGCCGGTCGCTGGTCGCCGGCGGTCACGCCGACGGACGCGAGCGCGCCGAGCACGCCGGCGACATCGGTGTTGCCGCCGGTCAACTGCCCCTTGGCGTCGAAGAGGACGGTGTTGACCGCTTCGGCCTCGCGCGCGTCGACGTCGAGTTGCTTGCAGCGCGCCGCGACATGGCCCTTGTGCGGCGCCGTGACCGACAAGCCGCGCAGACCGCAGCGCTGCAGCATGGACATGACCGCGTCAGGCTGCGAAGTCTCGAATGGCAAATAGACGGCGTCGGCGCCGCACTGGCGGAACACGCGGTTGTGCAGCCAGGGTCCGAGCGAAGCCAGCGCCGGATTGCCGAGCAACCCGAAGACGTGCGTGTCCGGGTTGAGCTCGTGCACGCGATAGAGGCCGTGCAGCAACGCAACCGGCAATTGGCCTGGCGCCGTGCCGTCCTCGGATTCGTCGAGGCGTCCGTACACGAGCGGGGCGCCCTGCACAGCCGACAGGATGCGCGTCGGCCACGCCGTGCGTCCCATCGCGAACGCGACCGTCGGCTGCGCCTGCTGGTCGGTCTGCTGCAGCAGTTCGATGATCGGCGCGGCATCGGCGAGGTCATGCGCCGTGACCACGATCTTGGCGATCTGACCCGGATGCGCGTGCAGCTTGTCGCGGATCTCGGCCAGTTCCTTCGGCACGCCGGTGAAGCTGTGGAATGAGCGGATGCGCAGCCGCAAGCGCGTCTTGCCGGCCGGCGGGCTCCACGCCTCCCAAGCCTCCAGGTCGAGGCCATGCGCGCCGGCCTCGAGGGCGGCGGCGAGCAGTTCCCGCCGCTCCGCCAGCGTGCCGCGAAACTGGCCGCCGTCCTCCGGCGTCCGGCACGCCACGATCGCCGGGAGGCGCAACGACGAGAACAGCGGCGCGAGGTCCTGACCACGGTGCCAGCGATCGAGCCGCAGCTCGATCCAATCGGCGCCGGCCATCGCTGCCTTGGCCCCGGCGCGCGCGACCTGCTCGCGTGATTCGGCGAAGACGCTGGCAACGATCTGGGCCATGAGCGTGGTAGCGTCGCCGCCGGACGACGTCGTGGCAACTACGCGTCGAGCGCGGCCGCCACTGCGTCGGCGCGCATCGGCGACAGGCCAGCGGCGCGCGCGAGCCGTAGCGCGGCGTGCGCCGTGGCGAGGTAGGCCGGCACGGCCGCTGGCGCGTGTGCGCGCAGTTCGCACAGATGCGCCGCCACCGTCGCCGTGTCGCCCCGGCGCACGGCCCCGGTAAGGCCGTCGACGGACCCGCGGTCGCCACACGCCTGCAACGCGCCGCGCATCAGCGCTTCGACCAATCGCGCAGCGTCAGCGCCGCGGACGACGCCGGACGCCGCACACGCCGCCGCCGCCTCGGCGAACAGGCCGGTCAGGCCATTGGCCGCCAGCGCGCAGGCCGCGTGATAGAGCGCGCGGTTGCCGCCATGGCCGTCGAACGGCACGAGTCCAAGCCGGCGACACAGCGCGCGCAGCAGCCGCTGCGCCCGCGGGTCGCCGACGAGCACGCCGGGCGCGCCGCGCAGCGGTTCGACGCCAGGGCTATGAGCCGGCACCGGCGTCGTCGGGTGCACGATGCCGCGGCGGATGCCGGCGAGGCCGTCGAAGACCTCGAGCCCGTGCCGGCCGCTGGTGTGCAGCCACAGGCTGCACGGCCGCGGTGGCGCGGCGGCGGCCGCGGCGGCGATCGCGCCGGCAAGGTCGTCGTCGCCGACTGCGAACACCACCGCCTGCGCATGGACGTGGTCTGCGGCAGCCAACACGCGACCGCAGCCGGCGGCTGCCACGGCCGCAGCCGCGCGCGCCGGGTCGCGTCCGACGAAGCCGAGAACGTCGCAGCGGGCCCTCGCCAGCGCGCGGGCGAAGGCGACGCCAATGCGGCCCGGGCCGAAGATCACGATGCGCAGCGCCACGCGACGCATCCTAGCCAGACCCGGCCCGCCGCGGCTACGCCTCGGTGCCGGCTTCGCCCTGGCCAACCTGCTCGCGTCGGCGCCGTTCGCGCTCCTCCTGGCGGTGCGCTAACTCGTCGAGGTACTCGGCATCGACGGACTCGGACAGCACGTCGAGGTCGTCGAAGTCCTTGGGCCGGTAGTCAGCGCCGGTCGATTGCTGCGTTTCAATCTCATCGAAGTACGCCCGTACGACCGCCTTGTGCAGCTCGATGCGCGTCGTGCTGTTGATCGGATGCGCGAGGTCGGCGTGCAGCCGCGAGCGACCGCGCCCGTCGCGCGGCGCGCGGTCGGGATCGAGCTTGCTGCCGCACTGGTTGCAGAAGTGCGCGCGCACATGGTTCTTGTGCTGGCAGCGCTGACAGTGGTCCGACAGCTTGCGGCTCGGCATCGCCACGAACGGGCCCTTGGTGCCGTCGATGATCTTGAGGTCGCGCACCACGAAGGCGTCAGCGATGGTCACGCTCGCGTAGGCGCGCAGCTTGTTGCGCGGGTCGCTGGTGAGCTTGATGCGCACCTCGGTGATCGCAAACCGCAAGGGACTGCCGTCACTGCGTTCGGAATGCATGCCACCTCCCAGATTGACCGTCCGCCGCTCGCCCGCGCGCCGAACGTCAGATCGCCGTCGGCGCGTCGACTCCGGCCGCCGCGCTGCGCGTGACCAGGATGCGCACGCCGTCGGCGGCGAGCGGCTCCAGGTCCTGCGCGCATCGCTGCGCGTCCGACGCGACGGCAAACGGCACGAACAAGGTTGAGCCGCTGCCCGTCATCGACACCTCCTGCCCCGCCAGCTCCGCCACGCGCTGCCGCAGCGGTGCGAGCGCGGGTTGCACCCGCTCCGCCGCCGCCCGCAGATCGTTGCGGAAGCCCCGCTGCAGGAGAGCCTCCGGCTCGTCGACCGCCGGATTCTGCTCGACCGTATCATCCGGCGCGCGCTCCTGCCACAGTGCGGCGAACGTTTTGTAGACGGCGACGGTCGGGCAACCGAACGGCGGACACACGAGCACGAAGTGCCGTGCCGCGACCTGCGCCGGCGACAACTCGTCGCCGACGCCGCGCCCCCATTGGCTGCCGCCGCGCAGAAAGAACGCGCAATCGGCGCCGAGCGACGCGGCAAGCGCCTGCAACTCGGCAGCAGCCAGCGGCGCGCCGAGCAACGCGTTGCCCAGCCGCAGCGCCGCGGCGGCGTCGCTGCTGCCGCCGCCAAGACCGCCACCGTGCGGGATGCGCTTGTGCAACTGCGCCCGGAAGCCGCCGCGATAGCCGACCCGCTCGGCCAGCGCGTGCAGCGCCTGTTCGACCAGGTTGCCGGGGCCCGGCGGCACCGCCAACACCGGCGCATCGGCGGTGATCGCCATGGCGATGCCTTGGTCGGCGAGCGCAACCGCGACGTCGTCGTGCAGTTCGAGCGCGTGGAACAGCGTCGTCAGCAGGTGGTAACCGTCGGCGCGTCGGCCGACGACGCGCAGCCACAGGTTGAGTTTCGCCCGCGCCGGCAGGCGCAACGCCGCGCCGCCGCTCACGCCTCGTCCGCGCATGCCACTGCCGCTCATGCCTCGTCCGCGCCGTCGAGCGAGAGATTGTCGAGCAGGCGCACGGGCCGGACACCGTCGATGAAGCGAGCAGCGACGAGCATGCGGCCGCTGGCGATCGGCCCCGGCGGCAGTTCCGCCAGGTCTTCCTCGCTGCGGAGCTCGAGGTAGTCGAGCCCCGCGCGCGGCTCGTTGGCGATGATCGTGCGCGCGCGCTGCAGCAAGCGATCGCGGTCGCGCTCGCCGCGGCGGAACGCCTCGCGGGCGCTGCGCAGCGCCCGCGCCAGCACCGTGCTGGCTGCGCGGTCGGCGGCGCCGAGGTAGGCGTTGCGGCTCGACATCGCAAGACCATCAGGCTCGCGCACGGTCGCGCACGGCACGATGCGGATCGGGAAGCCGAGATCGCGCGTCATGCGGCGGATGACGGCGAGTTGCTGTGCGTCCTTCTCGCCGAAGTAGCCGCGCGTCGGCTGCGCGATGGCGAACAGCCGCGCCACAACCGTCGCCACGCCAGCGAAGTGGCCGGGGCGCACGGCGCCTTCCAGGCCCTCCGCCGCGGCGCCGACGGCTACGTGGCTGCAGAAGGCCGGCTCGTACATCTGTGCGACCGACGGCGCGAAGACCGCGTCGACCCCGGCTTGCCGGCAGACAGCGAGGTCACCGGCGAGGTCGCGCGGATAGGCGGTGAAGTCCTCCTTCGGCCCGAACTGCAACGGGTTGACGAAGATCGTCGCGATCACGCGGTCGCACTCGGCGCGGGCGATCTCCATCAGCCGGCGATGGCCGGCGTGAAGGCTGCCCATCGTCGGCACGATGCCGATCACGCAGCCGCCGGTTCGCCACTGTAGTGAGCGCGCCGACATCGCCTCGGGCGCCTCGATGACCTCGGGACCGGACCAGCGGCGCTTGGCGGCGACGTCGACGCCGAGCTCCACCAGCGGTTGGCGCACGAAGTCGCGCTCGTGCCAGCGCAGGTGCGGGATGACGAGATCGCGCGTGTCGACGACGTCGTCGCCGAAGAAGACGATGTCGATGTCGAGCGGACGCGGATGGTTGCGAGGCGCCGGCAGCTGGCGGCCGGCCTCGGCCTCGATCTGCTTGCAGCACGCAAACAGTGCGTGCGGCGGCAGCGAACAGGCGAGCTCGACGACGGCGTTGCGATACGGACCCTGGGCCGGACCGTCGCCGACGAACGCCGTCTCGCGCACCGACGACACCCGCCGGACCTGGACGCCAGGCACCTGCGCCAAGCGGTCGACCGCGCGCTGGAGATGGGCGTCGCGGTCGCCTTCGTTGCTGCCGAGCGCGACGTGGACGATCTGCGGGCGTTGGTGGTTCACAGGCGGAGCTTCGGGACGTTCAGTTGCGCGGCGGATCGGAGCGCAGCGGGTCGGCGTCGATATCGTCCTCGTCGTCGTCGCGGCGGCGCGCGATCACGCGGAACAGCCACACCAGGGGGCCCGTCGCCAGGTAGGCGATCGTCGTCACCGCCAGCGCCAACTGCCATTCAATGGCCGCGACGATCACGACGGCGACGGCGACGGCGACGACCGGCAGGCTGTTGCGGCCCTTCACCAACCAGTGCATCGCGTGCGGATATGGCAGGCGGCTCACCATCAATAGGCCGAGCAGCATCAGCACGCCGGGCATCGCGACGACGATGAGGTCGAAGTGGCGCGGGCCGAGCAGCCAGTGCGCCAGCTTTGCCTCGGCATCGTTGCGGGTGCAGAACAGGCCGACCAGCGCGACGGCGACCGCCGCGGCGGCCGGCGACGGCAGCCCCTTGAACTGCGTGTGGTCGCCATCGTTGGCGCCGGTCTCGACGTTGAAGCGCGCGAGGCGCAGCGCCGCGCCGACAACGTAGAACGCGGCGGCGGCGAAGAACAGCCGCGGATGCAGCGGCAGCAGGCTGTTGGCATCGGTCTGGGCGTGCCAGTCGACCAACACCTTGCAGAGGAACGCCGGCGCGAGGCCGAACGTCACCATGTCGGCCATGCTGTCGAGTTGCGCGCCGAACGGCGTCGTCTGCCCGGTCATGCGCGCGACCCGGCCGTCGAGCGCGTCGAAGACCATCGCCACGAACACGAGCGCGACCGCGGCGGTGAAGAAGTCCACAACCGACGCGAACTGGGCGCCGGGTTGAGCCTGCCGCAGCGCGTCGGCGACCTTGGCGATGGCCAGGAAGCCGCAGACGAGGTTGCCGAGCGTGATCATGCTCGGCAGCACCGGCACCTCCTTGAGGCGGCGCAGACGGCTGCGACGGCGCGTTGACAGGTCCTCGATTCGTGGGGCAGTCATGCGGCACGGGATGGTAGAGCCCCCCGCCGCGCCCCTGCTAGCATCGCGGCGTGAACTTCCTGCTGCTCGAGACGCACGAACTGGACGCCGCTGGCCGCTGCCGCCTCGTCGGCCGCCGCGCCGAGCACGTGCGCACGGTGCTGCGTGCGCAGCAGGGCGACACGCTCCGTGCCGCCGTGGTCGACGGCGGCGTGGGCGTCGCGCGGGTCGAGCGCATCGACGCCGAAGCCGTCGACGTGCGCTGCGAACTCGCCGCTGACGGCGAGCCGGTGCCCGCCGACACGTTGCTGCTGGCCGTGCCGAGGCCGAAGGTGCTGCTGCGCATACTGGCGCACGCCGCCGCGCTGGGCTTCGGGCGCGTCGTGCTCTTCCGTTCATGGCGAGTCGAAAAGAGCCACCTTGGGAGCGAGGCCATGCGACCGTCGCAGCAGCGCGCGGCGCTGCTCGCCGGCATGGAGCAGACCGGTCGCACGCGCCTGCCGTCCGTCGTGTTCCAGCCGTTGTTCAAGCCGATGGCCGAAGACTGGCTGCCGGCCGCCGATCTGCCGGCCGCGCGCTTCGTCGCGCACCCGCCGGCGACGACGCCCACGTCTGCGCTCGACCTCGCTGGCGTCGGCGGCATGGCGCTCGCGCTCGGCCCCGACGGCGGCTTCCTGCCCTACGAGGTCGACAAGCTGGCGGCTGCCGGGTTCCTTCCCGTCACATGCGGCGCGCGGCCGCTCCGCACCGAAACCGCGCTCGCCGTGCTCAAGGGCCAGCTCGACGTGTTGCGCGCGCGAGGTTGACGGTTCGCGCGCATTCGGAGTCGCGCCCGCTGGCGGCCATCAGATGCGCTTTTCGTAGATCGGGCCCTTCTCGAAGTACTCGTTCTCCGAGCCGACCGTGTCCATGTCGTACTTGCGGCCCTCGAGGATCATCCGGCTGGCGATGATGCCCATCTCCAGGCTGTGATCCTGGTTGGTGTAGCGGAAGCGACCGGGCCGGCCGACGTAGACGAGGTTCTCGAGCCGCTCGAGCCAGCCTTGGATCGTGGCGAGGCGCGCCTTGTACTCGTTGTCGTAAACAGGGTAGACGTGCGGCCGCTTCCACAGGTAGGCCTGCCGGACCTCCTTGCGGCTGAAGAACCCCCACTTCTCGAAGTACGGCATGACGAGATCGAGCACCTGCTCCTTCGTCATCGCCCAGATCGCGTCGCCTTCGAAGGCGAAGAACTCGATGAAGAACGATGTCTTGCCCGGCGGGCACATGTCCGGGCTGAAGTTCTTCATCTCGCTCGTGCGGCCGAACGGGATGTCCTTGCTCGGGAAGTAGATCCAGTTGTCGTCGGTGACCTTGTCCTTGTCGAGCGTGAGGAACAGGTACACCTGCGCGCGCCACTTCAGCTGGCTCGCGGCCGACGTCACTTCGGGCGGTGGCGGCGGATCGAGCAACGTGAGGAAGTGCGTCAGTGGCACCGACTCGACGACGTGCTCGGGCTGCACGGTGACGACGCCCTCGGGCGACTTCAGGTCGACGGACGTGATGCGCTTGCCATCGTGCCGAACCTTGACCGGCTCGGTGCGCACGCGGATCTCGGTGCCCTTCTTCTGCAGGTGACGGCCGATCTCCTCGTAGATCGTGCCGGTGCCGAACTGCGGGTAGTAGAACTCGTCGACCAACGACTTCGGGCCCTTCTTGCCGCGCAGACCAAGCGCGTTCTTGAAGACGCTCCAGAGGTTGAGCCCGTGGATGCGCTGCTTCGCCCAGTCCGGGTGGATGTCGCGCACCGGGATGCCCCAGATCTTCTCGGTGTAGTTGATCATCGAGAACTCGGCGAGCGCGCGGCCGAAGTTCGCGACGACGTAGTCCTCGAAGGTGCGCAGCGGCTTCTGCAACAACCCGTAGCGCAGGCGCGCCAACACGTAGTCGACGCCGATGCGGCAGCTGCGCCAGAAACCGAGGTTGCGGACGACCTGCTGGAAGTTGACGGGGTAGTTGTAGTACTTGCCCTCGATGAACTGCCGGGTGAGACGCGGCACCTTGCGCCACTCCTCGTGCAGCAGGTCCTCGATGAAATCGTAGAGGTACTTGTTCTTCGAGAAGAAGCGGTGCGGGCCGATGTCGGTCAGGAACTCCAGCTCGCCTTCGCGGACTGTTAGCGTCTTGGCGAGGCCGCCGACCTGCTCGTCACGCTCGATGACGAGCGCCTTGCGACCTTTCTTCGACAGCTCCATCGCGCAGGCGAGGCCTGCCGGGCCGGCGCCGAGCACGAGCACGCCAGGCGTCGACACCGCGGAACCGGCGGAACCGGTGGGCTGCGCAGCGGCCTTGGGGTCTTCAGCGGGCGACGGCATGTGGCGTGGCGGACCGTAAGCAGCCTAGCTCATCGTCCGCCAGTGTGCGGAGTTGGAGACCGTGACGAGGTTCCGCGCCGATCCGATGGCACCGGCGTCACGCGGACGGCTTGTGGGCCCATTCTTCGAGGCTGTAGCGGACGTTCTGCGGGATCGGCGCCTTCGCGCGGTCGGCGATCTCCTGCAGGATCTGGGCGCCCGTCAGCCCGTCGGCCAACCCAGCGCGCACGGAGGCCTCGTCGATGCGGAACTGGTGCACGTGGTCGCTCTTGGTGCGGTGCGCGAATCGATCGAACAAGTGCACGACATCGTGCACGTCGTCGCCTGGGAAAACCAGCACCTCGAAGTCCGGCAACACGATCACCATGCTGCGCGCGCCGCCGGCCTTGGCCGCCGGATCGGCGTCGAGCAGCTCGGCGCCAAGGCGCGAGAGCCGCACCGCCGTGACGCGGCCCTGGTGCATGCCGAGGTCGACGACGCCGAGCGGGAACAGGCGCTTCTTGACCCACACGAGCAGGTTCCACGCCATCTGCTGCAACGACTCGCCAGGCGTGTAGCCACCGCCCTGGAAGCGGGCGGCGAAGAACTCTTCGGTTGGCGCCGCCTCGAGTTGCGCGAGATAGGCGTTGCGGGCCAGGAAGGGCAGGATCGAGACGTCTTGCCACTGCATGGGCTCGGCGCGGCGCAGCAGGCGCAGGAAAACGCGTCGCAGCCGGGCATGGTGGTACGCCTCGCCCGGCAGCGTGCGATCCTCGACGAAGTGCGCGACCAGCGTCTTCAGTTGCTCGCCCAACGGCGCGCGCTCGAACTCGCCTCCGGCCGGCGTCGGCCGCAGCGCCCGCTCGCCGCGACGGTCGACGAGACGCCGCTGCAGGCAGAAACGGAAGATCGTCTCCAGCAACGGTTCGGCGCCGAGGAAGCCCCCGGGCACTGGCAGCAGCGTTCCGGCGATGCGCTTCTGCGAGGCTTTGAACAAGTCGCCCTCGGCAGTGAACAGCACCTTGCTCTGCTGCAGTTCACGCAGGAAGCGGCCGACGTTGGTGACGAAGTCGCCGCGACAGGACAAATCCTCGGTGACCACGGGCACATGCTCTTCGCCGCGCTTCTTCAGCGCGTGCAACGCGACCTCGTGGAACACGACCACCGCGTGTTCGACCGGTTGGATGCCGATGCGGGCGAGGTCGAGGTCGGCGACCGCGCCGAGCATCGCCTCGGAGAGGCACTTGCCGACCAGCGCGCGATCGGGCGGCTGCTCGAACTCGACCTCGCGCAAGACCTCGTCCCAGCCGGCGATGCCGCCGTGCTTGAAGAGCACATCGTCGACGATCGCAGCGACCGGACGCGGCAGCTTTGCCAGTCGCTGCGCGATCGAGCTCTCCATCGCGTAGAGCTTGTAGATCTTGCGCGCGTGGTCGGCGGCCTTGTCGTCGTCCTTGCCGACCGGCTTGCCGGTGGCCGCCCGCTCGCGAAAGTAGCGCGCGTCGAGGAAGCCCTGCAGCGTGAGCGCGTCCTGCAGCAGCCGCTGCCGGCGCTCTCGCGCCCGCAGCACGCACTCGACCAGCTCGCTCGGCACCGCCCAGCTCGGCGAGTCGAACGTCGCCCAGCGCTTGTCCTTGACGTGCCAGACGAACGCCTCGCGATGCAGAGTCGCAAGGGCCGCCTCCAACTCGAAGCGGCTCTTGAAGTGCTTGCCGCACTCACTCACCAGCGCCTGCACCGGCCGCACCGCGCCGCCGGGCGCGAAGAACGGCTCGAGCAGGTCCTGCAGTTTCTTAGGCAGCGCGGAAATGCGCGCTTGCGCCCTGGCCTCGTCCTCCATCGCCTGGGCGGCCGCCACCAGCGACGGCTTGGCGTCGCCGGCCAGCAAGCCACACCAGCGGAACACACACTCGCGCAGCGCCGAGTCGCCAGCCCCTTGCAGCAGCATGCGCAGGCTGAGGCGGGTCATGCGCGACTCTCCGCGCCGGCCGCGGCGGCGTCGGCGGCGAGCAGGTCATCGGCCTGCACGATCTCGTAGGCGTAGCCCTGTTCGGTCAGGAACAGCTGGCGCTTCCGCGCGAACTCCTGCTCGCGCGTGTCGGCGCTCACAACCGTGTAGAAGCTCGCCGGCCCGCCGTCAGCCTTCGGCCGCAGCACGCGGCCGAGGCGCTGCGCCTCCTCCTGGCGGCTGCCAAACGTGCCGCTGACTTCGATCGCGACGTTGGCGTCGGGAAGGTCGATCGCAAAGTTGCCGACCTTGCTGACCATCAGTCGCTTGATCTGGCCGGCGCGGAAGTCCGCGTAGAGCCGGTCACGCTCGGCGTTGGGCGTCTGGCCGGTGATCAGCGGCAGCGCGAAGACAGTGGCCAGCCGCTGCAACTGCTCGAGGTACTGGCCGATCACCAGGACGCGGTCGGCGGCGTGCCGGC
This sequence comes from Planctomycetota bacterium, assembly GCA_016872675.1. GTDB lineage: Bacteria > Planctomycetota > UBA1135 > UBA1135 > UBA2386 > UBA2386. Next base: position 60,070 of record VGZG01000003.1, read on the forward strand.
GCAGCAGCGCGCCGAGGACGTCCTCCTTGCGTTCGTTGTCGGCGGCGATACGGATCTGGCTGCGCGCGCCCGCGGCGTTGTAGCGCGCCGCACGGGCCGCGCCGAGCGGGGTGCGCACCTCTTGGCAGAGCGCGACGGCGAGGAATCCCTGCCGCTCGAGCAGCTTCCATGGCAACTCGTAACGCTTGGGACCGATCAGCGAGAACACCTCGTCGGCGCGGCCGTCCTCGCGCACCAACGTCGCCGTCAGGCCCAGGCGCCGGCGCGCCTGGATGCCTGCCGTCGCCCGGAAGACCGGCGCCGGCAGCAGGTGGACCTCGTCGTATACGATCAGCCCGAAGCCGCCCTGATCGAACAGGTCGAGGTGCGTAAAGGCGTCGAGCTTGGCCTTGCGATGCGTCAGGATCTGGTAGGTCGCGACGGTCACCGGCCGCACCTGCTTGTGTTCGCCGGTGTACTCGCCGACCTGGTCGGGCGTGAGCGTGGTCTTCTCGAGGAGCTCGCGCACCCATTGGCGCACCGCGACCGTGTTGGTCGTCAGCACCAGCGTATTGGTCTGCAGCAAACCCATCGCCGCGATGCCGACGACCGTCTTGCCGGCGCCGCACGGCAACACGACCACGCCGCAACCGCCGCGGTCGCTGCCGCCGGCGTGGAAGGCCGACGCCGCCGCCTGCTGGTACTCGCGCAGCCGGAAGCCCGGTCCTCCGGCCGGCGCCTCACGCAGCGCGAACGGCAGCGTCTCGCCCTGCCGGTAGCCGGCGCGGTCGTCGACCGGATAACCGAGCTTGACGAGCGCCTGCTTGACCTCGCCACGCGCCTCGGCGGCGAGCGACACGCCGCCATCATCGTCGACCTCGACGAGCTTCTCCACGGTCGGCTGCTCGACGAGCTCTTGCAACGTCGCCGGCTCGTCGCAGCGCAGCGCCAGCCGGCCGTTGGAGCCAGGCGCCAGGCGCAACAGCCCGTAGCGGCGGAACCACTCGCGCACCTGCGACAGCACCGTCGGCACGATCGGAAAGCGCGACGCGCGCACGAGCCAATCGCAAATGTCGTCAGCGCGTTCGCCAAGCGCAGCGGCGTTCCAGCAGCTGACTGGCGTGATCTTGTAGAAGTGCACGTACTCCGGCGACTTCTCCAGCTCGGCGAAACGCGCCAACCGATCGCGCGCCGCTTCGTACTCGGGATGCGTCGTCTCGAGCAACACGGTGCGGTCCGTCTGCACGATCAAAGGCGGTTCGTTCATGCTACGCCCTCGTCCTTGGCCGTCGCCTTGCCGGCGGCCTTCGGGCGCCCCCTGCTCCTGACGCGCCGACGGGTCGTCGCCGCCGCGGCGGCCGAAGCGCGCGAGCCGAGCCGCTCGCGCAGGAACCGGCCGGTGTGGCTCGCGGCGCACGCCGCGGCAGCCTCTGGCGTGCCTACGACGACGATACGCCCGCCGCCCGCCCCGGCTTCCGGTCCCATCTCGATGACGTGGTCGGCGGCGGCGATGACGTCGAGGTGGTGCTCGATCACCACCACCGAATCGCCACGCGCGAGCAGGCGGTCGAGCACCGCCAGCAACTTGCGCACGTCGTCGGCGTGCAGGCCCGTGGTCGGTTCGTCGAGCACGTAAACCGTGTGCTCGCGCGGCCGGCGCGCCAGCTCGGCGACCAGCTTGATGCGCTGCGCCTCGCCGCCCGAGAACGTGTTGGCTGGCTGACCGAGCGTCAGGTAGCCGAGGCCGACATCGGCCAGCAGCTGCAGCGGTCGCACGATGTGCTTGTGGTTGCCGAAGAACGCCAGCGCCTCATCGACGTCCATGCCGAGGACCTGGCTGATGTCCTTGCCGCGGTACTGCGCCGACAGGGTCTCGGCGTTGTAGCGGCGGCCGCGACACTGTTCGCACGTCACCCATACGTCGGCGAGGAAGTGCATCTCGACCAGGATCTGGCCCTTGCCCTCGCACTGGCCACAGCGGCCGTCGCTGACGTGGAACGAGAAGCGACCGGGCCCGAAGCCCTTCTGCTTGGCGAGCGGTGTCGCCGCGAAAAGCTCGCGGATCGCAGTGAACGCGCCGGTGTACGTCGCCGGGTTGCTCGACGGCGAGCTGCCGATCGGGCTCTGGTCGACGACAACGAGCGCGTGCGGCCTCGCCTCGCCGTCGGCCCAGTCGATCGTGACGCGGCCGTCGCGCAGGCCAGGCACCAGCGCGTCCATCACCAGCGACGATTTGCCGGAGCCGGATACGCCGGTGACCGCGGTGAAGCAGCCGAGCGGCACGTCGACGTCGACGCCGCGCAGGTTGTGCACGGTGACGCCGCGCAGCGCCGCGTTGCCCTTCGGCACGCGCCGCTGCTCGCGGATCGTCGGCGCCAGCTCGCCGCGCAGCCAACGTCCGGTCACGGTGTCGGTGGCGGCGACCGCTGCCGGCGCGCCGTGCGCGACGACGCGGCCGCCGCGCACGCCCGCGCCGGGCCCCATGTCGACGACGCAGTCGGCGGCGCGCACCATGACCTCGTCGTGCTCGACCGCGAGCACGGTGTTGCCGAGGTCGCGCAGATCGAGCAACGTGCGCAACAAGCGCTCGGTGTCGCGTGGATGCAGGCCCACCGTCGGCTCGTCGAGCACGTACAGCACGCCGACCAGCCGGTTGCCGAGCTGGGTGGCGAGGCGGATGCGCTGCGCTTCGCCGCCCGACAGCGTCGACGCCGAGCGGTCGAGCGTCAGGTAGCCGAGTCCCGTGTCGCGCAGGAACGTCAGGCGGTTGTGCAGCTCCTTGAGCACGTCCTGGGCGATGCGCTTCTCGTTCGCGTTCAGCTTCCACGCCGCGAGCCGCGCCAGCGCCATGTCGACGGTGTCAGCGAGGACCTCCGGCAGGCGCGCGCCGCCGACGCGCACCGCGCGCGGGCCCGGCAGCAACCTTTCGCCGGCGCATTCGGGGCACGGCTGGCTCCGCATCACCGCGCCAAAGCGCGGATCGCCGGCATCGTCGCCTTCCTTGCCGAGGAACCACTCCTCGACCTGGCGCGCGAGCCCCTTCCACGCCACCTGCATGCGCCACTCGCGGCGGCTGCCGCCGCCGTCCTTCTTGAACACCACCTCGAAGCGCTCGTCGCCGGCGCCGCGCAGCAGCAGCTTGCGCACGTCGGGGGACAGCTTGCGCCACGGCTTGCTCAGGTCGAAGCCGCGCCGCGCGGCCAATGCCTGCGCCACCTCGGCGAAGTACCCGTCGCGCCCGACCAGGAAGCTGAACGCCGCGCCAGGGTGCTGGATGGCGCCACCGAAGGCCGGCTTGTCCGGATGGTTGACGAGCAGTTCCTCAGCGCACACCACGACGTTGCCAAGGCCAAGGCAACTCGGGCAGGCGCCGCTGTGGTGGTTGAACGAGAACCAGCGCGGATGCACCTCGCGCGGGGCCTCGTAGCCGCACAGGTGGCAGCCAGCCTCGGCGCGGAACCAATGCCGCGCCCCCTTGTCGTCGCCGTCGGCGAGTTGCACCACCGCGGCGGCAGCGCCGCCGTGCGCCCCGGCGGCCGCCTGCGCCTGCTCGATCGCGTCGGCGAGGCGCGCGCGATCGCCGACCGTCGCACGATCGAGCACGAGAAAGAGTTCGCTCGGCGCGACCTTGCCCCACGGCTCGTCGATGCGGCGCTCGACGCCGTCGATTAGCGCGCGCACGTGGCCGGCCGCCTGCCACTCACGGCGCAGCGCCTCGAGCCAGCCCGCCGCGGCGTCCGGCGGGACCGCGATCGGCGCCAGCACGAACACGCGCCGGCCCGGCCAGTCGCCGACGCAACGCGCCGCGGCCTTGCTCGGCGACCACGCCGCGAGTTCCTGGCCGTGCGTCGGACAGTGCGCGCGGCCGATGCGCGCGTACAGCAGGCGCAGGTAGTCGTGGATCTCGGTCGTAGTCGCCACCGTCGACCGCGGGCTGCGCGCGGTGCGCTTCTGATCGATCGCGATCGCCGGGCCGAGGCCGTCGATGCGGTCGCACGGCGCCCGGTCCATGCGGCCGAGGAAGCGGCGCGCGTACGTCGACATGCTCTCGAGGAAGCGGCGCTGCCCTTCCTGGAAGATCGTGTCAAAGGCGAGGCTCGACTTGCCGGATCCCGACGGGCCGGTGACGACCGTGAACGAACCGAGCGGCACGTCGATGTCGACGGCCTGCAAGTTGTGCGTGCGCGCGCCGCGCACCGCGATGCTCTGCGGCTTCGCCACTTTGGCCGCGCGCGCCATCGCTGCGGGCGGCGCCGCCGCCTTGCCGCCCTTGCGGCCGAGGCCGAGCGCGCGCAGCGCCGCGCCGGTCGGCGCCGCGTCGCAGTCGGCGACGTCCTCCGGCGAGCCGGTGGCGACGACGCGGCCGCCGCCGCTGCCGCCTTCGGGCCCCATCTCGATCAGCCAGTCGGCCGCGCGCACGACGTCGAGGTTGTGCTCGATGACCAGCACGGTGTTGCCGGCGTCGACCAGGCGCTGCAGCGACGCCAGCAGCTTGGCGACGTCGTGGAAGTGCAGGCCGGTGGTCGGCTCGTCGAGCACGTAGAAGGTCTTGCCGGTCGCCGGGCGCTGCAACTCGGTCGCCAGCTTGACGCGCTGCGCCTCGCCGCCGCTCAGCGTCGTCGACGGCTGCCCGAGCTTGAGGTAACCGAGACCGACGTCCTGCATCGCGACCAGTCCGCGCGCGACCTTGGGCAAATCGGCGAAGAACTTCGCCGCCTCATCGATGGTCATCTCGAGCACGTCGTGGACGCTCTTGCCCTGCCAGCGCACCGCCAGCGTCTCGGCGTGGAAGCGCGCGCCGCCGCACTCCTCACAAACGACCTCGACCGGCGCCAGGAAGTTCATCTCCAGCGTGGTGAGCCCAGCGCCCTCGCAAGCCTCGCAGCGCCCGCCAGGCACGTTGAACGAGAATCGACCCTTGTCGTACTCGCGCAGTTTGCTCTCGGGCAGTTGCGCGAACAGGTCGCGGACGTGCGACCACACGTCGGTGTAGGTCGCCGGGTTGCTGCGGGGCGTGCGGCCGATCGGCGCCTGGTCGATCTCCACCACCTTGTCGATTTGGCCGATGCCGTCGACGCGCTGACAGTGTGACGCGAGACCCTCGGCGCCGCCGAGTTCGCGCTGCAATGCCGGCACCAGCACGTGGTGCACGAGCGTGGACTTGCCGGAGCCGGAGACGCCGGTGATCGCGACGAAGCGGCCGAGCGGGATGGTGACGTCGACGCCTTGCAGGTTGTGCTGGCGCGCGCCGACGATCTTCAGCGCGCCCTTTGGCAGCTCGCGCCGTTGCTTTGGCATCGGCACGGCGAGTTCGCCGCGCAGGTAGCGGCCGGTCAGCGAGCTGGGCGTCGCCTCGACCTCGGCCGGCGAGCCCGCGGCGGTGACCTCGCCGCCGTGCACCCCAGCGCCAGGGCCGATGTCGACGAGGAAGTCGCTGCGACGCATGGTCTCCTCGTCGTGCTCGACGACTACGACGGTGTTGCCACGGTCGCGTAGCGCTTCGAGCGTGCGCAGCAGCCGCTGCTGGTCGCGGGCGTGCAGGCCGATGCTCGGCTCGTCGAGCACGTAGAGGATGCCGCGCAGGCCAGCGCCCACCTGCGCCGCCAGGCGGATGCGCTGCGATTCGCCGCCTGAGAGCGTCGGCGCGCGACGACTGAGCGTCAGGTAGCCGAGGCCGACGTCGACGAGGAACAGCAGCCGTCGCTCGATCTCCTGCAGGATGTCGCGTCCGATGCGCGCGGCGTTGCCGGCGAGCCGCAGGCCGCGCGTCCATGTCAGCGCGTCGGCGACCGACAGGTCGAGCACTTCGGGCAGCGTGCGGCCCTGAAAGCGCACCGCGCGGCCCGCGGCGCCAAGACGCGCGCCGCCGCAGTCGCTGCATGGCGCAGCGGCGCGAAAGCGGTCGAGGTGGCGAGCGCGCGACGGCCGGTAGACGCGTTCGAGGTGGCCGATCAGGCCGGGGAACGCGATGCGGTCGCTGCCGGTCGTCGTCGACATCGCTCCCTGGCGCTTCCAGCGGAACTCGAACGTCTGTTTGCCCGAGCCGTGCATCACGACCTTGCGGGCCTTTGCCGGCAGGTCTTGCCACGGTGTGTCGACGTCGAAGCCGAATGCCTTGCCGACGGCGGCGAGGTGGTCGATGGTCAGGCGGCCATAGACCAGCCGCCCGTCGTCGGTGAACACGTGCAGCGCGCCGTCGCGCACCGACTTGCCGGCGTCGGCGACCAGCAGCTCCGGCGCGAAGCCGAAGCTCAGCCCGATGCCGTCGCACGTGCCGCAAGCGCCGATCGGGCTGTTGAACGAGAACAGCCGCGGCTCCATCTCGGGCAGCGCGCCGTGGCCGTTGGGGCAACTGCGCTGCGTCGAGAACAACCGGTAGTCACCGTCGCCCCAAGCCAACGCGCACAAGCCGCCGCCGAGCGACACCGCCTGCTCGACCGCTTCGCTCAGGCGCGAGCGCGCGTCCGAGCCGATCGTCAGGCGGTCGACGACCAGTTCGATCGTGTGGTAGACGTAGCGCGCAAGCTCGATCGGCTCGTCGAGGCGGCGTACGACGCCATCGATGCGGGCGCGGACGAAGCCGGTCTGCGCCCACTCGGCGAGTTCCTTGCGGTACTCGCCCTTGCGTTCGCGCACCACCGGCGCGAGCACCATCGCCGCAGCGCCGTCGTGGTCGGCGAGCATGGCGTCGACGATGCGCTCCGGCGACCAGGCTTCGATGGCGGCGTCGCAGGTAGGACAGCGCGGCTCGCCCAGGCGAGACCACAAAAGGCGCAGGAAGTCGCCGACCTCGGTCAGCGTGCCGACCGTGGAGCGGGCGCTGTGGCTCGTCGACTTCTGGTCGATCGACACCGTCGGGGAAAGCCCCTCGACGAGATCGACCTTCGGCTTCTCCATGCGGCCGAGGAACTGCCGCGCGTAGGAGCTCAGACTCTCCAGGAAGCGGCGCTGGCCCTCTTGGTAGATCGTGTGGTGCGCCAGGCTCGACTTGCCCGACCCCGACACGCCGGTGAAGGTGGTCAGCGCGTCGCGGGGGAACGACAGGTCCACCCCCTTGAGGTTGTGTTCCCGGGCGCCACGCACCACCACCCACCCGTCCTGGGTGGCGGCCTTGCCTGGCGTCCTTGGGATCGATTCCGAGTTTCGTGCCACGCGACCAACCCTGCATTGTACCGATTGGCAGACCGCTGACCAGTCACCCCACCGCGGTCTTTTCGCGCACTTCGGCGCGGCGTTGCCGGCGGCGCGCACGCGCAAGCCGGGCAGCGTGGTCTTCCGCGACGCAGCCTCCTAACCTTGCGCCGCATGACGCCGGCCGCCGCACGCCCCGACGACGAAGACGGTGACTACAGCGACGCCGCCGAGCAGGACGTCCTCGTCGTGCTCAAGCTCAGCAACCGCCTGATGGGCACCCACCAGGAACGCGCCGACCTCGAGGCCTTTGCCGAGGAACTCGACGACGCGGTCCGCGACGCCGGGGTCGGCGAGTACGACGGCGACGAGCTTGGCGGCGGTGAGTGCACGCTGTTCTTCTGCGGCCCCGACCAGGACAAACTACAGGCCGTGCTGCTGCCGCTGCTCAAACGCTCGCCGCTCGCGCGCGGCGGCAGCATCGTGAAGATGGTCAACGGCGACCCGAAGCGTTCGGCGATCTGAAGCGGCAGTTCGAACGCCCGGCGCCAAGCCGGCAGCCTTGAGGTCCGCCCTGCTGGCAGCCGCGGCATCCAGGCGTCGAACGCAATCCGCGCGCAGCGCCCCTGAGCGCACGACGCCAAGGCGACGTATGTCAGCCGCCGGCGAGCCGACGGCGGAGTTCGGCGTGCAGCGCGCCATTGCTCGCCAGCACGCGATCGCCGTAAAGCCAATCGTCGCCGCCGGCCCAGTCGCTGACGCAGCCGCCCGCCTCGCGCACGAGCAAGGCCCCGGCCGCCTTGTCGTAGGGCGCGAGATACAGCTCCCAGTAACCATCGAACGCGCCGGCCGCGACGTAGCAGAGGTCGAGCTCCGCCGAGCCCAGCCGGCGCAGGTCGCGGCAGTGTGGCAGCAGTGCGGCGACATGACCGCTGTTGTCGTCGCGCCCGGGCTCGTTGCGCACGTAGCTGAAGCCGGTGGCAAGCAGCGCATCGGCCAACTCGGTCGTGCCCGACACCCGCAGCGGCCTGCTGCTGCCATTGGCCCGTCGCACGACGGCGCCAAGCCCGCGGGCGCCGGAATAGGTGTCGCCGAGCGCTGGCGCGTGCACCACGCCGAGAGCCGGCTCGCCCCCGCGCACGAGCGCGATCGCGACCGCGAAGTGCGGTAAGCCGTGCACGTAGTTGGTGGTGCCATCGAGCGGATCGACGATCCACGTCCACTCCGCGCCACCCGCAGCGGTCAGGCCGCCTTCCTCGGCGAGCACCGCGTGCTCGGGAAACGCGCGCCGCAGGCCGCCGACGACGATCGCCTCGGCGGCGCGGTCGGCCGCGGTGACCAGTTCGCGGCGCACGCCCTTCGACTCCGGCCGTGCCGCCGCTTCGGCGCGCCGCTGCACGAGGTCGGCGCCAGCCGCCAGCGCCAGTTCTTCCGCGACGACGAGCGCACGCCGCAGATCGACGGTCACTTGCCGCCGTCCATGCGGTCGACGGCCGCGACGATCTCCTCTTGCAATCGTTTGAGATCGCGGTTGAGGCCGTCCTTGCGCGGGTCGTAGTTCATCAGGATGGCGAAGAAGCGGACGCTGCCGTCGCGCCGCTCGACCAGCCCGGAGAGCGCCGAAGCGCCGCGAATCCATCCCGTCTTGGCGCGCACGCGGCCGACGAGGTCGCTGCCCCGGAAGCGCTCCTGCAGCGTGCCGGTCTGGCCGGCGACCGGCAGGCAGGCGCGCAGCAGCGGACCGGAGCTCGTCGCATTGCTCTTCACCAGCACGGCCGCGAGCAGGCCGGCGGCGACGCGGTTGGTCTTCGACAAGCCGGAGCCGTCGACGAACATGCTGCCCTCTGGCGCCGCGCCCACCAGCTTGACGACCTCGTCGCGCAGCGCCGCGACGCCGCCGGCAAGGCTGCCGTCGTTGCGCGTCTTGCTGCCGAGCGCGCGCAGGCACTGCTCGGCGTCGAAGTTGGAGCTGTCCTCGAGCATGCGCAGCACGGCGAGGCGCAGGTCGCTCTTGTGCTCGTGCACGACCTGGTCGGGCAACGACGCCGGCTCGCCGACGCGGACGCCGGCGTCAGCGAGCGCCTTGCGCAGCGCCTGCTCGTACCACCACGCCGGGTCGCCCACCGCCGTGCGGATCGTCGCCGGACTGCCGCGCCGCAGGAAACGGCCGCTGACCTTGACGCCGTCGCCCTGGTCGATCGCGCCGTAGACGACGCCCTTGCTGCCTGCCCGATCGACTAGATCGATCGCGCCGAGCACCGGAACGTCGACAACCGGCGCGATGATCGCAGTATGCGCCAAGGCGCCCCGCGCTTCGACGCGCAGCGCGAACGTGCCCTGCTCGAGCACGAACGGGCCGGTCGGCGCGCAGTAGTACGTCTGCAGTTGGTCCTGTGGCCACGTCGCCGGCCGCGACGGGCCGGTGAAGTTGCCCGCGTCGAGGTCGATGCCACCGACCGCGGCGACGCCCTTCTGCGCCAGCGCCCGCGCGACCGCGGCGAACACGTGGGCGCTGTCGTGCAGTGTGTCCTGGAGCCAGTTGGGGTCGCCGCTGGCGATCACGCGCAGACGGCCGTTGCGCAGGGCGAACGTCGTGACGAAGTGGAAGTCGGCGCCGAGGCCGTTCACCACCGCCGCCGCGGTGAGGACCTTCATGTTGCTCGCCGGCGCCAGCGCTTCGCCGGCGCCGTGCCGGTACAGCCAGCGGCCGCCGGGGTCGCAGACCGCGACGCCGCAGCGGGCGCCCAGCGCTTCCGCCGCCGCGACCGCGCGGCTGATGCCCTGCGCCGGCGCAGTCGACGCCGAGATGATCGTCGCAATGGCCGCGACGCCGCCGAGAAACCACGGAGATACCGCCCGCCACCGCATGGCGATCCAATACCTCAGGAGGCAGTCCGTCGCCAGCACGCAATAGAACCGGTACCCTCCGCGCATGTTCGTCGCCTCGGCCGTCGTGTTCGTCTCCGCTTCGTCGCCCGCCCTCGCGCCGCAAGACCCGCCCATCAAGACCCTGCTGGTCAGCGGCGCCAACAACCACGACTGGGAGTGGACCGCGCCCGAGGTGGCACGCGCGCTGACCGAGACCGGCCGCTTCGAGGTCACGATCACGTACGAGCCGGGCAAGGCGCTCGCCGAAGCGCCGCAGCTGGCCGCCGCCGGCAAGCTGCAGCTCATCGTGCTCGACTACAACGGCCCGCGCTGGGGCGAAGCCGCCGAGAAGGGCTTCCTGCAGGCGGTCGAGGGCGGCGTCGGCGTCAGCGTGTTGCACGCGGCCAACAACGCCTTCCCCGGTTGGACCGACTACGAACGCCTCGTCGGCCTGCTGTGGCGCGACGGCACCGGCCACGGCAGCTTCCATCCGTTCGACGTCAAGGTCGTCGCGGAACACCCGATCACGGCCGGCATGGCGCCGTTCCGGATGCACCCGGACGAGCTGTACCACAAGCTCTGGCGCGCGCCGGGCAGCGAGTTCACGCTGCTGATGACGGCGTTCAGCGACACCAAGACCGGCGGCACCGGCGCCGACGAGCCGATGGCCACGGTCGCGACCTGGGGCAAGGGCCGCGTCTTCCACACGCCGCTCGGCCACACCTGGAAGAACGTGCCGCAGAGCCGAGCCAGCTGGAGCGACCCGCAACTGCGCCGCCTCGTCGCGCGCGGCAGCGAGTGGGCCGCGAACGGCGTAGTGACCCTCGCGCCCGAGCCGCTGAACTTCCTCGGCGAGACCGAGCGCAAGGAAGGCTTCCAGCTGCTGTTCGACGGCCGCAAGATCGACGCGTGGCGCGCCTACAAGGGCGAAGGCCTGCCGGCGCAGGGCTGGTCGGTGCAGGACGCGGCGATCGTGCACGGCAAGAACGGCGGCGGCGGCGACCTCGTGAGCGTCGACGAGTACGGCGCGTTCGACTTCCGCTTCTCGTTCCGCGTGGCGCCCAAGGCCAACAGCGGCGTGATGTGGCACGTCACCGAGGCCAACCAAGACAGCTACATGTCAGGCCCCGAATTCCAGGTGCTCGACGACCAGGGCGCCAAGCCTTCGGCGAAGCACGGCGTCGGCGCGCTGTACGACCTCGTCGCGCCCAAGGCCGCGCCCGTGCGCCCGGCCGGCGCGTGGAACGACGCGCGCATCCTCGTCCACGAGGGCCGCATCCGCTTCTGGCTCAACGGCGCGATGGTGGTCGACGCGCCCGGCGAAGGCCCCGAGTGGGACGCGATGATCGCCGCGAGCAAGTTCAAGGACTGGCCGTTCGGCAAGGCGAAGCAGGGGCGCCTGTGCCTGCAGGACCACGGCGACGAGGTCGCCTACCGCAACCTGCGCGTGCGCGCGCTGTGACCGGACGGCGGCAGACGGTGCTGCTCGCGCGGCGCCCGCATCGTCTGCGAGGCGCCCGCAGCGGACTGATCGCCGCGCGGGCGCGCGGCTCGAACGGCGAGCCGTTGCCCCCGGTCCGTTTCCCTGCACGCCGGTGCCTGCGGTCCGCTGCTTGCGGCCAGTTGCCTGCGATCCGCTGCTTGCGATCAGTTGCCGACGACGGCGGCGACGCGGTTGCTCAACGTCACGCCGAGCGCGTTGCTCAGGTCGAACACGGCGGCCTGGCTCTGGACGGACAGACCGAGCAGGCTGGCTGCCTCGGGCAGCGCCAGCGGGTAGACGACGCGACCGGCCGCGTCGGCGAGGTACAGCGGCGTGTCGACGTACGAGACCTCGAGCGTGCAACCCGGCGCGCCGAGCATGCCGAGATCGAGGAAGGTCGGCGCGAAGCCGACGACGTGGAACGTGAAGCTGTTGGCGCCGAGGTTGCCGCCGAGCAGGCTGAAGGTCGTGCCGATCACCGGGCGCTCCATGCGGAGCGGCGCCGACGGCCCGGCGTCGGTCGTCGCCACGTCGAGGACGCGACCGCCGCAGCCGCCGGCGTACACGGTCACGCGCGCGGCGTCGCGCCGCGCGATGTCCAGGTAGTAGGCGCCACCGAGGCTGCCGTTCCAGCCGCGGATGGCGATCTGGTAGACGCCCGCAGGCAGGCGCGCCTCGAGCATCGCGTCGTAGACGCCGAAGGACGACGACTGGAACGGGCCAGCGAGGACGTTCGGCGGGGCGCCGTTGTCGAAGAGGTAGAGCACCGGATCGTCGAGGCGCAGTGACGACGGGTGCGCTGCCGTGCCGTTGACGCGGGCTTCGACGAACGATTCGGACGCAAGCGCGAAGCGGTAGAAGTCCCAGTCGCCGCCGGGTCCCGTGCTCGGCGCAGCGCCGCTGCAGCGCGCCGGCAAGGTGACGCCGGTCGCCACCCCGCCAAGGCGCGGGTCATTGTTCTCCGGCCCCTCGGGCACGATCGGCGCGCTCGCGGTCGCCGCGACGCCGCCACGAACGTCTAGCGTGTAGGAGCCGCCGATCTGACTGCTCGGGCCCGCCTCGACGACCAGGAAGTACTGGCCGGCCGGCAGCGCGGGCACGTACAGCCGCGAGTACCAGCCAGATGCCACGCCGTCGTCGTTGCTGCGCAACGGCGAACCGCTGGCGTCGAGCAGCGTCAGCACGGTATCGCGCGCCTGCGCGCCGACGCCGGGTCCCGTCTCGGCCCACATACGCACGCCGGCAGGCACCGTGAGCGCGTACCAATCCGCGTCTCCAGCTATGCCCAGGACGCCGAAGGCTTCCTGACCAAACGCCAGCACGGTCGCCGTCGTCGTCGACTGATTCGGCTCGGCCGACTCGGCGACGCGCTGGGCAACGACGCCACCAGCCAGAAGCAGTGGCATGAGCCTGGCAACGAAGGGACGCGGCATGCGCCGAAGGATACCTCATGCCGCGGGTTCGACGAGTGCGGGGCAGGCCGTGGGAGCCTGCGTCATGCAACGCCCGCCGGACGGCGTGGCCGGGTCCTCGCGATGACAGAAGTAGACGTCCACATGTTCGCAGCCGGCGAGGTCCACGAGATCGATGCCACCATCGACTGCAGCGCCCAGCAGGCGCACGGCGGCGGCCTCGTCGTGGCTGGCGCTGAGCGTCAACCAACCGCCGAGGCCAGCCAGCGCGACCCCGCGCGACAAGCCAGGCACTGCGCGCCGCAGGCGCCGATCACCGTCGGGCGCCACGCTTGCCTTCGGCCGCGACGTGCAGCCGCAGCGAGAAGCCGATCGGCGACGGCCCGATCATCTGTGCGCGTTGGTTCGCTGGATGAGCGCCACGACGCAGGCCCAGGCCGACTAGTTCGAACGACCGGAACCGAGCGCTAGCCGAATCGAACTCGCCGCGGCCGAAGCAGCGAACGCGAACGCCCCGCTCGCCATCGGCGAGATCGGCCTCCCCGTGGTACTCGATCGTGTGCAACGCGCCGACAGAGCGGACTCGCCGCATGCGCAAGCTCGCGCTGCGCACCTGCGCCGGCGTCCATGACGCCGCCTGGCCGCGCACGCGGTCCACGAACACCTCCGCGCACAGCCGGCGCGCGAACTCCGCATCGGCCGCTTGTTCTTCGCTGCCGGACGGCACCAGTCGGCGCGGATCGTCGATCGCGAACCAGTCCTGGTTCCAGGCCCACTGCCCGAACGTCGCCCAATTGGCGTCGTCGAAGGCCCCAGGACGCCAGCGCACGACGTCACCCGGCGCGTCGCCCGGCAGATCGCGCAGGCTCACGCGCAGCAACATCTTCGCGTCGTCGCAGTCGGGCGGCGTCGGCTGGCCGCGGGGCGGCACCGGTTTGTTGGCGTAGCGAAGCCGCTTGCGCAGTTGCTGCCAACGCTCGACCGCGCGTTCGAAACGCGGCAGCATCTCGCTGGCTGAACTCGCCGCACGCCGCCCTTCGAGGTACTCGCCGTCGGGGCCAATTAGGTAGATGCCCTGCTTAGTGCCTTGCGCATGCCAGTCCTCGGGCGGCATCGACTCGCCGTAACGGCGGAAGAAACGGTGCGCGGGATCGTTCGCGACGCGCGCGAGGTGCGAGGGATCTTCGGGGTAGAGCTGGTACGCCTCAGCCGCCACCGGCACGAATTCGCGCGCGAGTTCCTGGATGCGTCGGTCTGACCAGACCGTCTGGCGTCCGCGGACGCCGTTGTTTCAGGTGCAGCCGAGCGGATGCCCGTTCATCGTCCACAAGAGGATCGGCCGGCCGAGCGCCTTGGCCTCCTCGATCGCCGGCGCGAGTTCGTTGCGCCAGGGAATCGCGCGGAAGGCTGCTTCGACCTCATCCGGCTCGATCGCGGTCGACCATGCGCCCAGCGTGCCAGCCGTCGGCGCCGCGGGCATCGCGACGTCTTGCGGCACGATGCAAATGACCATGAAGAACGTTGCGAGCATCGCTGGATGATAACGGCGTGTGCGGCAAGGCGCGCGCCGTTCAGCGCGGCGGCTTTGGCAGGGGCGCAAGCGCCGCCAGCGCCGCCGCGATGGCGGCGCCCGGATCGGCGTCGGCGACGTGCTCGCCGGCGCCGCGCAGGTACCGGCCGTGGGCGCGCCGAAGGCACTCGGAGTCCGGGCAGGATGCGTCGCAAAAAAGCCGGCGGACGACGTCTTCGAAGCGCACCGCGGCGTCCACGGCGAGGGCGAAGTCGACCTCGGCCGCGAGCACGCCACGATGCGGGCACACGACGCGCGCGGCATCGGCGCTGGCGCCGGCGAGCCGCGCGACAATCGCCGCGTCGCTGCCGTGGCGCCGCCACAACGGCTCCAAGGGCGCGCGCACGCCCCCGCCGCCGCAAATCGCGCGGCAACCGTTGGGCGCGGCGTTCGGAAACAGGCGTTCGCGCGTGAGTCGCGCCGCCGTCACGGCCCGCAACGGCGACGACGACTTGCTGGCGAATTTTCCTGCGACGGTTTCCTCGACGACAAGTTGCGGCAGGCTCGGCGCCATGACGATCGATTGCACGGCTTGCGGTTCGAGCGTCAACCCGGGAACGTCGCGCCAGCATGCGTCGGCCCGGCCGTCGGCCACGCCGGCACGCCACCACGCGTCGGCCATGACGTCGCTTGGCGCGGCCTCCAGCACGCCGACGCCGCCAGACGCGATGCGGGCGATCTCCGGCTGCGCCGTCGCCAGCGCAACGCGCGCGCCGGTTTCCATCACTAGACGCGCAGCGACATCGACGCGGAACGTGGCGGCGACGGCGACCGGATCCTCGGCCGCGAACGTCACCGCCGCGCGCGTCACGGCGCGCCGATCGCACCATGGCGCGTGCACTTCGACGCCGTCGAGGCCGACGCGCACGACGTTGGAGCGTGGCCAGATGGCGGCGCCAGCGGCGGCAGCGTCGCGGGCGAGATTGCGCGCCAGGCCGGCTTCGTCGAGCACCGCGTCGAACGCCAGGACCGCGCTGGCGGCGGCGTCCATCGTCAACTCGGGCCATAGGCATCGCGCGAGTTCCGGAACGATTGCCTGCGGCGGCGGCAACGTGCTGCCTGGCGTTGCCGCGGCCAGTCGACGCAGTCGCGGCATGACGTCCGCAGGCCCACTGTCGCTACCGGCGGCGACGACGAGCGCGCGGGCCGGCCGCACGCGATGCGGCGCCATGCGCAGCAACCACTCCCGGTCCGCGAACGCCCTGGCAACGCCGGCTGCGGCCGCCCCGGCGTCGAGTCCAGCCGCCAGCCACCCGCGTTGCCGCCCTCGCGCGCCAAAGTCATCGGGCGCGACGAGCAACGTGCGCAGGCCGGCGCAGGCGGCGTCGCGCGCCAAGGCGCAGGCGAACAGCGAACCGCCGACGACCAGCAGGTCGAATGCGGCGCCATGGACCTCCGGCGGGCGACGGATCACGCGCGGATCATGCCGCAGCGCGCGCCGACCACCAACCGTCACCGCCTGCCGCCGCTGCGCTGGACGAGCAGTTGTCGCCGCGGATCGACCACGACGTCGCGATCGCCGACCTGCACCTCGCCCTTGCCACCAGGCATCTCGACGCGAACTTCCTCGGCGCCGACGCGCACCGGCACGGCAAGAGCGAACGGCAGTTCGCCGGCGACCTGCCAGGCCAGCCGCAACACGCCGCCTTCGCGCTGCTCGGTCAGGCGTGGCAGCGCCGGCTGGCGGACGTAGACCTCGAAGAACCACGCGAGATCCTCGCCTGCGACCTCGCTGGCGAGCTTCACGACCTCGTCGGTGTCGACGAAGCGCACCGCAGAGCCGTCGGTCGTCTTCGCCGCCGCCGCGTCCGGGTAACACATGCGACGCAGGAAGGCGAAGAAACGCTCGTCGCCCATCTGCCAGCGCAACTGGTGCAGGACCGCGCTGCCCTTGTAGTAGATGTCGTTGCCGCCGCCGCCGGTGAAGTAGATCTCGTGACTGTTGCGGACTTCACGCGGCGCGACCGGCGATCGGTTCATCAGCCGGTACTTGGCGACCTCGTCGTCGTAGGCCTTCCGGCCAAAACGCCGCTCGCGGTACAGCGGCTGCATGTAGGTCCCGAAGCCCTCGTGGATCCACATGTCCTTCCAGTCGCGGCAGGTGACCAGGTTGCCCCACCACTCGTGCGCGAGTTCGTGGTTGTGCAGCCAGTCGTATTGCTCGTCCCGGAAGCCGTTGCCGTAGGCGATGATCGTCTGGTGCTCCATGCCAAGGTGCGGCGTCTCGGCGAGCCCGTACTTCTCGCGCCGGAACGGGTATGGACCCAGCAGTTCCTCGAACGCGCGAATGTGGTCGAGGAACTGCGGCATGCACGCCTTCGCGCGCTTGCTGCTCTCGGGCAGCACGAAGAAGCGCACCGGCATCTTCGTGCCGTCGACGCACTCGAAGGTGTCGGCCAGCTCGACGTAGGGCGCGATGTTGAGCGCGACGTTGTAGTTGGCGATCGGCAGGTCGGTGCGCCAATGCCACGTGACCGTTCCCGCGCCGGCGTCGCGCACGGGCTCGCCCTGCTGCACGCCGTTGCTGGCGCACACGAGCCCCGCCGGCACCGTGCACCAGAGCTCGAAGCCGTCGGGCTTGTCCGACGGATGGTCCTTGCACGGCCACCACAGGTCCGCCCCCTCGCCCTGGCAACTGGTCGCGATCCACGCCGCGCCAGCCTTCGTCTGCGACCAGGTGAAGCCGCCGTCCCACGGTGGATTGCGCGCCTCGCGGGGCACGCCGCCGTAGGCGACCTCGACGGCGAACTCGCTGCCGGTCGCCGCGGCGACCGGCACGGTAAAGCGGCCGCCAGCGCGCTCCGCCGCCACCGCCGCGCCGTCGACCGTCACGGCGCTTAGGGCCAGCGCCGGGTCGAGGTCGAGCGCGATGCGCTCGCCGTCGGCGACGCGCCGGGCGCGCATCGTCAGCACGCCGTCGATGCGCTTCTGCGCCGGATCGACGGCGATGCGCAAGCCGTAGCGCAACACGTCGTAGCAGGATTGGTCGGCGCGCAGCGGCCCGCCGGAAACGTTGCGGTCCTGGGCGAGCGACGGCGATGCGGTGAGGAGCAGCAGCAGGACGGTGCGCATGACGCGCAATCTACCCGCCGGCTGCGTCGCGCCAGCCTCACCTTACGCGCCTACCCAAGCCGGGGCGACGAACCGCGCCATTTGTGCACATACCGAGCTTCCGCCGCGCTGCCCGACGGCGCCTTCTAGCGCGCGCGCCAGACCACCGTCGCCGGGATCAACGCCGCCAGGCATGCCGCCAGCGTCTCGCGCCGGTTGCCCGGCGTGCGCGGCTACCAGACGCGTTCGCTGGTCAGCAGCGACTTCGCCCGCGACCTACGCAGCGCCACTCGTGTCGTTGGCGCTCGGCTGTGTCGTCCTCGGCGCGCTGCTCGACGTATCAGCAGCCGGCACAGTTGGCATCGTCGCCAACGCGCGAGCCTGCTCGGCGCCGCGCCGCCGGGCCGCTGCGGCCGTTAGCGGCCGGCGAGCGCCAGCATCGCGCGCAGGCGCTGGTACGGCACGTTGCCGCCGCAGACGATCACTGCCGCACGGCGACCACGAGCCGCGACGTCCTGTCGGCAAGCCGCGAACGCGACGCCGGCCGCGCCTTCGACCAGCAGATGCGCGTGCGCCAGCGTGTCGGCGACGGCCTCGGCGATCGCGCGTTCGTCGACCTCGATCCAGCGGTCGACGAGGTCGCGACACAATGGGAACGTGATCGCGCCCGGCTCGACGCCGCCGGCCGTGCTGTCCGAGAACGTGTCGTGGCAGGGCACGTCGACGATCGCGCCGGCGCGCACGCACGCGGCCATCGCCGGCGACGCCGCTGGCGAGCACGCGACGAATTCGACGTCCGGGCGGACGGACTTGGCGTACGCCGCCATGCCGGCGAGCAGGCCGCCGCCACCCATCGCGACGTAAACGGTCTCGACCTCCGGCCACTGCGCGAGCAGTTCGACGGCGATGGTGCCCTGGCCGGCGAGCACATCGGGGTCGTTGTATGGCGAGATGTACGCGCGCCCGCTCGTCAGCGCGTCGGCACGGGCGCGGGTCTCGGTGTCGACGCAGTCGTCGCCGTGCACGACGACGGTGGCGCCGAGCGCGGCGATGGCCGCCCGCTTCTCGGCCGCCGTCGTCGTCGGCACGTAGACCGTGGCGGCGACGCCGAGCGTGCGCGCCGCCGACGCGAGTCCGAGGCCGTGGTTGCCGGACGAAGCGGCGACGACGCCGCGCGCTCGCTTCGCCGCCGGCAGGCGCTGTAGCGCATGCGTGGCGCCTCGCAGCTTGAAGCTGCCGGTGGCCTGCACGTTCTCGAGCTTGAGGCGCACCTCACGGCCACAGGCCGCCGACCACCACGCTGATGCGACGGTCGGCGTGCGCACGACCTCGCCCGGCAAACGCTCGGCGGCCACGGCGACGGCGCGCGCGACCTCAGCCGGGCTCACGGCCCGCCGGCCCCCGGAGCCTTGGCGGGCGCCGGCGCGAACGGCCGGCCTTGCTGTGGTTCGAGGCGCACCGTCGCGCCCTTGGGCAGGGCGAACGATGCGCCTGACCACGATACCGATGCGGCCTGGCCCGCACGGCAGAGCACGGCGTCACCGTCGTCGGTGCGCGTGGCGCCGCCGAGCGCGAGTTCCGCCGGCAGCGGCGCGTCCGGCGCCGTGACGAAGAACACGAAGCGCTGTCCCGGCGCGACGACGACGTCTCCGGACGTGCTCGACCACGTCACGGTCGTCGAGCCGAGATTCGTCACGGTCGCGCGACCACCGAGCCAACTCGGCTCGTACATGCGATCGATCACGATGTCGGTGACGCCAGGCAGCGGCGCCGACATCGGCACGGGCGCGGGCAGGAAGCTCGGCACGACCGCAGGCGGCGGCGCCGTCAACCTGAGCGTGCCGCCGCCGGGCAGCGCGATGACGTGGTCGCGACCCGTGGTGGCGACGCGCAGCCACGAAACCGTCGGCACGCGCAAGGCTATCTTGCCCTCGCTGAGCTCGTCGACGTGGACCAGGGTCGGACCGCGGGCGATCAGCCGCGAACTGTTGTGCAGCAGCAGTTCGAACTCGCCGATGCTGCGCACTTCGACGCTGGCGCCGGCCTTGAGTCCGCGCAACTTGTCATGGAACGCCAACGGCACGAAGGGTTCGGCGGCCTCGGCCTTGAACCACACGCGCTCGGCGTGCCGGATCAACAGCGCCGCATCCGGCGCGAAGGGCAACGGCTGCTTGCTCTTGAGTCGCGCCCAGGCCGGCCAGCCCAGCGGCTCGTTGTCCGCCGGCGCGGGCGCTGACAGTAACGGCAAGATCGGCGTCGTCATCTTGTCGGGAGACGCGGCGTAATCGCCGAGCGCCGCGAACTGCGACGGGAAGATCGGGAAGCCGCGCGCCAGTTGCAGCGGTCGCGGCGCACTCCACCGCGCCTGGAACGGATCGCTCGCACCAGGCGACTGCAAGCCCGGGACGAAGGGTTGCTGCGGCACGATCAACCCCTGCGGCGGCGTCGACCCTTGACCTTGCGACCGGGCCGTCGTCGACATGCCCGCCCGGCCCTGCCAGGTGCGCAAATACGACTGGTAGCCGGTCGTCGAGCCGGGGACCTGCGCGACCGCATCGGCAGCAGCGGCAACAGCGGCCAGCACGGCGCAGAACAAACGTAGGTTTGCGATCACGGTCCTCCGATCGGCATGAAGAACGACTCGTACCGGTCCAAGAAGGCGTTCGTCAGCGTCTTGCGCGCCGCGACCGCCGCATGCAACGGCACGTCCACGATATCACCGGCGCGCATCGCCGCCATGAATCCAAAGCGCCGCTCGAGCACGAGACGGGCCGCACGGGCGCCCAAGCGCAGGGCGAAGATGCGGTCGAAGGCGATCGGCTTGCCGGCCCGCTGCAGGTGGCCGAGCACCACCGGGCGGGCCTCCCAGCCCAGGCGCGCCTGCACGCGCTTGGCGATCGTCGCTGCTGCGCCACCGGTCTTGAACTCGCCGAACGCGTCCTTGTCCATCGACGACAGGCAGGCGCCGTCCTCGTGCATGCGCACGCCTTCGGCGACGGCGATGATCGCCGAGCGCGCGCCGGCCTGCCGCAGCCGCGCGAGGTTCCGGCACAACTCCTCGATGTGCGCCGGCCGCTCGGGCACCAGCACCGCCTCGGCGCCGGCCGCGACGCCGGCGTAGGCGGTGATCCAGCCGGCGTGCCGGCCCATGCACTCGACGACCATGACGCGGCCGTGCGACTCGGCCGTGCTGCGCAGGTCGTCCATGGCGCGCGTGGCCGTCTCGACCGCCGAAAAGAAGCCAAAGGTGAAGTCGGTGGCGTCGAGGTCGTTGTCGATCGTCTTGGGCACGCCGACGACGGGCACCTGGTGGTCCTTGAACAGCCGGTCGGCGGCGCCGAGCGTGCCCTCGCCGCCGATCGCGACGAGCGCGTCGAGCTTGTGCCGCGCGATCGTGGCCAGCGCCTTGGGCACCATCGTCGCCGGCTCGCGGTATGGATTGTCGCCGCTGCTGCCCAGCAACGTGCCGCCGTAGACCAGCAGGTGTTGGAAGTTCTCGCGCTGCAGCGAGCGCGAGCTGTCGTCGATGAGGCCGCGCCAGCCGTCGGTGAAGCCGATCAACTCGGCGTTGGCGGCGAGCAATCGGCGCGCGAGGCCGCAGATCGCCGCATTGAGACCCGGAGCGTCGCCGCCGCCGGTGAGAACGCCCACCCGCATGCTCATGGAATGCCTGCCCTCGAAACCGACTGCACGCGACCGCCGGCGCCCTGACCGGCGCGCAGCGGACCGCAGGAACCCGCGCGATCAACGCGGCGTGAAGTATCGATCGATGAAGCCCGTGTCGACCTCGCCGGCGCAGAAGTCCGAGTGGTCGAGGATGCGCAGGAACAGACCCGCCGTCGTCTTGATGCCGTCGAGCGTCAGTTCCTGCAGGGCGCGCCGCGCCACCTCCAGCGTACGCCTGCGGTCGTGGCGGTGGATGATCAGCTTGCCGACCATCGAGTCGTAGTGCGGCGGCACCGAGTAGCCCTGGTAGATGTGGCTGTCCCACCGCACGCCCGGGCCGGCCGGCGGCACGAACGTCGTGATCTTGCCGGGGCTCGGCTTGAAGTTGTGGTCCGGATCCTCCGCGTTGATGCGGAACTCCATCGCATGGCCGCGCATCCGGATGTCCTCCTGACGGAAGGACATCTTGTTGCCGGCCGCGATGAGGATCATCTCGCGGATGAGGTCGGTGTCCGTGACCATCTCGGTCACCGGGTGCTCGACCTGGATGCGCGAGTTGATCTCGATGAAGTAGAAGTTCCTGTCCTTGTCGAGCAGGAACTCGACCGTGCCCGCCGAGTGGTAGCTGGCCGCCTTGGCGAGCCGGACCGCCGCCTCGCCCATCGCCTGGCGGGTCTTCTCGTCGAGCACCGGGCAGGGGCTCTCCTCGACCAGCTTCTGGTGGCGGCGCTGCAGCGAGCAGTCGCGCTCGCCGAGGTGCACGACGTTGCCGTGCTGGTCCGCCATGATCTGGATCTCGACGTGGCGCGGCTTCTCGATGTACTTCTCGAGGTAGACCGTCGAGTCCTTGAACGCCTTCTCGGCCTCGCTGCGGGCGGCGTGGTAGCCGGTGACGAGGCTCGGCTCGTTGTGCGCGACGCGCATGCCGCGACCGCCGCCGCCGGCAGCCGCCTTGACCAGCACCGGGAAGCCGATGCGGCGCGCGATCAGCAGCGCGTCCTGCTCGTTCTCGACCGGACCGTCGCTGCCCGGCACGGTCGGGACGCCGGCTTCCTTCGCCAGCTTCTTCGCCGCGACCTTGTCGCCGCAGTTGGCGATCGCCGACGGCGACGGGCCAATGAACTTGATGTTGCAGCTCTGGCAGACCTCGGCGAAGTGCTCGTTCTCCGACAGGAAGCCGTAGCCCGGATGGATCGCCTCGACGTCGGCGATCTCCGCCGCGGCGATGATCGCCGGGATGTTGAGGTAGCTCTCCGAACTCGGCGCTGGACCGATGCAGATCGTCTCGTCGGCGTAGCGCAGGTGCAGCGAGTCCTTGTCGGCCTCGCTGTAGACGGCGACGGACTGGATGCCGAGGTCCTTGCACGCGCGCAGGATGCGCAGCGCGATCTCGCCGCGGTTGGCGATCAGGATGCGTTGGAACATGGCGCCGCCAGGCTCAGCGGATAAGGAACAGGGGCTGGCCGAACTCCACCGGCTCGCCGTTCTTGACGAGGATCTCCAGGATCTCGAACTCGCGTTCGGCCTTGATCTCGTTCATGACCTTCATCGCCTCGATGATGCACAACGTGCGGTCGCCCGCGACGCGGTCACCAACCTTGCAGAACGCCTCGGCTTCGGGTGACGCGGCGCGGTAGTAGGTGCCAAGCATCGGCGACTTGAACACCTCCCCCTGCGGCTCGGCGGCGCCGCCGGCAGCGGCGGCCGGGGCCGCGCTGACGGACGCAGCGTGGGCGACCGGCATCGCCGGCATGGCCATGGCGGCCGGCGCGGCGTAGGCGACCGTCGGGGTCGGATCCTTGCGGCGGACGCGCCAGCGGGTGGCGCCTTCCTGCAGTTCGACCTCGACGACGTCCTTGGCCTCCATCAACTCGATCAGCCGTTCGAGATGGCTGAGGCGATCGTTGGCCGCCGAGGCGGCGGCGGACTTGCCGGACGGGGACGACTTCTTGGAAGGTTCGGGGCGCTTCTTGGCCATCGCTCAGGACTCCGGCGCGGCAACCCGCCGCCGCCGGGCATCCGGAGAGTGAACGGGGCCGGCGGGTCGGAGTCCAGCACGCTCTGCCGCCGAGCAATCCTTCGCCACCGCTCAGGTCGCGGCGAACGCAGCCTCGGCGATCTGTACGGCATTCAGCGCCGCGCCCTTGCGCAATTGGTCGCCGACCAGCCAGAACGTGAGGCCAGGCACGAAGACCCGGCCGCCGCGGATGCGGCCGATGGCAACCGCATCCGCGCCCGCGACCGTGCTCGGCATCGGGTACCGACCGGCCGACGGCTCGTCGTCGACGACGAGCCCGGGCGCAGCCGCGAACAAGGTTCGGGCCGCGGCCGGCGCCAGCGGCGCTGCCAGTTGCACCGCGACGGCTTCGCTGTGGCAGCGTTCGACCGGCACGCGCACGCACGTCGCGTCGACGCGCAGGTCCGGCACGCCGAGGATGCGGCGGGCTTCGTCCTGTAGTTTGTCCTCCTCGCTGCTGTAGCCCTCGGCGCCGAAGGCGTCGATGTGCGGGAACAGATTGCCCGCCAAGGGCTGGGGCAGGTCCACGGCGGGCGGCGGCGCCTCGCCCCGCGCCAGCGCCGCGATGCCGGCGCGCAGTTCGTCGATGCCCGGTCGGCCGGCGCCGGACGCCGCCTGGTAGGTGGCGACCACGGCCGCGCGCACGCCAACGGCGCGATGCAGCGGCGCCAGCGCGAGCGTCAACAGGATCGCCGAACAGTTGGGGTTGGCGACGAGACCGCGGTGGCCGCGCAGGTCGGCGCCGTTCACCTCCGGCACCACCAGCGGCACGCTCCGGTCGCGGCGGAACGCCGTGCTGCAGTCGATCACCAATGCCCCCGCCGCTGCCGCGGGCGGCGCGTGCGCCAGCGCCACCTCGGCGCTGGCGGCGAAGACCACGAGATCGCAACCGCGCAGGCAGCCGGGGGTCAGCGGCAGCACCGGCTGGCCAGCGCGCGACTCGCCGCCGGCCGTCGACGCAAACAGGCGCAGTTCACGCACGGGGAACCGCCGCGTGGTCAGCAGCGCCAACAGTTCCTCGCCCACCGCGCCCGTCGCGCCGACGACGGCGACCGCGCGCCCGCTCATGCGCCGGCGAGTGGGGCGTCGTAGACGCCGGACTTGCCGCCCGACTTGTGCACCAGCCGCAGCGCCTCGACGACGGCGCCGCGGCAGCGCGCCTTGACCATGTCGTAGACGGTCAACGCCGCGACGGCGGCGCCGGTCATGGCCTCCATCTCGACACCGGTGCCGGCGACCGTCGCCGCTTCGCAGGTGATGCGCACGGCGTCGGCGCCGTGCGGCGCGAAGTCGACGGCGACGTGGCTCAGCGGCAGCAGATGGCAAAGCGGGATCACCCGCGCCGTGTCCTTGGCGGCCTGGATGCCCGCGACGCGCGCCACAGCGAGCGCTTCGCCCTTTGGCAACCGACCGGCGAACAGCAGCGCGCGGGTGTCGGCGTCGAGTCGCACCAGCGCCTCGGCGATGGCGCGCCGAGCGTTGGCCGGCTTGCCGCCGACGTCGACCATGTTGGCGCGGCCGCGGGCGTCGAGGTGCGTCAAGCCGTCGTAGTATGGAGGATCCTCGGTCACGCTGCGGACTCTACCCCCCGGTCGCCGCTTCGTCCCAAGTCCACTGATGGCCTTTTCCCGTTGGGCAACTTCGCGCACCGCTCGTATAGATGCGACGCGCGGCCCGTCCGACGGCAACGGCCCGTCGGCGGCGCGGTCTTTCCCGGCGGCGATTTCCGTGCATCCGGGCGGGACCGAAGGCCGATCCCCTGCCGACGGCGCCGCGCGCATCGCAACCGCCGTTTCCACCGCAGCATGCTCCACGGCATCCAGGTCATCCCGTTCGCCCGCCTACTCTGGCTCGCCCTCGCGGCCGCAACGTCCGCAGTCGCCCAGGACCTCGCCGTCCAGGTTCGGGCCCAACTCGAGCAAGCGGAGACGGCGACCGTCGCCGACGCCTTCGCGCGCGCGCCCGCGCTCGCCGACCTGGCGCCCGAGCAGAACGCCGACGCCTTCCGCGACGTCGTGGTCAAGCAGGCGAAGGAAGTAGGCCCCAAGGCGCGCCTGCTGGCGGCGCTCGCGCTGCGCGACCTGAAGGTCGACACGACCTACGGCAAGGACCTGCTCGAGTTGCTGAAGCCGGTCGCCGGCTGGCGCGTCGGTGGCGCCACGCCCGTCGGCGAAGCCGAGGACCAGCGCATCGCCGCGCTGGTCGTGCTTGGCGACGACCGACTGTTCAACACCCGCGTGCTGCCCGACGTGCAGAAGCTCGTCGACGGCGTCGCCAAGGACGAACTGCAGCCGCCGAAGGTCCGCATCGAAGCCGCGCTGGCGCTGTACGGCGTCGGCACCAACGCCCAGCGCGTCACCGCCAAGACCGTGCTCGAGCAGTTCCTGCAGTCGAGCGACCGCGAGCTGCAGCAGCGCGGCGCGCTGGCGCTGGCCGAGATGAACATCGAAGGCGGGCCCGCCTGGGCGATCCTGCGCGACATCCAGGACCAGCCGACCGACATGGGCCGGCGCGCCAAGCTGTACCTGCAGCGCGAGGAGCAGCGGCGCGAGTTCTCGCAGATGCTGGCGCGGGTGGTCGAGCAATCGCGCGGCGAGCAGAAACCCGGCGACGGCGGCGCCTATGCGCTGCTCGACGAACTCAAGCAGCGCATCCGCGCGCTGCACGTGCGCGGCGACGAGGTCAGCGACGAAGATCTGCTGGAGTACGCAGCCAAGGGCATGCTGGCCGGCCTCGACCCGCACAGCACGTTCTTCACCAGCGCCGAGTTCCAGAAGTTCTTCTTCGACCTCAACCGCGAGTACGGCGGCATCGGCGCCTTCGTCAACTTCGACCAGGACGGCGACTTCTCGATCGTGCGGCCGATCTACAGCGGGCCTGCCTACAAGGCCGGCATGAAGAGCGGCGACAAGATCCTTGAGATCGACGGCTGGGAGACCGCCGGCCACACGACCGACGAAATCATCGTGCGACTCAAGGGCCGCCCCGAGACCGCGGTCACCCTGAAGGTCTTCCGGCCCGGATTCCAGAAGCCCGAGGAACTGACGGTCGTGCGCCGCCAGATCAGCGTGCCCGCGATCAACTGGGCGATGGTCCCCGGCGACATCGGCTACGTCGAACTGATCAACTTCAGCCAGAACATCAGCGAAGACCTGCGCAAGGCGCTGGCCGACCTCGAGCAGCGCGGAGCCAAGGGCATCGTGCTCGACGTGCGCAACAACACCGGCGGCTTCCTGCAGGAGGCGCGCACGATCGTCGAGCAATTCGTCGCCGGCAGGAAGCTGGTGGTCTACACCGAGGGTCCGGCCGAACCGCGCCGCGAGTACCACACGTCCGATCGCAACCGCAAGGTCTGCGAGCTACCGGTGGCGGTGCTGACCAACAACTTCTCGGCCTCCGCCAGCGAGATCACCGCCGGCGCGCTGCAGGACATGCAGCGCGCGACCATCATCGGCGAGCGCTCGTTCGGCAAGGGCAGCGTGCAGAACATCCTCGACCTCGACAGCGACCCCGCTGAGAAGTTCGAGGACCTCAACAAGGACCGCGTCTGGCAGGACGGCGAGCCCTACGAGGATCGCAACAAGAACGGCAAGTACGACCCCGGCGCGCACATCAAGCTGACGATCGCCAAGTACTACCTGCCGAGCGGCCGCTGCCCGCACCGCGAGTTCGACAAGGACGGCCGCATCGTCGATCCGGGCTGGGGCGTGACGCCGGACAAGGTCCTCGACCTGCTGGAGAACAAACCCGAGGACGCCTGGAAGAACAGCGCCGTGTTGGCGCTGCTCAAAAAGGGCGCGTTCCGCGAGTACGTCAAGAAGCACCTGGCGCAAAACGAAACGCTGTTCCGCGCGCTCGCCGAGGGCGATGGCGGCGATCCCACGCGCTACCCGGACTTCGCCGCGTTCTACGCCGAACTCGACACCAAGCTGTCGCAGGACGACGTGCGGCGCTGGTTGCGCTACGAGGTCCGCGACCAGGTCAGCGACCTGCGCGGCGCCGTGTATCCCGGTCAGCGCGCGCTCGGCGACCCGCAGGAAGACGCGCAGTTGCAGGAGGCCGTGCGCACACTGCTGGCGAAACTCGGCCAGGACATCCGCGCGATCCCGGCCTACCAGAACGTCCTGAAAATCGGGTTCGACGACACCAAGAAGGCTGCCGATCCGGCCGCCAGCGCCGCCAAGAAGTGACGGCGGGCGGCCCGGGCCTGTCCCCGGGGCCCATTCGGGGTGACAATCCAACGCTGTATGCGAACGTTCCTAGCCAAGCGTCTGCTCTGCTCGCTCGCCGTCGCCGCGACTGCGCTGGCGCAAGCCCCATCGGGGTCGGCTCCGTCGGCGTCGGCGCCCAACTACAACGAGCACATTGCGCCGATCGTGCTCGGCAAGTGCGCGAGCTGCCACCGGCCCGGCGAAGTCGCGCCGTTCCCGCTGCTGACCTTCGCCGACGTGCGCAAGCGCGGCCGCAACGTCCTGCAAGCGGTCGAGGATCGCTTCATGCCGCCGTGGCACCCGGCCCCCGGCTATGGCTCCTTCCGCAACGAGATGCGGCTGAGCGACGCGCAGATCGCGTTGTTCCGCGACTGGGTCAAGGCCGGCATGCCCGAAGGCCCGGCCGACAAGGCGCCGAAGCCGCCGACGTTCCCCGAAGGCTGGCAGCTCGGCGAGCCGGACATGGTGCTGCGCACGGGCGGCGCCTACGAGGTCGCCGCCGGCGGCCGCGACGTCTACCGCAACTTCGCCATCCCGGTCGGCCTGACCGAGGACAAGTGGATCACGGCGATCGAGGTGCGACCCAGCGCGCGCGCGGTGCTGCACCACGTGCTGGTCTTCCTCGACGAGGCCGGCGAAGGCCAACGCCTCGAAGGCAAGGACGGCAAGCCCGGCTTCGGCGGCATGCGGCTGCAGAACGCGCCGCTGATCGCCACCTGGGCGGTCGGCGGTATGCCCGAGCACCTGCCCGAGGGCCTCGCCATCAAGCTGCCCAAGGGCAGCGACCTCGTGCTGCAGAGCCACCTGCACCCGTCGGGCAAGAAGGAGAAGGAGCAGACGACGATCGGCCTGCACCTCGCCGACAAGCCGCCGACGCGCACCCTGGTCTCGATCCAGTTGCCGCCGCTGTTCGGCGCCACCGCCGGCCTCGACATTCCCGCCGGCGCCAAGGACTACAAGCTGCAGGACCGCTTCGAGCTGCCGTGCGACGTCGACGCCGTGCAGATCGGCGGCCACGCCCACCAGCTCTGCACGTCGGTGAAGATGTTCGCCGAGTCCAAGGACGGCGAGATCCCGTTGCTGCACATCCGCGACTGGGACTTCGACTGGCAGAACACCTACACGTTCCGCGACCTAGTGCGTATCCCCAAGGGCGCGACCCTGCGCGCCGACCTGCGCTACGACAACAGCGCCAACAATCCGAACAACCCCAACAAGCCACCCAAGCGCGTGCGCTGGGGCCGCGAGACGAGCGACGAGATGGGCAGCGTCACGCTGCTCGTCGCGCCCGCCGACGAGAACGACGTGGCCGCGCTGCTTGCGGCGGTCGGCGGCAAGAACGCCGAGCGCGCGATCGCCCGCGCCGAGAAGGTCGTCGACGAGCAGTTCGACACCTACGACAAGAACCGCGACGGCAAGCTGGCGAAGGACGAACTGCCGCGGCAGATGCAGATGTTCTTCGCGGGGCTCGACAAGGACGGCGACGGCGGCCTGACGCGCGAGGAAGCCAAGGGCGTGACCGACCTGCTCAAGCAGTTCGGCGCTGGCCTCGGCGGCCAGCCGGGCAGCACGCCAGGGCTCCCCGGCGCGCCAGGTGGCGGTAGCGGCGGCGGCGACACCGGCGGTG
>VGZG01000004.1 GCA_016872675.1 Planctomycetota bacterium
CCGTGTAGCCGGCGGCCGTCAGGGTATCGCGCGCCGCCGGATGGATGCTCTCGAGCAGCGCGATGCGGATCTTGTGGCGCGGGTACGACGTGCGGGACATACGGGGCGCGACGCTACGCGGCGGGCGTCGGTCAGACCAGAGGCGATCGCCGAGCGCTACTTGGCGACAGCGCCGCCAGCCACGGCGGCGACCTCGTCCGCGAACGGCACGGAGCCGCTGCCATCCTTCTTCGTCGGCATGACGGCGCCGCGTTCGCGCAGTAGCGCGCCGAGCTGGTCGGCGAGTGCGCGCACGCGCGCCGGCTCGCGCCGGGACAGGTCGTTCTTCTCGCCGACGTCGGCGACGACGTCGAACAGCTCGAGCCGGCCATCGGCGTGATGGTGGACGAGCTTGTGGTCGCCGACGCGGATCGCGCTCCACGGCGGCTGGCCGGAGTAGTGGTGCGGGTAGTGCCAGACCAACGGCCGCGCCGATGCGCCGGCTGCTGCCCCTTCGCCGCGCAACGCCGGCGCGAAGGACACGCCGTCGACCTGCTGCACGACGCGCCCGTTCCAGTCGACGCCGGCGACGTCGAGCACCGTCGCGAAGACGTCCTCGACGACGACCGGCTGCGCCACCACGCCGCCCGCCGCCGCCACGCCCGGCCAGCGCGCCAACATCGGCACGCGCACGCCGCCTTCGTACGGCGTCAGCTTGTGGCCGCGCAGCGGCAGGTTGCGCGGGCACTGTGATGGCGAGCCGTTGTCCGACAGGAACAGCACGACGGTGTCCTGCGCGAGGTCGAGGCGATCGAGCGCGTCGAGCACGTCGCCGAGCGAGTGGTCCATGCCTTCGATCATCGACGCGAGCGTCGCCTGGAACGGCGTCATGCCGATCTCGTCGTACTTGGCGCGGAAGCGCGCGTCGTCCTCCCACGGCGAGTGGATCGCATAGTGCGACAGGTGCAGGAAGAACGGCGCGCCATCGCGCGCGGCGCGTTCGAGCTCGGCGATCGCCTCGCGCGTCAGCGCCTCGGTCAGGTTGACGTCGGTGCCGTGGTACTTGCCGAGGCCCGGCACATCCCAGACGGCGTCGTCCTTGCGCCCCGTCGACGAGTAGTTGCGCGTCCCTAGATAGCTGCCCGGCGCGCCGGCGGCGTGGCCGGCGACGTTGACGTCGAAGCCGAGCGTTGTCGGATCGGCGCCAGGCGTGCCGATCGCGCCGAAGTGCGCCTTGCCGACGTGGATCGTGCGGTAGCCCGCGTCGCGCAGCAGCGCCGGCAGCGGCGTCGCCGCCACGGCGCGCGCGTGTGGTCGGGACGGCACGGTCATGCCGTTGACGCGCCAATCCGGCGGCAGCAGCGTCGGATGCGCGTTGTCCGGCGACACGTTCTGGCGCAGCGTCCAGTTGGTGACGCCGTGGCGCGCGACGTTCATGCCGGTCAGCAGCGAGACGCGCGTCGGCGAGCAGACCGCCGAGGCGTACGCCTGCGGGAACTTCACGCCCTGCGCCGCCAAGCGCTCCATGGCCGGCGTGCGATAGACGCGGTTGAGTTCGCTTGCCTTGGCCTGGAACGGCACCGACGTCTCCTGCGTGCCCATGTCGTCGACGAGGAACACGACGACGTTCGGCGGCTTCACCCTCGGCGCAGGGGCGGGTGCTGGCGCGGGCGCGCCGCAGGCGGCAGCGAACACGGCGAACAGGGCGAGGCGGGCGGCGCCGACGCGGCGAGACGGCATGACGCAAGGGTAGCGAGTCGACCTGGCAAGCCGCCACGGGCACAGCAGCCGCGACGGCGCGCAGCGGCTCACGCGCCGTCGAGGCGCACGGTGCCAAGCCGGTCGCCCGGATCGCAGAAGTCGCCAAGCAGGCCGCACAGGCGCTTGACCAGCGGGTCGGTGTAGGCGTCGTAATAACGCTGGTTGTGCGGGCCGACGCCGTGCTCGGCCGAGTAGCTGCCGTCGTAACCATTCACCGCGAGTTCGTAGACGCGCGGCTGCAGCGCTGCGACCACGTCGGCGTACGGCACGCCGACGGCGTCCTCGCGCCACACGAGATTGAGGTGCGTGCCGCCGTCGCCCCAGTGGCCGTAGTCGCACAACCGCACCGCCGGCCAGTCGGCGGCGAGCAGCGCCTCGACGTCGTCGGTGAAGCGCGGCAGCAGCGAACGCGGCACCGAGATGTCGAACGCCAGCATGCGGCCTTCGCTGCGCAGGCTCTCGCTGATGTGGTGGCGCATCGCCCAGAACTCGTCGGCTTTGCCAACCAGCACGTCGAGCACGGCGTCGCCGGCGGTCTCCAAGAACGCGCCAAGGCGCGCTTCGAGGACTGCTTCGAGCGCCAGCGCGTCGGCCGGCAGCGTCGACGCCAGCTCGACCAGCACGGCGTAGCGCGGCAGCTCGGCGAACGGCTTGCGCAGGTTGGACTGGTGCGCGAACACGGCGGCGAGCGCCTTGTCGCTCATCACTTCGAAGGCGCTGAGCACGTCGCCGAGCTCGCCTTCGAGCGCGCCGAGCAGCGCCAGCACGGCGTCGCCGTCGCGACAGGCGACCAGCGCGGTCGCGCGCTGCTTGGGCAACGGCGCGCACTGCAGCACCGCCTGCGTCACCACGCCGAACACGCCGGTCGTGCCGACGAACAGCTGTTTCGCGTCGAGGCCGGTGTTGTTCTTGCGCAGGCGGTTGGGCAGCGCCAGCACGCGGCCGTCGCCGAGCACGACCTCGAGGCCGAGCAGGTTGTGGCGCACGTCGCCGTACTTCAAGAGCCGCGTGCCGCCGGTGTTGGTCGCCACCATCGCGCCGATCTGCGGGTCGGCGCCGAGATCGACGGGGAACCAGAAGCCGTTCTGCGCCAGCCGTTCGTTGAGCTGGCTCAGCAGCACGCCGCCGTCGACGCGCACCGTGCGGCCGCGGACGTCGACGTCGACGATCTGGTTGAGCCGTTCGAGCGACAGCACCACCATCGCGCCGCTGGCGTCGGGCGTCGACGCGGCGACGAGGCCGGTGTTGGCGCCCTGCGGCACGACGCGGACGCCGTGCCGGCCGCAGACCTGCAGCGCCGTCGCCACCTCGGCGGTCGACGCCGGCCGCACGACACAGCGCGCCGCGCCCTTGCCGTAGCGCCAGCCGGTCTCGAAGCGCGCGCGGTCGGTCGGGCTCGTCAGCACGCCGCGCTCGCCGAGCGCGGCCAGCAGGTCGTCGATCAGGGCATCAGCGGCCATGGCGTGTTCCTACCCGAGCGCGCGCGCGACCGCCACGGCGGTCAGCGGCTCGCGGGTTCGGCGAGGAAGGGCGCGAGAACGAACGTCGTGGCAGGAGCGAGCTGCGTCATCCCGGATCCTCCGGCGTGCGCGTTCCCGTGGTCGGCGATCCAGCGGACGGCACGCACGCTCGTTGCCGCGGTCGCTCGCCGCTCACCGCGCCGTCGTCATGCCGAAGATCGCCGTGGCGTTGCCGCTGTCGAAGCGCAGGTCGAGCACGCCCGGGGCCTCCTCGGCGCGGCTGATGAATTCGTGGAAGCTGCCCGGCACCGTGCGCGTCACCAGGCTGCCGTCGGCGTCGACGAACAGGCGTTCGATCCGTGCGGCGCGGAACGCCGTCTGGCGCACGCGGCCGCTGCGGCTGACCTCGACGTCGGGCTTCACCGGCCGGCCGCGGCGGCGCTGGTCGGCGGCGGTGGCGACGACGTCGTCGACGCGGTCGGTGGCGTGGTTGAAGGCGTTGCCCTCGGTCGCGACCCACGCCATCTCCGGCGACTCGGCGAGCAGCGCTTCGTAGTCGCTGACGCGCGGCTCCTGATGCTGGCGGTCGAAGCAGCAGACGAGGTTGGGCAGCAGCTGGCAGGCGTCGTCGAACGGCAACTCGCCGCGCGCAGAGAGGTCGGCGAGCATCGCCTTGCTGGCGAGCGGCAGCGGATCGCGCGAGCCGCCGACGACGCGCGCGACGGCACCTTGGAACGCCGGGCTGAAGCGCTCGGGGTGCAGTTCGCTGACGAAGAACTGCGCGATCGCGGTCGGCAGGTCGCGGTGCGCGAAGGCGCGGCCGGTCATGCCGAGGCGGTCGAGCGGGTAGACGCCGGCGACGGCGAAGCCGAGCGGCTCGAGGATGCGGGCGAACGCGGCGATGCCGCCGGGCAAGGCGCCGCAGTCGGTCGCGACCGTGCGCAGCGCCCCGTGGTCGAACACCAGCTTGCGGCCGGCGCGGGCGGCGTCGCCGACGTAGGCCTGCGCCATCGGCACGCGGCGGGTGACGTCCTCGAACAGCAGCATGGTCAGCGCCTGCGCCAGCTCGGCCCGCGCGACCACGCCGCGGCGGGGCTGCAGCAGGGTCGGGTGCACGGTCAGGACCTCGAACAGGCGCACGGTGCGGGCGGTGCCGACGGTGCGGTCGAGCAGGGCCCAGAGGGCCGTTTCATGAAGGTTGATCATGGTCAGCAGTACTTCGTGCGTGGCGGCGGCGGGCACACAGCCGTTGTTGCTTCGGCAAAACACTAGGTGAATGACGCAGGAAGGCGAGCTGGGCGGCCTCGACTTCTCTGCATGAGTTGTTGAGTTATACTCATCATGTGGCCCGAACCCTCCCCACCACCGCCGCCTTGCAAGCCTTCGAGTCGGCGGCCTACCACGGCAGCGTCACCGCCGCCGCCCGCGAACTCAGCCTGACCCAGGGCGCGATCAGCCGGCAGATCCAGGCGCTCGAGCAGCGCCTCGGCGTCGAGTTGTTCCGGCGCGAGCGGCAGCGCATCCGCCTGACCGCCGTCGGCGAGCGCTACCTGCAGCACGTGCGCGGCGCCTTCGACCGGCTGGAGGCAGCGGCGCTGGAGCTGCGGACGCTGCGCCGCGGCGGCGGCGTGCTGCAGCTCGCCATCCTGCCGACCTACGGCACGCGCTGGCTGATCCCCCGCTTCCCCGGCTTCGTCGCCGCGCACCCGGACATCGAGGTGCACTTCACCACGCGCCTGCTGCCGTTCGACTTCAGTGGCGCCGACCTCGACGCCGCGATCCACCACGGCGACGCGCACTGGCCCGGCGCGCAGCTCGACAAGCTGATGGACGAGGACGTCGTGCTGGTGTGCAACGCCGGCTACCGCGACCGGCTCGGCCTGCAACGCCCCGACGACCTGCGGCGCGCGACGCTGCTGCAGATGGCGACGCGGCCGCACGCCTTCGACGAATGGCTCAAGCAGAGGGGCGCCGCGGGCGTCGACGGCCGCCGCGGCCCGCGCTTCGAGCACCACCAGATGGTGCTGCAGGCGGCGATCGCCGGGCTCGGCGTCGCCGTGCTGCCGACCTTCGTGTGCGCCGGCGAACTGGCGAACGGCGAAGTCGTCGAGGCGATCGCCGACAGCAAGCTCGCGACCGGCAAGAGCTACTTCCTGGCGCGACCGGAAGGCCGCGCCGAGCTGCCGGCGCTGACGGCGTTCCGCCGCTGGCTGCTGGCGGCGCACGGGCAGACGGCGCCGGCCGAAGGGTAGGGTTGCGCGGCAATGCCCGCCCAAGCCGTCTACCTCGCCACCTTCACCTTCGGGCGCCTCGATGGCCGGCGCGCGCTCGCGCCGCTCGAGGCGCGGATCGGCGAACGGCGCCTGACCGGCCGCTTCCCGCTGGCGCTCGCGCTGTCCAGGCTGCTGGTGGAAGCTTCGTTCCGGACGTTCGAGCGCTGGTTCCTGCGCCGCAAGGGCCGCTGGGCCCGCTGAAGCTCGCGCGCGCCTCGACCGGACGCAGCCGCCGCGCTTCTATGGTCGCCCCGCCATGAGGCACGAAGTGCGCAAGATCCCGCCGGCGCCGCGGCTGGTCCGCTGGGGCCCGCTACTAGCGCACCGCTGGCCGCTGGCGATCACTGGCGCGCTGCTCGTCGTGTGTGGGACGCTGGTCGCGTGGCTGATGTTCCTGCAGTCCGGCGGCAAGCCGTCGGACGCCGCCCGCCTCGACCAGGGCCCGATCGCCGTCGCCGACGGCACGCTGACGCTGGTCTCGCCACCACGGCTGTTCCCCGACGGCAGCCAGCGCCAGGAGGTGCGCTACGAGTTCCGCGTGCGGGGCGTGCGCCTCGTCGGCGGTTGCTTCCTTGCCCCGGGCGAACGCAAGGTCGGCGACGCATGCGCGGTCGAGTACCTGCCTGCGGACCCCAACCGCAGCCGTGTGCGCGGCGGCACGCTGCACCTGGAGCACGACTGGCTGCGCGCGCGATTCTGGCTCGCCGCCGTGACGCTCCCTGGCGGACTGCTCCTGCTTGGCTGGCTGACCGGCGTGTTCCAACTGCGGCAGGTGCTCGTGAACGGCGACGCGGCGATCGGGCTCGTGCACCGCGTGCGCCGCGTCGGCTGGCTGCTGCCGGAAATGCTGGCGGTCGACTACACCTTCCGCGACCACCACGCGGCGGTGCGCCGCGGCCGCCATTGGGTGCGCGCGCACGGCGAACTTGGCGCGCGTTTGTTGTGGATGATGGCGGCTGAGCGGTACGAGGAACTGCCCGTGCTGCACGATCGCCGCTTCCCGCACTGGAACCGCATGCTGCTGCCGCAGGACTTCCTGCCGCATGCGCTGAGCGGCAGCGGCGTCGACTTCGATCTGCCGGCGGGGCCCGCCGCGTGAGCGACCTCGATGTCAACGGCCTGCTCGGACCGGAGGGCCCGATCGCGCGCCGGCTGCCGGAGTTCGAGGCGCGGCCGCAGCAGATCGCGCTCGCGAAGGCCGTCGAGACGGCGCTGCGCGAGCGCCGCCACCTGATCGCCGAGGCCGGCACCGGCACCGGCAAGTCGTTCGCCTACCTGCTGCCGGCGGCCGTGCACGCCGACGCGCACCAGGGCGAGGGCCCGATCGTGGTGTCGACGCGCACGATCGCGCTGCAGGAACAACTGGAGCACAAGGATCTGCCGTTCCTGCACGCGGTGCTGCCATTCGAGTGGAGTTCGGTGACCGCGATCGGCCGCAACAACTACGTCTGCCTGCGGCGCATGCACCAGGCCGAGCGCGAGCAGGAACTGCTCGACGACCCGGAGAAGCACGCCCAGTTGCGGCGCATCGTCGACTGGTCGCTGGCGACCAAGGAAGGCACACGCCAGGAGCTCGACTTCCAGCCGCTGCCGGAGGTCTGGGAAGCGGTGCAGGCCGAGCACGGCAACTGCCTGAACCGCGCCTGCAAGCACTACGACCACTGCCACTGGCAGCGCGCGCGCCGACGCATGCAGACGGCGCAGGTGCTGATCGTCAACCACGCGCTGTACTTCGCCGATCTAGCGTTGCGCATCGCCGGCGCGTCGTACCTGCCGCCGCATCGCGTCGTGATCTTCGACGAGGCGCACCACCTCGAACGCACCGCCACCGAAAGCCTCGGCCTGCGCATCAGCCGCTCGACCGTCGGCTGGCACCTGCGCCGCCTGCACGGCCGCCGCAACGCCCGCAGCCTGCTGGCGCGCCACGGCACTCAGGCGGCGATGCTGTTGTGGGAGGAAGCGCACCAACACAGCGAGTCGTTCTTCACCGACCTCGACGACCGGCTGCAGCGCGGTGGCAAGGAAGAGGGCCTGCCGCTGCACGAGGAAGCGATCGAGGAGCCGCTGTCGCCGGCGCTGCGCGCGCTGAGCATGGAGCTCGGCCAGTCGGCTGTGCGCGCGACGGCAGTCGACGCACAGATGGAGCTGCAGGCGCGCGCCAACGGCCTCGATGCGCTGTGCGCGACGCTGCGCGCGCTGTGCACGCACAACCCGGAGTCGCCAACACCGCTGGTGCGCTGGATCGAGCCGGGCCGGCACGGCGCGCAACTGTGCGGCGCGCCGCTCGACGTGTCGGCGGCGCTGCGCCAGCACCTGTTCACCAACGGTCCGACGGCGATCCTGACCTCGGCGACGCTCGGCGTGCCCGACGACGGCGAGTTCCGCTGGCTGCGCCAGCAGCTCGGCATCGACAAGGCCGACACGCTGCGCGTCGGCTCGCCGTTCGACTACGACCGCGCGGTGCAGATGGCGATCCCGGAGGCGATGCCCGATCCGAGCGACGCGACGGCGTACCGCGCCGCGGTGGTCGAGCAGTGCGAGCGGCACGTGCTGGCGAATGGCGGCCGCGCGCTGATCCTGTGCACCTCGTGGGATCTCGTGCGCGGGGTCGCCGCGCACCTGCGGCCGGCGTTGGCCATGGCAGGCATCGAACTGCTGGTGCAGGGCGAAGGGCCGCTGCAGAAGCTGCTGGAGCGCAAGCGCGCCGAGCCGACCTCGGTGCTGATCGGCACCGACACGCTGTGGGAAGGCATCGACCTGCGCGGCGACGCGCTGACGCTGGTGATCATCGCCAAGCTGCCGTTCGCGAGCCCCGGGCACCCGCTGGTGCAGGCGCGGTTGGCGCTGATCAAGCAGCAGGGGCGCGATCCATTCGGGGAGCATTCGCTGCCCGAGGCGATCCTGAAGTTCCGGCAGGGCTTCGGACGGTTGATCCGCAGCGCGCAGGACCGCGGCAAGGTCGTGGTGCTCGACCCGCGGGTGCGGACGAAGGGGTATGGGCGGAAGTTCCTCGCGGCGCTGCCGTTCTCGGAGGGGCACGATCCGACGGGCTGAAGGACGCTCCGGATCGGCGAGCGCGTCGGGGGGTCTGTGGCGCTCCAACTTGGAACGCTGGTCGACGCGTGTCCATCGCGCTCCAACTTGGAACGCTAGTCGACGCGACTTCCGTTCCCTGTCCCTCCCAGCCCTTCAACGCCCTAGCCGCTGCGGTTGGCGTCGCCGTTGCGCCCAAGAGGCATCTGACCCCGTGTCCAAACCGCTCCGACTTGGCCCGTCGGTCGCCGCGACACGCGTGAAGTTCGCCGCGTCGCGGACGAACGGCATGACAGCCGGCCCGCCCGCCCGCCCCGCCTCTCCGCCACACCCGGCCAGAAACCCTCCGTGCACCAATGCGACTCCAACCTCACCCCAGCCACTCCGAAGGCCTGGGAAGAAGGAGATCCAATGCAACCGCAGCCGGAACCGGAACCGTTCCAACGCAGCACGGCATCGAGCGGCTCCGCGAGTCTCAACCGAGCCACCACGCAACCCGAGTCCCGAGTCCCAAGCCCCGAGTCCCAAGTCCAGCACTTCGGCGTCACACCGGCGGCCGGCAAGGTCGGCGACATGGACGCGATCGTGCGCGAACTCGACCGCGCGGCGAAGGTGATCACGCTGTGAGCCGCGCGCCTTTCTGCGCCGGCGCCGGACCGCTCAGCCGCCGCTCGGGAAGAAGCGCTTGAGCCGCAGGATCGGCGCCTCGAACAGCCGCCAGCTGATCGCCGCGACGAGCCAACTGCCGCACAGGCAGCACAGCCCCAGCAACGCCGCGATCGCCTGCGCCGGCAACACGCTGGCGATCGTCTGCTTTGTGCCATCGGGCAGCGCCAGCACGCCGCGGGTCAGCACGTCGAGCACGAGGAAGTGCACGAGGTAGACGCAGTAGCTCACCTGCCCGAGCGCGCGCAGCGACGCAAAGCGGCACACCGACGCCACGAGCCCGGGCTGGCGCGCGAGGGTGAGCAAGCCGACCGCGAACGCTAGCGCCGCCAGCAGACCCCAGCGCTGCATCGGGATCGCCGGGGGGAACGAGGCGCCGGTCAGCCGTGCGATCGCCAGCAGGCCGCCGAAGCCGAGCCACGCGCACGCGACGCCAAACCAGCGCGGCGGCGGCGGGACCAACGCCAGCAGCGCGCCGGCGGCGAGCGTGTCGAGCCGGCACGGCGTCAGGAAGTGCGTCGTCTGCAACCCGCCAGCCAGCAGCCCCAGGCGCAACGCGGTCGCGACGACGATGGTCGCGATGCAGACGCGCGCCAGGGCCCGTCGCGAGCACAGCCAGACGACCGTCGGCCACACGAGATAGAACTGCTCCTCGATCGCCAGCGACCACGTGATCAGCCGCGCCGGATCCAACGTGCCTTCGCCGCACAGCGCGTAGCGGACGTTCTGGTAGTACAGCAGGTAAGAGGCCTTCTCCGCCCCGGTCGTCGCCGGCCGGTCGAGCGCGAACAGCAGCAGCCCGACGACGAGGTAGTACAGCGGGAAGATGCGCAGGACCCGCCGTGCGTAGAAGTTGCGGAAGTACCCCGGCGCGCCCTTGGTGCGCAGCAGGATGCCGGTGATCAAGAAGCCGCTGAGCACGAAGAACACGTCGACGCCGCACCAGCCGAGCAGCGCGAACGTCGGGTACAAGTCGGTCGGGGCCGGACGCACGGCGCCGAGCAGCCCGACGTCGAGGAACATCGCGTGGAACGCGACCACCGCGAGGATCGCGAAGCCGCGCAGGCCGTCGAGCGCGTCGAGGCGCGCCGGCTCGGCTGTGGGCAGGCACACGTACGCCATGCTCAGACCGGCTCGGGGTCGTAGGCGAGTTCGCGGACCGAGACCGTGCGCCGCTCGGCGTCGAACGTCAGACAGCGGTCGTGCGGCAGCGAGTAGACATGCAGCGTCACGGTGACGTCGCCGCCCGGGCTCGCGGGATTGCCGAGGCGATGGATCGCGCGCACGCGGTCGGCGGTGGCGACGGCGCCGACCGCGCTGATCACGCCAGCGCCGGTGAGCTCGAGGCCGACGTTGCCGCCGCGGTCGCCAACCTCGCCGGCGACGCCAGCGTCGGGCAGCGAGCCACCGGGCACCTGCCTGAAGGTCTCCTCGGCGATCTGGCCGCGCACCAGCCGCACCCAGCCGCAGTTGCCGGCGTGGTTGTGGATCGGCGTGAACTGGCCCGGCGCCCAGGTCAGCGCCATGACGTCGAACCAGCGGCTACGGTGCACCTTGCGGCGCGCGTACTTGTGCGGCAGCGTGCCGACGAAACGCTGCAGTTCGCGTTCGTCGAGAGTTCCGTCGGCGAGGATCGCCTCGACCGCCGGCACCGTGACGCCGCCGGGTGGCAGCGCTTCGAGCCGGTCGATCAGGGTCTGCAGACGGACGAGGGGCATGCGCGGATCGTGCCCGCGGCGGGCCGCCGCGACCAGGGGGTCGTCGGCGGACTCGCGCCGGTCACGCGCCGTACTGCTTGATGGCAGCGTCCAGGCGCGGCAGCACGGCCTTGATGTAGAGCGCGACCGCGGCGGCGGCGCCGGCGATCACCAGGAAGAACAGCGTCGGCGGCATCGCCCCCTGCAGCACGCCGAGGAAGCCGGAGAACTTGTTGCCGACCGCCGTGGCGAAGAACCAGCCGCCCATCGTCAGACCGACAAAGCGCTTGGGGCTCAGCTTGGTGACCAGCGACAGCGCCATCGGCGACAGGCACAACTCGCCCACCGTGACGATCGCGTAGAAGCCCATCAGCCAGAGACCGCTGACCTTCGCCGCGCCGTCGCCGGAAACGGAGCCCGCGAGCGCCATGAACAGCGCCGACAGCGCCGTGATGACCATGCCGGCGAGGATCTTGCGCGCCGTGCTGAAGTCGACGCCGCGCTGCATCATGCGCGCGAACGCGATCATCACCACCGGCGTCATCAGGATGACCCACAGCGCGTTCCACGACTGGTAGAGCTCGCTGTTGGCCGTGCGCAGGTACTGG
Source organism: Planctomycetota bacterium (assembly GCA_016872675.1). Taxonomy (GTDB): domain Bacteria; phylum Planctomycetota; class UBA1135; order UBA1135; family UBA2386; genus UBA2386. The sequence continues at coordinate 11,478 of VGZG01000004.1, forward strand.
CCCGGCGGCAGCGTCGGCGGGTTGCCGGCGTACAGCGCGTCGAAGGCGTCCTGGGTGACGAGATACGCGGCGAAGCGCGCGCCGCCGTCGGCGCGCACGAACGCGACGCGCTGGGTCGCCGACGCGCCGCCGTCGACGGTCACCGAGACCATCGGCAAGCCGTGCGAGTCGACGTCCTCCTTGACCGTGACCTTGGGGAACACGTCGCAGGCGAAGCGCTTCCACGCCTTCTGCTCAGCGGTCAGTTCGCCCTGCAGCGGCAGCGCCTCGACGGCGACGTCGGCCGGCAACTTGGCGCGCAGCTCGGCGAGGCTGGCGTCGTCGAGGCGCTTCTGGCCGAACATGCGCGCCTGCGCCAGCGTCGCGATCGGCAGCAGCGTCGACTTCGCCGGGCGCGGCACGTCGGCGGCGGCGTTGCCGTAGTAGCCGGGGTAGGCCTCGCCGGCGAACACCGTCTTGCCGTTGACGACCACGCTGTCGGCGACGGCGACGACCGGGTCCTTCTGGCCGAGGTGGCGCGCCGTGGTGTCGTTGGCCCACGTCGTCATGGCGCTGCCGTTGAGGTGCAGCACCATGAAGAACGTGCCGCCGGCGAGGTAGATCGGCATCAGCGCCTTGAGGCCCGGCCGCTCCGCCGGCTCGGCGCGCTGCGACAGGCGCGCGAAGAACAGCAGGATCGGGATCGCGCCGATCAGGAAGCCGAAGTCGGTCGGCTTGACCAGCTTGGTCAGGCCGCCCGGCAGCACGTAGACGGCGAGCGCCCAGCCGGCGACGCCGAACAGCAGCGCCGGGCCGAGGATCTTCAGCAGGATCTCGCGGAACGACGTGTCGCCGGGGTTGGTGCCCGGCGTGCGGTCGGCGCGCGCGAGCACGTTCCACGACGCGCCGAGGATCACCACCGAGAGCAGCATGCCGACGCCGGCGGCGAGGAAGACCATCTCCCACCAGAAGGCGTTGCGCATGTAGGCGACGAGGAAGTTCGCGAAGAACGCCCCGACGTTGATGCCCATGTAGAAGATGTTGAAGCCGGCGTCGCGCTTGGGGTCGCCCTTCGGGTACAGGTTGCCGACCATCGCGCTGATGTTCGGCTTGAAGAAGCCGTTGCCCATGCACAACAGCACGAGGCCGACCGGGAACGACCAGCCTTGGCCCGTGGCGAGCAGGAAGAAACCGCTCGCGAACAACAGGCCGCCGATCAGCACCGACTTGCGGTAGCCGAGGAAGCGGTCGGCGAGCAGGCCGCCGAGGTACGGCGTGAAGTACACGAACGCGAGGTAGATGCCGTAGATCTCGTTGCCGTCGGCCTTCGACCAGCCGAGGCCGCCGCTCTCGGTGTCGGTCGCGTACAGCAGCAGCACGCCGACCATCGTGTAGAAGGCGAGGCGCTCCCACATCTCGATGAAGAACAGGCGGTACAGGCCCTGCGGGTGGCCGGTGAACATTGAGCCGGGGGATTGGGCGGCGGAGGTCATGGAAGGAGCGGGGCGACGGGTACGGGGCGGGGACGGAACGAGGGAGCGGCGCGAGGGGTCGGCGTGAAACGAACGCGGCCGTCAGCGACGGCGGCGTGCGGGGTCAGGCGGCACGGCTCACTTGATGCCGTGCATCAAGCGATTGAGCGGCTTGCTGAGCACGAGCAGCACCACGCCGGCGCCGATCGCCATCCAGGTGATCGGCGTGTAGGCGGCGACGTAGCCGCTGAGCGGCGCGCCCGCGCCGGGCTCGGCCGTCGCGCCGGCGAGCGCGCTGAACAGGCCGGCGACGAGGTTGCCCATCGAGATCGACAGGAACCACGCGCCCATCACCACGCCGGTCATGTGCGCCGGCGCCAGCTTGGTCACCATCGACAGGCCGACCGGCGAGATGCACAGTTCGCCCGTCGTGTGCAGCAGGTAGACGACGAACAGGCCGACGAACATCGCCGCCGACTTCGACTCGAAGTTGTCGATCGCGAACAGCAGGAACGCGAAGCCGAGGCCGACCTGGATCAGGCCGAGGCCGAACTTCGCCGGGATCGACGGATTGCGGTTGGTGCGGTCGAGCCACACCCACAGCCACGCGAACACCGGCGCCAGCGTGATGATGTAGACCGGATTGACCGACTGGAACCACTCGAACTGGAACGAGCCGAAGTTGCCGACGTGGTCCTGCGCGAAGAAGTTGAGCGAGTTGCCGGCCTGTTCGAAGCAGGCCCAGAACAGCGCGTTGACGAACAGCAGGACGATCAGCGCCAGGATGCGCTGCATGACGACCTTGCCGAGCTTGGCGCCGGTGAACAGCAGGTAGCCGACCATCAGCGCCGACAAGACCTGCAGCAGCTTCGAAGCGACGCCCTTGTTGTCGAGCAGCAGGTAGACGAGCGGCGTCAGCGCCATGCAGGCGGCGACGACGAGCGCGACCGGGCCGACGCCCTCCTTGCCGGGCGGCGTGCCGCCCTTGCCCTGCAGCAGCGCGCCGCCGAGCCAGAACACCAGGATGCCGAGCAGCATGCCGGCGCCGGCGAGGCCGAAGCCCCAGCGGTAGTCGGGCGTGACGACGCCGTCGGCGCCGACCGTGCCCATCTGCAGCGACATCCACGCGCACACCACCGGCGCGAACAGCGCGCCGAGGTTGATGCCCATGTAGAAGATCGTGAAGCCGCCGTCGCGGCGCGGATCGCCCTGCTCGTAGAGCTTGCCGACCAGCGAGCTGATGTTCGGCTTGAACAGGCCGTTGCCGACGACGACGCCGGCGAGGCCGAACAGGAACGCCGTCTCGGTCGGGATCAGCAGCGCGAACTCGCCCGCCGCCATGACGATGCCGCCGAGGATGATCGAGCGGCGGTAGCCGAGCACCTTGTCGGCGACGTAGCCGCCGAAGATGCCGGTCGCGTAGACCAGCGCGGTGAAGGCGCCGTAGGCGAGCGAGGCCTCGTCCTGCGGCTTGCCGAACTGCTGCACGACGTACAGCGCCAGCAGCGCGCGCATGCCGTAGTAGCAGAAGCGCTCCCACAGCTCGGCGAAGAACATCATGTACAGGCCGGGCGGGTGGCCCTGGGCGGGCGCGGCAGAGGCAGAGGTCACGCGGTGGCTCCTGTCGGAACGAGGGGAGAGGAAACGAGCCGGCGCACGGTAGCGCGCCGGCCCGCCCAAGGCACCGACGATGTGCGGTCGGAACGCGGCGAGACGCGCGCGCCCCCTTGCCTGCCGCGGAACGCTTCTGCACCATGGCCGCCCCGCAAAGGAGCATCGAGAACGCACATGGGCCGCCAGTGGCTGCACGCCAAGAAAGAGGTCACCGCCAACCGCCGGGCGCAGCTGACGTCCAAGCTCGTCCGCGAGATCATGGTCGCGGCGAAGATGGGCGTGCCGGATCCGGCGATGAACCCGCGCCTGTCGCTGGCCGTCGAGGCCGCGCGCAAGCAGTCGGTCAGCAACGACGTCATCAACCGCGCGATCAAGAAGGGCTCCGGCCAGGGTGACGACGCGGTCAACTTCGAGCTGGTCACCTACGAGGGCATGGGACCGTGCAACGTGCCAGTCGTCATCGAGTGCCTGACCGAGAACCGCAACCGCACGGCGCCGGACATCCGGATGCTGTTCAAGGACGCGCAGTTCGGCAGCAAGGTGATGTTCCTGTTCGACCACGTCGGCATCGTCGAGGCGACGCACCCGAAGGCCGGCCAGGACCTGGAGTCGGCGGCGATCGAGGCCGGCGCGCAGGACGTCGAGAAGCTGGAGAGCGCCAAGGAGGAGGAGTCCGGCGGCCGCTTCTTCACCGAGCGCACCGACATGTACCCGGTCGCCGAGGCGCTGAAGAAGCTCGGCTGGAGCGTGACCACCGCCGAACTCGGCTACCGCGGCAAGGACCCGCTCGACCTGGCGACCGACGACCGCGCGCGCGTGGCGGCGTTCCTCGAGCGCCTCGATGAGAACGACGACGTGCACCGCGTCTACGCGGCGCTCAAGTGACCGCGCGCGGGCGCCGGCCCGCCGCTCGCGCCGCAGCGCTCACGGCAGCGTGACGACCAGCGGCAGCCGCGCCTGCTGCGCGAACGCCGCCGCGGCGGTCATCGCCGCGAGCCCGCGCTGGGCGGCGGCGACGAACTCGCCGCCCGCCGGCGCTGCGTTGTCGCGCCAACCGGCCAGCACGTCGGCGTCGGCCTGGAAGGTGCGCTGGTTGAGCCAGCGCAGCTGGTCGTGCAGCACGCCGACCGAGCCGAACTCGGCGGTCTCACCGTCGGGCATCGGCACGCGGAAGGTCACCGGATAGTCGCCCGGCAGCCAGATCGTGCACGCCAGCAACTGGCCGTAGCGGCTGCGCGCGAACTTGGCCGCGGCGGCCTCGCGCCAGTCGCGGTCGAGTTCGAGCAGCGGCGGCACGGTCGCCGGCCAGTCCAGCTCGGCGCGGTCGGCGAGCAGGCCGAGCAGGCGGACGGCGAGGAAGCCGCTGTCGCCGAGGTCAGCGGCGAACGCTTCGTCGCTGGCTTCGTCCCACGCCAACTGCTCGCCGACCTTGGCCGCGACCGACGCGCGCAGGTCGGCGCGCCAGGCCTCGACGCCGGCGCGCAGCCGCAGCGCGTCGGCGGGGTTGCCGCCGAAGTGGCGGCTCAACGGGCCGGCGAACGCGCGTGCCATCAGCGCTTGGGCGCCCACCACTCCGCCGAGAAGTAGCTGCGTTCGACGATCTCCCACAGCACGACCTTGGCGCGCTGGCCCGGCCGGATCGCCGGCCGCGCCTCGCGCATGGCTTCGAGGCCCGACGCGCCGATCACCACCGTCGTGCGGATCGACCGGCCGAGGTGCAGGGCGACGGCGTTGGCGCCGTTGTCGTGCGCGAAGCTGGTGCCGATCAGCCAGACCGACGCCGTGTCGTCCTTGCCGTCCATGCCGATGCGACCGGTCGGCGTGCTGAGTTCGACGCCGTAGTACTCGCGCGTCTCCGCGAGGCGGTCGGCGAGCAGGCTCAGCGGCACGGGCCGGCGCAGCCCGAGCGCGGAGGCAGGGTCGGGGACGTCGACGACGGCGAGGCCGAGGTTGGCAGTGATGTCGCCGACGAGGCGCGTCGCCGTGACACCGCTCAACGCCATCGGCGTGCGCGGTCCGAGCGCCTCGCCGTAGCGGGCCTCGAGGAACGCTGCCGTCGCGGCGCCGGCGGCGAGCGCGCCCTCCTTCCGCCAGTGCGTGTCGCCGCGGTAGTAGAGCGGCGCCGTCGGATCCGCGGCCCGCGCCGCTGCCATGGCCGCGGCGAGGTCGACGGCCGGGATGCCCAGCTCGGCGAACTCGGCCAGCCCAGCGGCGTAGCAGCCCGCCTTCGCCGCCGGCAGCACGCCGTCCGGCGCCCACTTCTCCGCGTGCACGCGCTCCTTGTCGGGCACGAGCGCGATCACCAGTTCGGCGCCGGCAGCCTTCACCTGGTCGCGGACGCCGGCCAGGAAGGCCCGCCGCGCCGGCGCCGAGCGCTGCCACGCGGCGAAGTCGATCCTGGTCGCGTAGTCGAGGAACAACCACTCATCGCGGCCGACGCGCACGTCGTTGCCGCGCGGCACGCCCAGCCGGTAGCGCAGTTCGTTCCAATTGGCGCGCAGCCAGAACGTCGCCGGCGCGTCCTCGCGCAGGTGCTTCTCGAGCTGCGCCATCCAGCTGCCGTCGAGCGCCGCGGCGATCGCCGGTGTCGGCGCCTTGGTCTGCGTGCGCAGCGGCAGCAGCGACTCGTCGCGCCCGAGCAGCCCGTGCCAGACGAGGTGCGCGAGCGGCGCCGACGCGAACAGCCCGCCGATCGCGATGACGGCGAACCAGCGCACGGCCCACTGGGCGGGCGTCTGCGGCGCGGCGGCGGCTTCGAGGGTCGTCATGGCCGTCAGAACTGGAAGTAGAGGAAGGCGACCATGTCCTGGCCGAGCAGTTGCGCGATCGCGACGACGAACGCCAGCAGCGCGCCGAGCATGACCAGCGGGTGGCAGCGCGCGACCAGTTGGTCGCTGCGCGGCAGGAAGAAAGCGATGCCGAGTCCGGCGATCAGCGCGATGGCGGCGTCCGGCGCGCGCTGGCCGAGGTCCGGCAGGACGCCGACGCCATTGGCGCCGCGCATGCCGGCGACCATCTGGCCGAACTCGCCCATCGTCTGGCAGCGGAACAGCACGAGGCTGAGCGTCCAGATCAGGAAGGTCAGCGCCACCTGCAGCGGCCGCGGCAGCCAGCCGTAGGGCGTCGACTTGCCCAGCCGCCGTTCGAGCGCCAGGCACAAGCCGTGCCACCCGCCCCACAGCAGGAACGTCCACGACGCGCCGTGCCACAGGCCGCCGAGCAGCATGGTGATCATCACGTTGCGCTGCGCGATCGCCTCGCCGCGGCGGTTGCCGCCGAGCGGCACGTACAGGTAGTCGCGCAGCCAGGACGACAGGCTGACGTGCCAGCGGCGCCAGAACTCGGTGATGCTGTGCGCGCGGTACGGTGACAGGAAGTTCGGCGGGAAGCGGAAGCCGAGCAGCAACCCGAGCCCGATCGCCATGTCGCTGTAGCCCGAGAAGTCGAAGTACAGTTGCACCGCGTACGCGACCGCGCCGGCCCACGCCGCCGCCGCGCCCGGGGCGTCGAGCGCGTAGACGGCGTCGACCAGTTCGCCGGCGGCGTCGGCGATCAGCACCTTCTTGGCGAAGCCGAGCGCCAGCAGGAACACGCCGTCGCTCGCCATGCGCAGGTCGACGCTGCGTTCGTGCAGTTCCCGGCGCACGTCGCCGTAGCGCACGATCGGCCCGGCGACGAGTTGCGGGAACATCGACACATAGCACAGCAGGTCGAGGAACGACCGCTCCGGCGGCACGTCGCCGCGGTGCACGTCGATCACGTAGCTCATCGCCTGGAAGGTGAAGAACGAGATGCCGATGGGCAGCAGCACCTGTTCCCATTCGACCGGCCACGGCGCGACCGCGTTCCAGCTGCCGACCAGCAGGTTGGCGTACTTGAACCAACCGAGCAGCGCGAGGTTGGTGACCACGGCGAAGACGACCCAGAAGCGGCGGTTGCGGCCGCTGTCCTTCGGGCCCATCGCCCGCGCCGCGCCGTAGTCGAGCGCGACGCACAGCAGCATCAGCAGCACGTAGTGCGGCCGCCACCAGCCGTAGAACACGAGGCTGCCGAGCGTCAAAGCGAGGTTGCGCCAGCGCGGCGGCGCCGCGGCGTAGACGGCCAGGAAGACCGGCAGGAACCAGAACAGGAAGAAGAACGACGCGAAGACCATCGCGCGCCCTACCTCGCCGCTCCGGCCGCAGCGCTCACGCCTCGGCCTTGGGGTCGCGGTCCATCAGCGCGCGCACGGCGTCGCGCGGCGCCAGCCCGTCGAACAGCACGCGCGCAACCGCGCCGGCGATCGGCATGTCGACGTCGAGCAGGCGCGCCTGTTCGACGATGACCTGCGACGTCCAGACGCCCTCGGCGACCTTGGGCGAGGCGGCGAGCGCCTGCTGCAGCGTCTCGCCGCGGCCGATGCGTTCGCCAAACGCGCGGTTGCGGCCATGGCGCGAGAACGCGGTGACCGCGAGGTCGCCGACGCCGGCGAGGCCGAAGAACGTGCGCTGGTCGGTGCCGGCGGCGAGGCCGAAGCGCTGCATCTCGACGAGGCCGCGCGTCAGGATCGCGGCCTTGGCGTTGTCGCCGTAGCCGAGCCCGTCGGCGATGCCGGCGGCGAGCGCCATGACGTTCTTGAGCGCGCCGCACAGCTCGAGGCCGGGCACGTCGTGGTTGCGGTAGACGCGGAACGCCTTGGTTTGCAGCGCCGTCTGCAGCTTCTGCAGTTCGCCGTCGTCGTGGCCGGCGATCACGACCGTCGTCGGCAACTCGCGCGCGATCTCCTCGGCGTGGCTCGGGCCCGACAGCGCGAAGATGCGCTCGGGGCCGCCGACGACATCGAGCAGCGCCTGCGTCGGCCGCTTGCCGGTCGCCTGCTCGAGTCCCTTGGCCAACGACACAAGGCGGGCCGCGCGCGGCACGGCGGGCGCCAGCCGCTGCATGACGCCGCGCACGTGCTGCGTCGGCACCGCGACCAATGCGACGTCGGCGCCGGCGAGCGCTGCGCGCTCGTCGGCGGTCACCGCGATCGCGTCGGGCAGGACGACGCCGTCGAGGTAGCGCGGGTTGCGGCGCGTCGACGCGATCGTGGCCGTGTAGGCGGCGTCGTGGCCCCACAGTGCGACGGCGTGGCCGGCGCGCGCGAGCGTCAGGGCCATCGCCGTGCCGAAGCCGCCGTTGCCGAGGACGGCGAACTTCACGCCGCCCCCGTCGCCTTGCCGGCGAAGTGCTTGCGCAGGTTGCTGCGGTGCGTCCACAGCAGGAACGCCGCTAGCAGCAGGCACAGCGCGGTGAACGGCAGGCGGGCCGCGAACGCCGCGTCGGGCGCGAGCGCGCACGCGGCGACCGGCAGCGCGAAGCCGAGCGCGATGCTGCCGAAGAAGACGTGGCCGGTCAGCAGGCGCACGACGAAGAACACGCCGATGGCGATGGCGGTGACGCGCCAGTCGAGCGCGAACAGCGCGCCGGTCGCGGTGGCGACGCCCTTGCCGCCGCGGAAGCCGAGGAACGGCGTGAACACATGACCGAGGATGGCGCAGAACCCGGCGGCAACGCCGGCAACGATCGCATCGTCGCCGACGGCCTGCGCCAGTTGCGGCCCCCAATGCGCCGGCGCGAAGCCCTTCATGGCATCCAGCAGGTAGATGCCGAGGAACGCGGTCAGCTGGCCGCGCCGTGTCGCGAACGCGCGACTGGCGTTGGTCGCGCCGACGTTGCCGCTGCCGACCGTGCGCACGTCGACGCCCTTGCCGACGCGGACGACGAGCAGCGCGAACGGCACGGCGCCGAGCAGGAAGGCGCCGAGGCAGACCAGGGCGAGGGACATCGGCGCATGAGGGTATGCGCCAAGCACGGCGGCGTCGACGGCGAAGGGCAGCGGCGCGACCGATGACCGCCGCGCCGGCAGCCGCTACGGTGCGGCACTCCATGGCAGCGCGCATCGGCATCGACACCGGCGGGACGTTCACGGACGTGGTCCGCTGGCGGCGCGACGGCGTGCTCGTGCACAAGCTGCCGAGCACGCCGCGCGACCCGTCACAGGCGGTGCTGCGCGGCGTCGCCGCGGTGCGGCGCACGCCGACCGAGCCAGTCGACGTCGTGCACGGCACGACGGTGGGCCTCAACGCCGTGCTGACCGGCGACCTCGCCCGGACGGCGTTCGTCACCAACGCCGGCTGCGAGGACCTGGTCGAAATCGGTCGGCAGGAACGCGCCGACCTGTACGCGCTGGCGCCGCAGCGCGCCGTGCCGCCGGCCCCGCGCGAGCTGCGCGTCGGCGCGCGCTGTCGGCGCGGCCCGGGCGGCGTCGTCGACCAATCGCTCGCGCGCGCCGAGATCGCGCGCGTCGTCGCCGCCGTGCGCAAACTGCGCCCTGAGGCCGTCGCCATCGGCCTGCTGCACGCTCCCGACGATGACGCCGACGAACAGGCGCTGGCGCGCGCGCTGCGCGCGGCGCTGCCCGACGTGCCGGTGACGACGAGCGCCGAGTTGCACCCGGCGACCGGCGAGTACGAGCGCTTCACCGCCGCGATCCTCAACGCCGCGATCGCGCCGGTCGTCGGCCGCTACACCGCGCGGCTCGCGGCCGGCCTCGGCAACGGCGCGCTGCGCCTGCTGCGCCAGAGCCTCGGCATCCTGACGCCCGACGAAGCGCAGCGATTCCCGGCGCGGGCGCTGTTCTCGGGCCCGGCCGGCGGCGTGCTCGCGACGGCGCAACTGCTCGCGCACCTCGGCCTGCCGCGCGGCGCGGCATTCGACATGGGCGGCACCTCCGCCGACGTCTGCCTCGTCGAGGACGGCGCGGCCGTGCACGAGGACGGCGCCATCGCCGGCCTGCCGATGCCGCTGCCGAGCGTGCCGGTGCACACCGTCGGCTGCGGCGGCGGCAGCATCGCCTACGTCGACCAGGGCGGCGCGCTGCGCGTCGGCCCGCAAAGCGCCGGGGCGGACCCCGGCCCGGCGTGCTACGGCACGGGCGACCAGCCGACGGTGACCGACGCGCACGTGGCGCTCGGCCACCTCGGCCCCGACACGCTGCTTGGCGGCGGCTTCCCGATCGACGTCGACGCGGCCGTGCGCGCGCTCGAACGGCTCGGGCGCAAGGCCGGACTGTCGCCGCTCGCCGCCGCGCGCGGCGTGCTGCAGATCGCCGATGCGACGATGGCCCGCGCAGTGCTCGCGATCACCGCGGAGCGCGCCGTCGATCCGGCGCACGTGCCGCTCGTCGCCTACGGCGGCGCCGGCGGCCTGCACGCCACCGGCCTCGTCGCACGCCTGGGCATGCCGGCGGCGTACGTGCCGCCATTGCCCGGCGCGTTCTCGGCGCTGGGCCTGGCGCTCGCCGGCGAGGGCAGCGAGCGCAGCGTCGCCTGCCACGCCGTGCTCGACGCCAACACGCTGCCGCGCGTGCTGCGCCTGGCCCGCGAACTCGCCGACGCAGCGCGCCGCGCGCTGGGCGTCCGCGGCCGCACCAACGTAGTCGCCCACGTGCGCTACGCCGGCCAGGGCGCCTGCCTGCGCCTGCGCGCCGACCGGCGCCTTGTGGCGGCGTTCGCTCGCGAGCATCAGCGTCGCTACGGCTTCGCGCTGCCGGCGGCGATCGAGGTGGTGCGGCTGACCGCCCGCGCCGAAGCGCCGCGGCGCAGCCTACCGACCTACGTCGAGCACACGGGCGACCCCGGCCAGCAGGGAAGGATTGCCATGCGACGGGCGCCTCTCGGTGGCAAGAAGGTTCGAGTTGTCATGCGCGCCGACGTCCGCAGCGCCGGCGTCGTCGGACCTGCCGTGGTGGAGGAACCGACGGCGACAACGGTGGTTCCTGCCGGTTGGCGCGCGATGCTGCAGGGCAGCGCCCTGCGCCTTACGCGCACATAGAGACTGTGTGTCGCACCGCTGCGACCACAAGATGTAGTTTGACTTCGGAAGTCGACGAGGTACCTTGCCTTCAGCCTGTCGCGTCCGACGAACCACCGAATCGCTCGCGTCGACGCACTTCATCGCCTGTTCGCCAGAGGGAGCACGAAACACCACATCACCGCGCACGAACTCGCTCGACGAGCGATGCTTTCAGGCGCGAGACGACACATGGCCGGGGGTTGTCCGCGACGGACGTAAAAACTTGACTCTCCTTCTTCCCCTTTTCCCGAAGTTTGACCCCCGGCTACTTTTTCGTCGCCGCGCCTGACGCGCGGCCATCCGGACGAAGGGGATGTGTCGCATGAGACGCCGCGCTTCAGCGCGGTTCGGCTTGCGCTTGCGGCGCTTCGCCATCCTAACGGCCACCTGCGCTTCGTCGACGAAGCCAAGAACCGGGCGCGCCAGCCACTCCCGCTCGACAACGACGCGGGCGCACGACGACAGCCAACCGCCGCGCCGCGGCGGCGAAGGCCAGGGAGAAGGGCAGCGCGACGCAGGCGCGGCGCTGCGGTCGCCGCGATGGAACGCCATCGACACGCTCCAACTTGGCCCGCCAAACGCCGCGTTGGCGCCGTGCCGCCGGCGCGGCGCCGATCCGCCCGTTCAGGGCTTGGCCACCATCACTTGAAGCGCAGCGCTTCCAGGCTCTCGACCTGTAGTTGGTAGATGTCGACGCAGTAGCCGTCCATCACCGTCGCCTCGACCTTGAAGGTGCCGACGATCTTCAGCGGATCGAAGAAGTAGTCGGTCGTCTTGCCCTTGGGCATCACCACGCGAACGATGCCGTGGATGTCCGGCGGCTGGCCGTAGCAGCACGACCACAGCGACTTGACGAGCAGGAACTCCTTGATGTTCTGCACCTCGTCGATCGGCAGCATGAAGCCGGTCATCAGGACCTTCTTGCCATCGAGTTCCTTGACGCGCTTGGGCATGCCCTTGAGGCCGTCCTCGTAGGGCCAGCTGTCGAGCTCGTCGAACGGCAGGATCTTGTCGAGGCCGGTGATCTTGCCGGCCTTGATCTCGTCGGCGAGGCGCTTCTCGGCCTGCAGCATCTGCTCGGCGCTGCGAATCAGGGCGATGTCCGCCGGATCGGTGCCCTTGGGGATCGGCTGGTCGGACGACGGGCGTTCGATCTTGGGCTCTTCGCCGGCCGGATTGTCGGTGACCGGTTTGTCGGTGACCGGTTTGTCCGTCGGCGGCTTGTCCGCGGGCTTCGGCTCCTGCTTTGCCGGGTCCTTCTTCGCCGGCTCTTGCTTGGCGGGTTCCTGCTTCGCCGGATCCTGCTTCGCCGGTTCGACCTTCGGCGCGGGGGCCGGCACGGGCACCGGCTTGGGCTCCTGGGTCGGGGTCTGGGCGGCGAGCAGGCCACACAGGGCAACGAATGGCAGAAGGAGCTTCATGGCGTGGGCCGGAATGTTAGCAGGAAGGCCGGGTGGGCGAGCAGGCGCGAGCCGGCGCGCGGCCGTCTGCCCGGGTGGACGGCGGCGATCAGTAGTTGTTGGCGAGGTTGTCGGCGACCTGGGTCATCGACCCCTTCACCGCCGGCAGCAGGCCGGCGCAGCCGCCGAGCGCGGTGACGCCGAGCAGCAGCCAGAGTTCCCAGACCGGCACGACGGACCAGTCGAGGTAGACGCCGGTCTGGTCCTCGACGAGGCCGCGCAGCGCTAGGGCGGCGGCGTGGCACACAACGAGGCCGAGCAGCGCGCCGAAGAACGACAGCAGCGCCGCCTCGCCGACGATGATGCCGAGGATCTGCACGCGGCGCGCGCCGAGCGAGCGCATGATCGCGATCTCGCGGCGGCGCTCGTTCATGGTGTTGTAGATCGCCACCGTGATCGACACCGCGGCGACGAGCAGCACGAGCCACGCGATCACCGCCAGCGCGTCGGCGACGTTGCCGATCTGCCGCAGGAACTTCGGCACCACGTCCTGCGGCCACGCCACCTGCGCGTCCGGACGCGAGCCGAAGTCGGTGCGCAGGATGCGCGCGCCGAAGTGGTCCTTGGGGTCGACGATCACGGCCGTCAGGCCGAGCCGCCCCGGGCTCACCGGCAATTTCTTGGCGTCGTCGGGGGTCTTGCCGGGCGGGATCTCCACGACGAAGACGCCGCCTTCGTGGCCGTCGATCAGGTAGTGCACGCCGAGCGGCAGGAAGATCGTCGTGTCGAGCGGCGAGTTGGTCGGCGCCAGCACGCCGACCACCTTGCACGTCGCCTCGGGGTGCTCGTGGTAGCCGAACTCCCCCATCTTGCCGTGCACCGGCACGACCTCGCTGCCGACCGCGAGGCCGAGCGTGCGGGCGACGCGCGCGCCGATCACGCACTGCTTCCACGCGGGCAGCAGTTGCGGCCGCGGCGGCGGGCTCGTCTCGCCGGCGCGCAGCGCGTTCTCGTGCGCGGCGAGCGCCTCGGCGAAGGCCTTGAGGTCCTGCCAGCCGAACTGGAAGCCCTGGCCCTGGTCGAAGCGCAGCGGCGCCTTCTGCCACTCGTAGACCGAGAACATCTCGTCGAGCGTGGCGACGACGGGGAAGTTGAAGCGGCTGACGGAGTCGCCGCGCGCCTGCGGGATGGCGTAGCGCACCTGCCCGCGGCGGCTGAAGCCCTTGCCCTCGCGCAGGTCGATGCACGCCTGCAGCGGGAACAGCGCCGGCGCGTCGCCGACGTTGAAGATGGTGTTGAGCACCAGCTCCAGTTGGCTCGCGTCCTTGGGGCCGACGACGGCCTGGTAACCGCCGATGCTGCCCTCGTAGCGGGCCTTGGTCTGCTCGGCCATCGTCAGGATGCCGGCGTACAGCGCGGTGGCGACGACGATCGACGCCATCGTCAGCACGGTGGCGACGAGGCGGATGCGCAGGTTGCGCAGGCTGATCGAGACGAGCCTCATCGGCCACCCCCCGTCGCCGCCGGGGCCACGGCCGCGCCGCGCAGCGTGCTGAGGTCGACGGTGCGCTGCATGCGCGTCGCCGACTGCGGGTCGTGCGTGACCATCACGACGGTCTTGTTGCCGTCGCGGGCGATTTGCAGCAGCAGGTCGAGCACCTGCCCGCCAGTCGCCTTGTCCTGGTTGCCGAGCGGCTCGTCCATCAGCACGAGGTCGGGGTCATTGACCAGCGCGCGGCAGATGGCGACGCGCTGCACCTGTCCGACCGACAGTTCGCGCGGCCGGTGGTGCATGCGCTCGCCGAGACCAACCTTCTGCAGCAGCAACTCGGCGCGGGCGCGGGCGTCGCCACCAGCGCCGCGGCCGAACAGCGCGCCGAGCAGCACGTTCTCCAGCGCGGTGAACGGCTGCAGCAGGTTGAAGGTCTGGTAGACCATGCCGATGTGGCGGCCGCGGTGGCGGTCGCGCGCCGACTCGCCGAGCTGGTCGAGGCGCGCGCCGGCGACCTCGACCTCGCCGCAGTCGGGCCGCAGGATGCCGGCGAGGATGTGCAGCAGGGTGGTCTTGCCGGCGCCGGAGCGGCCGACCAGGGCGACCTGCTCGCCCTTCTGGATGTCGAGCCGATCGACGGCGCACGCCAGCACGGACTCGCTGCCGCGGGCGTAGCGCTTCTCGACGTTGCGCAGATGGATCATCGGGGCGAAGAGGATAGCGGCTCGGGGCGCAGTCCGGCGGCGGCAAGTTCGCCGGCGACCCAGGCCAGCTCGCGGGCGATGCGTTGGTGCAGCGGCGCTGCGCCGGCGAAGTCGCCGAGCACGTCCCAGGTGTAGGTCTCGACCTCCAGCAGCGGCAAGGAACCGGACAGCGTCGGCAGGCCGCGCAGCACGCGCGCGACCTCGCGCTGGGTGCTGCCAAACGCCCCGGCCTCGTCCCAGTCGAGCGGCACGTGGTAGTGCGAACGCACGACGCCGGCAGCGGCGAACTGCGCGCGCGCGGCGGCGACGTCCGGCAGGTCGAGCGCGCGCACGCCGGTGCGCGCGACGGTCTGGTGCAGGTAGCGCGGCTCGGCGAACGCCAGCAGCCGGTCGAGGCCCACGGGCGCGCGCACCTCGAGGCAACTGCTCACCTGGATCTTCGGCACGGCGATGCCGCGCGCGCCGAGGTCGGCGAGCGCAGCCAGCGCGTCCTCGCCGATGACGGCGAGGTGGCAGAGGTCGACGCAAACGCCGAGGTGCCGGCGCAGCGCCGCGGCCGGCACCGTCGTCCACGCGCCTTCGTCGAACAGCCAGCGTTCCAGGAACGCCGCCGTCGCCGCCGCGGTCTCGACGAGGCAATCGGGCTCGGGTTCGAGCGCGAGCACGCAGCGCACGCCGGTGCGCTCCTCCAACGCGGCGAACGCCGAGGCGCAGCGCGCGAGGTTGCGCGCCATCAGGCGCAGGTCGGCCGGCGGCTCGCCCGGCGCGCGGTAGCCGAGCGGCAGCGTCGAGATCGGCACGCACGCGCCCGGCGGCGCCAGCGCGGCGGCGACCTCGGCGCAGCGGCGCGTGTACTGCAACCGGTCCTCGGTCCCCCAGTCCGGGTGGTAGACCGCGGTCTTCACCACGGCGTCGTGGAAGTCGCCGAACGGGAAGGCATTGAGCGTCCACAGCGGCGTGCCGGCGGCGGTGAGCGCTGCCGCGAGTTCGGCGCGCGCTGCCGGCTCGGCGAGCAGGCGCGCGGTGAGGTCGTCCGGCAGCCAGCCGCCCCAGCCCATCGGCCGACCCGCCGCGCGCGCCGCCGCGGCGACCGGCGCCGTGTGCGCGCGCAGCGCCGCCGCCACCGCCGCGAGGTCGGGCGCGGCGTGCACGTTGCTGCAGTACGTCAGGCGGTAGGTCGACACGGCGAGGCGCAGAGACTAGCGGAATGCCGCTCACGCCGCCCTCAGGGTCGCTGACCTCGGCGGCGAGCTGCGGCACGAGCGCGCCGTGCTGCCGTTCGCCACCCAACCTTGACCCTGATCGGCTTGTCGGCCCGCAGCGCCATGTTCGACTGCCACACGTTGCTCACGCACAGGCCGCGCCGATCGTCGGCACGTCGACGACGTCCTGCTGCGGCAGCTTCTGCTGCTCCTTCTGCACTTGGGCGCGCGCGGATCCGGGGAGCGCCGCGAACGCGACGAGAACGGCAACGGCGATGGGCATGGGCGACGTAAAGCCGCGCGCCGAACCGGCGCCGCGCCGACTCGCCGGCTAGGCGCCGTCCTTCTGCGCCTCGAAGTTGCCGAGCACCTTGCCGATGACCACCGTGTAGGTCAGGTTGCCGTGCGCGAGGTCGACGTCGGGCAGGAAGTCCTCGTCGAGCGATTGCAGCAGCGCTGGCACGTCGGCTTCCTGCCAACCGGCCGACTCCAACAGCACCACCGTGCCGGCGACCGTGCCGTTGCCGAGGTGGTGCAGGTCGACGGCGGCGACGTCCTGGCCGTCGCGCAGCGCGAGGAAGCGTTCGGAGCTGGCGGTGCGCAGCGTGCGTTTCCAGTGCAGCTTGGTCATGGTCAGGCGAGCAGGTCGAGGACGAGGGACAGCGCGCCAGCGCCGCCGGCGAGCAGCAGCAGCGGCAGCAGGCAGCCGCCCTTGCCGTGGCCCTGGTGGTAGCTGATGCCGGTGCCGGGCAGCGAGAACGTCGAGTAGCGGCGGCCGCTGCTGCCCACGCCGGTGCGGAAGCCGCGGCCGCCGACCGAGAGGCCGACGCCGCCGGTGCCGACGTTGACGCGGAACGGGCCGAAGTTGAGCGACTTGCGGTAGCGGAATCCCATGGGCGCCGCGGCCCGGACTCGCCGAGCGCGGCGCGCAGTGTGGCCGGCGAGGCAGGCCCGGACAAGGCGGCGACGCGGACCGTGCACTTCCCCGCGGCCGCCGCTCCAATCCGGCGATGCGCGTCGAACTCCCCTACGGCCGCGCGACGCTGCCGGTCGAACTGCCAGCAGACCTCGACGTCACGATCGTGCGCAAGCCGGCGATGCCGGTGTTCGCCGATCCGGCGGCGGCGGTGCGGCAGGCGCTGGCGGCGCCGATCGGCAGCGGGCCGCTGCATCGCTTCGCCGCCGGCGGCGACTCGGCCTGCATCCTGATCTGCGACATCACGCGGCCGGTGCCCAATGGGCTGCTGCTGCGACCGATCGTCGACGAACTGCAACGCGCCGGCGTGCCGCTCGCGCGCATCACCGTCCTGGTCGCCACCGGCATGCACCGGCCCAACCTCGGCGCCGAGCTCGAGGAGCTGGTCGGCGACCCGTGGGTGCTGCGGCACGTGCGCGTCGAGAACCACCACGCCGACGACCCCGACGCGCACGACGACCTCGGCTTCACGCCGCACGGCACGCCGGTCAAGCTCGACCGCCGCTTCACGCGCGCAGCGGTCAAGGTCGTGACCGGCCTCGTCGAGCCGCACTTCATGGCCGGCTTCTCCGGCGGCCGCAAGGTGATCGCGCCGGGCATCGCGCACCGCGACACGATCACCACGTTCCACAGCCACCGCTTCATGGCGCACCCGTGCGCCGACAACCTCGTGCTGGAGGGCAACCCGCTGCACCGCGAACAGCTCGCGATCGCGGCGATGCTCGGCCCGGTGTTCGGCGTCAACACCGTGCTCGACGAGCATCGGCGGCTGTCGTTCGTCAGCGCCGGCGAGCTGATCGCGAGCCATCTCGCCGCCGTCGCGGCGTGCGAACAGAGCGCGTGCGTGACGCTGCCGCGGCGCTTTGGCACCGTGGTGACCACCGCCGCCGGCCACCCGCTGGATACGACGTACTACCAGACCATCAAGGGCATGGTGGCGCCGCTCGGCATCCTCGCGCCCGGCGGCACGCTGGTGATCGCGTCGTCGTGCCGCGAAGGCCTCGGCTCGGCCGCCTTCCGCGACGCGCAGCAGCGACTCGTCCAACTCGGCCCCGACGCCTTCGTGCAGTCGCTCGCGCACAAACGCTTCGCCGACGCCGACGAGTGGCAGACGCAGATGCAGGCGAAGTCGCTGCAGCGCGGCCAGGTGCAGTTGGTCACCACGGGACTCGACGAGGACGCGCTGGCGCTGACCGGCGTCGGCGCGGCAGCGAGCGTCGAGGCCGCGGTGGCGGCGAGCGTCGCGCGCACCGGCGATCGCGCGGTCGCGGTGGTGCCGGAAGGGCCGTACGTGGTGCCGGTGTGCGCGGCGGGGTGAGGCTGGGCTGCCAGCCTACCGCCCCACCCGCAGCGCCGCCGCCACCGCGGCCGCCCTCACGCCCACGGCGCGCCGGCGCGCAGCCACAGCGACAGCGGGTGCACGACGCCGCCCTGCAGCACGTGCCGGCAGGCGTCGAGCACTTCGCCGCCGCGCAGGTGCAGCGCTTGGATCTCGTCGAGCGTCGCCCACTTGGCCTGCAGCGTGTGGCCGTCGGGCGTCGACTTGGGCGGCCGGTCGTCGTCGACGCGCGCGACGACGAACACGCGCAGCCGCGCGCCCTCGGCCGACGGCGTGTGCTCGATGCGCAGGATGCCCTCGACGGTCACCTGCAGGCCGGCCTCCTCCCACACTTCGCGCTGCACCGCCGCGACGAGGCTCTCGCCGAGCTCGGCGCGGCCCGCCGGCAGGTACCACGGGTTGCCGGGGATGACCTCCTGCACGACGAGGAAGCGATCGCCGCGACGGACCACCGCCAGCACGATCATCGCGGTCGGAATGCCAGGGCGCGGGCGCATCAGCTCGTGCACCGCCGGTCGAGGTGCGTGTAACCGCCGTCGACGAAGAGGATCTGGCCGGTCGTGTGGCTGCTGTGCTTCGACGCGAGGAACACCACCGCGGCGGCGACCTCGGCCGGCGTGGTGAAGCGGCGGCCGAGCGGGATCGCGCGCTCGATGCGGGCGCGTTCGCCGGCTGGGTCCGCCTGCCGCGCCAGCCACTCCTCGTACAGCGGCGTCCACGTCTCGGCCGGCAGCACCGCATTGCTGCGCGCGCCGTGCGGCGCCAGCTCGACCGCCCACTCGCGCACGAGCGCCAGCAAGCCGCCCTTCGCCGCCGCGTAGCCGGACGTGCCGCCCTGGCCGGTGACGGCGACCTTGCTGCCGAGCAGCGTGACCGAGCCGCGCGCCTGCGCCAGCAGCCCGCGGGCGTGGTGCATCAGCGCGTAGGCTGGCACGAGGTTGTCGCGCAGCGAGCCCTCGAACGCGGCGACCCCGGCGTCGAGGCCGACGCCGTCGTTGCGGCCGGCGTTGTGCACGAGCGCGTCGAGCCGGCCGAAGCGCTCGGCGGCCGTGGCGACGGCGCGGGCGCACACGGCCTCGTCGCGCAGCTCGCCGCCGACGAACACGACGCCGGGATCCGCCGCCGCCAGCTGCTTGCCGAGCGCCAGTTCGCGGTCGGCGACGACCACGCGCGCGCCCTCGGCGCGCAGCAGCTCGACGATGGCGCGGCCGATGCCGCGGCAGCCGCCGGTGACGAGCGCGACCGAGTCGTGCAGACCGAGGTCCATGCGTCAGGTGGCGGCGACGACCGGGTTGCGCAACACGCCGAGGCCTTCGATCTCGACCTCGCAGACGTCGCCGGCCTTGAGGTAGACCGGAGGCTTGCGCGCGAAGCCGACGCCAGGCGGCGTGCCGGTGGCGATGACGTCGCCGGGCTCGAGCGTGACGTTCTCGCTGAGCGACGCGATCAGCTCGGGGATGCGGAAGACCAGCTGCGCCGTGCTGCTGTCCTGCATCGTCGCGCCGTTCAGCCGCAGCTGGATGCGCAGCGCGTGCGGATCGGCGATCTCGTCGGCCGTGGCGATGAAGTCGCCGAACGGCGCGAAGGTGTCGCACGACTTGCCGCGCTGCCACTGGCCGTCGGCGAACTGGAAGTCGCGCGCGCTGACGTCGTGGAAGCAGCAGTAGCCGAGCACGTGCGCCATCGCGTCCTCGACCTTGACGCCGCACGCGCGCTTGCCGATGACGACGCCGAGCTCGGCCTCGAAGTCGGTCTGCGTGCTGCCGCGCGGGATGCGAATCGGGCCGCCGGGCCGCTGCACGCAGGTGACGAACTTGCTGAACAGCAGCGGGCGCTTCGGCAGTTCGACGCCCTGCTCGGCGGCGTGGTCGCGGTAGTTGAGGCCGATGCAGAGGATCTTGCCGGGGCGCGGCACCGGCGCGTGCAACGTCACCAGGTTGCGCGCGACGATCGCGCCGCCGGCCTGCAGCCGCGCGCGCTCGGCCGGGTCCGCCGCCTTGGCGACAGCCGCGCGCGCCCCGCGGTGCAGGCCGCCGTCGACGTCGTACCAATCGAGGTCGGTGGCCGGGCGCGGCAGCCCGAGCAGGCGGTGCGAGAAGTCGAGGATCGAGTTGCCCTGATCGAGCAGGGCGCCGGGAACGACGGCAGTTCCCGGACGGGCGAAGGCGACGAGTTTCACGCGGTTTGGAGAGGACGACGGGGACGCGCAGCGTGCCCGGGCGGCTGGGCACGGGCAACCACGGAGTCGAGCGAACGGGTGGTCGAGCGGCACGGCCCCACCGCGCAGCGCGCCGCGCCCCGCTCGCCCAACCTAGCCGTCATCGCGCACCAGCAGCACGTGCAGCGCCTTCGGCCCGTGCACGCCGACGACCAGCGTCAGCTCGATGTCCGCAGTGCGCGAGGGGCCGCTGACGAACGTGATCGTGCGGGCGGCCGGCGCGCCGTCGCGCTGCAGCGCCGCGAACGCCTCGCCGAGCGTGCCGAGCAGCGCGCGCACCGGCAGCACGACGACGTGCAGCGCCGGCAGCAGCGACGCGAGCCGGTGGCGCTCGTCGGCGGATGCCAAGACCAGCGTGCCGGTCTCGGCGATGCCCCACTGCGCGCCGGTGACGCCGATGTCGGCCTGCAGGAGCCGCTCGCGCGGCGCGTCGGGCGGCAGCAGCGCGACGTCGGCCGGCACGTAGTCGCCGAGACCGGCGAGCAGCGGCGCGTCGCTGGCGGCGACGACGGCCGCGCCCTTCTGCGCCAGCAGCAGGCCGACGCGCGCGCAGGCCGCGCGGCGGTCAGCGACCGCTTCGACGACGCCGCCGAGCTTCTGCTGCACGGCGGTGAAGCGGGCGATGCGCTCGGCGACGGCGAGCGGCGCTGGCGGTTCGACCGGCGGCGGCAGCGGCGGCACGGACGCGCCGCGCAGGCCGTCGCGCACCGCGCCGAGGATGGCGGCACGCGCGTTCATCGCGCGTCTCCGCGCCAGCGATCGCGGAACGGCCGCGCCGCGAGCTTGGGCGCCTCGCGGCTCGACTGCCACGCGCGCATCGGGCCGAACAGGCGCATGGCGAACGGCAGCTTCTGGCCCAGGCGCGCGAACGCCGTGGCGAGCCGGAAGCGCGCCGGGCTGCGCGTCACCCACGACCAGACGCGCCAGCCGAGCGCTTCGAGCGGCTTGCGGCGCGCGGGCTTCGACGTGGTCGGCGCTGCGCCACGGCTGGGCGCCGCCGGGACCTGCTCGCCGGCGACGGCGCGGCGGCGCAGTTCGAGCAGC
This sequence comes from Planctomycetota bacterium, assembly GCA_016872675.1. Lineage (GTDB taxonomy): Bacteria > Planctomycetota > UBA1135 > UBA1135 > UBA2386 > UBA2386. The sequence continues at coordinate 32,793 of VGZG01000004.1, forward strand.
AGCGACGGGATGTCGATCTTGACCGGACAGACGTCCTTGCAGGCGCCGCACAGGCTCGACGCGAACGGCAGCGTGCCGGCGCTGTGCAGGCCCTGCAGTTGCGGCGTCAGGATCGCGCCGATCGGGCCCGGATAGACCGAGCCGTAGGCGTGGCCGCCGATCGACTGGTAGACCGGGCAGGCGTTGAGGCAGGCGCCGCAGCGGATGCACGCCAGCGTCTGCCGCATCAGCTCGTCGGCGACGATGCGCGAGCGGCCGTTGTCGAGCAGCACGATGTGCAGCTCGCGCGGTCCCTGCCCCATGGGATCGGGACCGGTCAGCATCGACTGGTACGTCGTCAGATGCTGGCCGGTGCCCGAGCGCGGCAGCAGGCGCAGGAACGTCTCCAGGTCGCCAAAGCGCGGGATCACCTTCTCGATGCCCATCACCGCGACGTGCACGGCCGGCAGCGTCGTGGTCATGCGCGCGTTGCCCTCGTTCTCCAGCACCAGGATGGTGCCGGTCTCGGCGACGCCGAAGTTGACGCCGCTGATGCCGAGGTCGGCGGCGGCGAAGTGCGCGCGCAGGCGCGTGCGGGCCTCGGCGGCGAGCAGCTGCGGATCGCTGGACGGCGGGATGCCGAGCTTGTCGACGAACAGCGCGCCGATCTGTTCCTTCGTCTTGTGGATCGCCGGCACGATGATGTGCGACGGCGTCTCGCCGGCGAGCTGGATGATCCACTCGCCGAGGTCGGTCTCGACGGGCTCGCGGCCGTCCTGCGCCAGCGCGGCGTTCAGGTGGATCTCCTCCGTCGCCATGCTCTTGCTCTTGACCAGCCGCTTGCTGCCGCGCGCCTGCGCCAGATCGCGCACGATCGCGCAGGCCTCGGCGGCGTCGCGGGCCCAGTGCACGGTCGCGCCGGCCTTGGTCGCGTTGGCGGTGAACTCTTCGAGGTAGGCATCGAGGCGTGCCAGCGTGTGCGCTTTGATCGCCGCCGCGCGCGTGCGCAGTTCCTGCCAGTCGGGCACCGCGCCGATCGCCGCCGCGCGCCGTTCGGCGAACGTGTCGGTCGCGCGCCGCAGCGCGCCGGTCAGCGTCGCGTCGGCGAGCGCCGCGCGGGCGTTGTCGGCGAAGGTCTCGGGGGTGAGCGGGCTCACGCGCACAGGATGGCCGAAAGCGGCCGACCGCGCACGCGTGGCGGCGACACGGTCACCGGCTCGCCAGGATCTCGGCGAGGTGCATGGCCCGCACACGCGAACCCTGCCGCTGCAGGCGGCCGCGCATCTGCATCAGGCAGCTGCTGTCGACGGCGCTGAGCACGTCGACGCGGTCGTCGAGCCCGGACAGCTTGTGGTCGAGCATCGCCGTCGACAGCTCGGGGAACTTGACCGCGAACGTGCCGCCGAAGCCGCAGCACGACTCGCCGGTCCGCAGTTCGACGAGTTCGAGGCCCGCGACCGCGCGCAGCAGCCGGCGCGGCTCGTCGTGCACGCCGAGTTCGCGCAGCGCGTGGCAGGCGTCGTGCCACGCGACGCGCGCCGACAGCCGCGCGCCGAGGTCGACGACGCCGAGTTCGCGCACGAGGAACGCCGACAGTTCGAACGCCTTGTGCGCGACCGCCTCGGCGCGCGCGCGCCAGTCCGGCTCGTCGCGGAACAGCTCGGGGTAACGGTGCACCATCGCGGTGCACGAGCCCGATGGCGCGACGACCGCGTCGGCGCGCTCGAAGACCTCGACGAACGCTCGCGCGACCGCCTTGGCCTCGTCGTGGTAGCCGGAGTTGAACGCCGGCTGCGCGCAGCACGTCTGCGCCGGATCGAACGTGACGCGGCAGCCGGCGCGCTCGAGCACGGCGACGGTCGCTTCGACGACCTCGGGCCAGAGCTGGTCGCCGAGGCAGGTGGCGAAGAGGGCGACGGAGCGGGTCACGCCAGCACCGCCACGGCCTTGCAGTAGCCCGGCTCGCGGTGGTCGCCACCGAACGCGCGCGGCACGTCAGCGAGGCCGCGGTAGCGATGCGTGATCATCGCGTCGACGCGCACCGTGCCGTCGGCGAGCAACTGCTGCGCGCGGCGGTAGACGCTCGGCCGGCCGTCGGCGTCGAAGCCGCCCGACGCGCCGACCGACGTGACCAGCGTCGCTTCGCGCCACTGCACGGGGTTGAGCAGCGCCATCGGCGCATCACCGTGGCCGATGCCGTACATCTGCACGGTCGCCTGCTTGCGGATCAGCGCCGGGATCGCGGCGTAGACCGCGCCGGCGCCGGTCGCTTCGACGAGGTACTCCGCGCCGCGGCCGCCGCTCGCCGCCATCACCGCATCCAGCGCGTGCTCGGGCGCCACGGCGACGGCGCCGAGCTGCTGGCAGAGCGCGCGCTTCGGCGCGCTCGGCTCGCTGACCACGATCGGGCCATCGAAGCGATGGACGCGCCGCAACACCTGCACGAACAGCTGACCCGCCGGGCCGCCGCCGAGCACGACCGCCGTGCGGATCGCGCCGCCTTCGCCCGAGCCGTCGAAGCGCCAGCGCGCGGCGGCGCGGGCGCCGAAGTCGGCGCTGTGCAGCACGCACGCCAGCGGCTCGGTCATCGCCGCGCGCTCGAACGGCACGCCGTCGGCGATCGGCAGCGCGTTGACCGCCGGCACCACCAGTTCGTCGGCGAAGCCGCCGGGCAGGCCGGTGATGCCGTGCTCGATGTAGTGCGCGCACTGGTGGCTGTGGCCGGTGGCGCAGTACTCGCACGCGATCGCGCGCCGTTCGCTGTGGCAGTTGCGGCCCTGGTCGACGACGACGCGCGCGCCGACGGCGAGGTCGCGCACCGAACCACCGACCTCCACCACCGTGCCGGCGATCTCGTGGCCGAGGATCTGCGGCGACTCCTCGAACGGGATCGCGCGACCACTGGCGTCGAAGTGGAAGTTCGACTCGCCGGCGAAGATGTGCAGGTCGGTGCCGCAGACGCCGACGGCGGCGGGCCGCACGCGCACGTCGTGCGGTCCGAGCGGCGGCGAGGGCACGTCGACGAGGGCGAGTCGTCGCGGCGCTACGAGGGCGCAGGCGCGCATGCCGTCATCCTGCCGGCGGCGCGCGGCGGCGTCCACGGCGGCGCGTCGTCGCTATCCTGCTCGTCATGGGTCGCATCACCATGGACGCGCGCCGCGACGGACTCGACGGCTTCCCCAGCGAGTTCGAAGTCGTCGGCCGCGACGACCTCGGCGACGTGCTGGCCATCGACGGCAAGGGCAAGGTCTGGACCTTCGCGCACGACGCCGGCGACTGGCACGACCGGTCGAAGGCGTTCGACTCGGTGCAACTGCTACACGAACACATCGCCTGCCAACGGCACTTCGAGGTGCCGCCCGCGGACCTGGATCTCCCGGCTCTGCTCGCGCGCAAGCAGGCGATCGAGGCGTTCCTGAAGGGCCGGCGCGGCGCGCCGTACTCCCGTGACGCCGGCAAGACGGCGCTGGCGGACCTGCGCGAGGAGATCGCGGATCGCCGCTTCTGGTCGTCGAAGCGCGGGCGCGGGCTCGCCGCCTGCCAGGAAGCCGGCATGCGGTGCGATCAGTTGCTGCGCGACGCCGGCGCGCCCGGCGAATGGATGTGCCGGGCGGTGTCCGGCGATGGCAGCGTGCTCGGCGTCATGGGCGACTTCACGCCGCCGTGGACCGAGGCCCGCGTCCGCGAGCTGCTGGCCCCGCTGGTCGGCGCACGCGAACTGCGCCTGCTGCCGCGACCGCAGCCGAAGCCGTAGTGCACCCCGCGCCTACAGCGACACCGACTGCTCGGCCCAGACCTGGAACTCGCGGTGCTTCTGCACCTCGGCCTTGGCCAGGACCTCGCCGCTGGCGGTGCGCAGGATGTGCTCGAACACGCGGCGGCCGACCTGCTCGATCGACTCGGTGCCGTCGATGACCGTGCCGGCGTTGAGGTCGAGGTCGCTCTGCATGCGCTCGAAGATCGGCGTGTTCGACGTCAGCTTGAGCACCGGCGCGATGGCGTTGCCGATCGTGGTGCCGCGGCCGGTGGTGAACACGACGACGTTGGCGCCAGCGCCCACCAGGCCCGGCGTCGACTCCTGGTCGTAGCCGGGGCCCTGCATCAGCACGAGGCCGCGCGTCTTCGGTGGCACCGCGTACGGCGTGCAGCTCTCGACGCGCGTGGTGCCGGCCTTGGCCATCGCGCCGAGCGACTTGATGGTGATGTTGAGCAAGCCGCCCTTGATGTTGCCCGGGCTCGGATTGTGGTCGAGCTTGGTGCCGAACTTGCTGGCGTACTCCTTGTACCAATCGACGTAGGCGAACACTTCCTTGGCGGTGGCGAGATCCTTGGCGCGCGCGGCGAACAGGTGCTCGGCGCCGCAGAACTCCGGCACCTCGGTGATCATCACCGTGCCGCCGTGCTGCACGAGCAGGTCGGCAGCGTGGCCGAGCGCGGGGTTGGCCGACAGGCCGGAGAAGCCGTCCGAGCCGCCGCACTTGACGCCGAGCGACAGGTGGCTCGCCGGCTGCTCGCTGCGCACGCTGCGGTCGGCGATCGGCAGCATCTCGGCGACCAGCTGCAGGCCCTTCTGGATGGCGCCCTGCGTGCCGCCGCACTCCTGCACGCCGATCCAGTGCACCGGCTTGTCGGTGCTGAGGCCGCCGCGCTGCTTGAGGTAGCGCTCGACCAGCGTCAGGTTGGTCTTCTCGCAGCCGAGGTCCATGAACAAGACGCCGGCGACGTTCGGGTGGTCGGCGTAGTTGGCGAGCGTGCGCAGCATGACGTCGAGGTTGCTGCCGTCGCTGCAGCCGCAGCCCTTGTTGTGCGGCAGCGCGACGACGCCGTCGACGTTGGGGAAGCGCTCGCGGCTGTACATCGTGTACTCGGCGATCGTCGCGATCTGCGCCGCTTCGTGGCTGCTGCACATGCTGGTCGGCACGATCAGCACGAAGTTGCGCGTGCCGACGCGGCCGTCGCCGCGCAGGAAGCCGCGGAAGGTCGCGCGGCGCTCGGCGGGCACGTACTGCGGCGCCGGATTGCCGAGCTCGGCCGGCAGATCGCGCACCACCGGCACCTCGTTGCTCATGGTGGCGAACGAGATCGGGTCGCCGGCGACGCAGCCCTTGCTGGTGCCGATCGGCTGGCCGTACTGCAGCACGAACGCGCCGGCCGGGATGTCGCGCGTGGCGAAGCGGTGGCCCGGCGTGACTTCGCCGCGGATCGCGAGGTTGCGACCGTCGGGCATCGCGACCACGTCGCCGGCCTGCAGGCCGTTCTTGACGACGGCGACGTTGTCCTTGGGACTGACGACGACGGCGCACTGGGCGAGCGGGCGGGGCGACGAGGAGACGGACGTCATACCGGCGGCAATCGTAGCGGCGGCGGGAAAGCCTGCGAGAGCCTCGATGGCGCCCTGCGCGAGGAGTCTGCGGCACGGGACGCGCGCCGATCCGGCGCGTGGATTCACGGCTGGGGCGAAGCCGACGACCGCAGGCGAATCGGTGGCTTCGCCGAGGATCGGCGGCGAGCTCCCGGACGCGAAGAAGCGGGCCGGGCGGCGTGGCCTGCCGTGCAGCAGACTCCTAGCATGCGGCGATGGCGGTCGCCCCGATCCTCGCCCGTTGTTCGTTCGCGCTGGCGCTCGGCGCGTCCCTCGTCGGCCAGACGCCGCCCCCGCCGGCGCCCACGACGCAGCCGACGCAGACGCCCCCGCCGCCGGCCGCGCCGGTCGACCCGATCCCCGTGCTCGACGGCGCGACGTTCGCCGACCACTGGCAGCACATCGTGCCGACGGACGACGAGATGCAGTGGCGCGCGATCCCGTGGCTCGGCACGCTCGCCGAAGCGGTCGTGCAGGCGCACGCGCAGGACAAGCCGATCCTGCTGTGGGCGATGAACGGCCACCCACTCGCCTGCACTTGAAACAACGGCGTGGCGACCAGACGGTCCGTCTGGTCCAACGAGGACGTGCAGCAGGCCGCGCGCGCCTTCGTGCCCGTCGCTGACGAGGTGAGCCGGCTGCAGCGCGATCAGGAGCCGGACTGCCGGTTCTTCCAGGGCTTCTGCGAACTCGGCCACTACGGCGGCAAGACCAAACCGTCGAACACGCGCCAGGGCATCTACGCGGTGACGCCGAGCGGCCGCTTCCTCGCGTCGTGCAACACGCGCGACGCCGACGTCGTGCTCGCGATGCTGGCGAAGGCGCAGAAGGCCTGGGACGCGATGCCGCCAGCACAGCGCCGCGCCGCCGACGCGGCGCTCGATCCCTCGGCGATCCGGCGCTTCGAGCAGTTGCGGCCGACGGACGGGCTGGCGCTGCGCGTCTACAGCCGCGACCTGCCGCGGCAGATGGTCACCGCCGGTTGGCGCGGACAAGCGTGGAACCAGGACCACGCGTGGTTCCGCCGCGACGAAGCGCTGGCAATGGTGCCCGAGGCGACGGTCGGCGCCGAGCGGGCGTTTCCCGACGACGCGCTGCTGCGGCTCGCGCGCGTGCATCTCGTCGACAACGTGCGCGGCCAGACGATGGCGCACGGGCCGCAGCACGTCGTCGAGCGCCGGCTGACCGCGCGCACCGTCGCGGTCGACGGCGACCTGCAGTCGATCCTGCTCGACGGCGCCGTGCGCATCGAGCGCGAAGGCAAGTGGCCGACGCGCGGCTACAGCACCGACGGTGCCCAGCGGCTGGGCTTCGACGCGCAACTGCTCGGCGCGGCGAAGTTCGACCGCAAGGCGCAGCGCTTCGTCGAGTGGAAGCTACTCGCCGTCGGCATGCGGCACGGCGCCACCGAGTTCAACGGCCGCTACGACGACTTCGGGCCAGCGCCGATGGGCGTCGCGTTCGCGCTGCAGCCCGACGACGCGGCCGCGGTCGCGCCGTCGATGCACTGGGCGTACGGCTGGAAGTAGCGCGGCGGCGCGCGGTCACTTCGCCGGCAGTTCGCCGATGGCGGCGACCGCGTCGGCGAGCGCCTGATCGGCGCGCTGCAACTGCGGATCGGACGGCGGCAGGCGCCCGACGCGGCGCGTGAAGCGCCAGACGCCGGCATCGCCCGCGAGCTCGACCTCGACGTCGTGTTCGCGCCACGCCATCACGGCGCCGTCGGGCTGGCGCGCGACCACCTGGTCCGGCAGCGCGAACACGCCGGCGTCGCGCAGCGCGGCGAGCCGCGCAGCGACGAACGCCGCGACCGGCTTGCCGGCGATCGCGCCAGCGCGCGGCGCCGGCGACGGGCCGTCACGGCCGGCGGGTTCCCGGTGCGCGCGCTGCCATTCCCACGCCACCGCCTTGCCGTCGAAGCGCCACGTCGCCGTCGTCGTCGCGCTGAACGGCGGTCCGCCGTCGGACGCCATCGCCTCGCGCACGGTGACCGCAGCAGCCGTGAGGCGGCTCGGCACCGCGAGGTACGGGACCGACATGCGCGCGTCGGCGCGCGCCAGCAGCCACTCGGCGAGGGCTTCGTCGCGGTAGGCCTTGTCCCACGAGTTGTGGCCGACGCCCGGGTACAGCGTCAGCAACGGCGCGATGGCCGCCTTCTGCGCGGCGCCGGCGGCGGCGACCGCGGCGACGAGCTTCTTGCTGTGCGCGGCGGCGACGACGCGGTCGTCCTCGCCGTGGAAGGCCCACACCGGCGCGCCGGCGAGGCCCGCCGCGATGCCGTCCGGCTCGCCGTAGCCGCACACCGGCGCGAACGCCTGCCACAGCGCGCGCGTGCGCGCGCCGATCGCCCATGTGCCTGCGCCGCCCTGCGACAGACCGGTCAGCGTGCGGCGCGTGGCATCGATCGGCAGTTCCTTCTCGGTCGCCGCGACGATCGCCAGCACCAGCGCCTCGTACTCGGCCCACTGCTTCTGCTTGGCCGGCTTCTGCGGAAACAGCACGACCGCCGGCCAGCGCTGCGGCGCGCGGCGAATCGCCGCGCCCAGCCCGACCTCGGTCTGCCGCCAGCCGTCCGTGCCGCACTCGCCCATGCCGTGCAGGAAGACCACGAGCGGCCAGCCGGCGGCCGGACGTTCGCCTTCGGGCACGTGGCAGACGTAGCGGTGTTCGTGGCCGTCGTGCGCGATCGTCTTGGCGAGGAAGCCGCTCACCGGCGCGTGCTGCGCGCGCGATGGCGCGGCGACGAAGCCGGCGACGACGGCGGCGAGGACGGCGAACGCACAAGGCAGGCGCGGCATCGCCACATCATGCCGACGGCAGATCGCGGGTGTCGAGCCCGCCCTGCGCGTGCAGCTCGCGGAAGCGCGCGACCGTCATGCGCACGCCGTCGCGCAGCGGCGTGTGCGGCAGCCGCGGGTAGTGCGCGCGGATGGCGCCATCGTCGAGGTGCGACGGGATCGGGATGCGCGGGCCGGCGATCGACAGCTTGCCGCGCGCGGCGGGACACTCGGCTTCGATGGCCCGCACGACATCGGCGACGTCGACGGTGTCGCCGTGCAGGTTGAACACGTGCGCGCCGGCCGGTCCGCCATCGGCGCACTGCAGGAACGCCGCCGCGGTGTCGCCGACGTGCACGAAGTCGGTCGGGCCGGAGAACGCGATCTGGTACGGGCGGCCGAGCACCGCCGCCTTCATCGCCGTCGTCGGCCCAGCGGTCATGCCCTGGTCGCGGCCGACGCCGTAGACGGTCAGCGGCCGCAGGCCGACGCTGCTGAGCTGCTTCTCGAGCCAGTAGATGCGCGCCGTGCCTTCGTTGGCCTGCTTGTAGACGCCGTAGTGCGTCACCGGCGCGGTGGCGGTGTGCTCGGTGACGGCGACGCCGTCGTCCTCGCTCGGACCGAACACCGCCGCCGAACTGGCGTAGGCGACGCGCGTGACGCCGGCGGCGAGCGCGGCCTCGAACACGTGGATCGTGCCGAGAACGTTGACGCGCGCGCCGAGTGCTGGGTCCTGGCGGCAGAACGGCACCTGCAGGCCGGCGAGGTGCACGATCGCCCGCGGCTTGCACGCGGCGACGGCGCGCTTGGTGGCGTCGAGGTCGGTGATGTCGCCGGCGACGAACCTCACCTTGGCGAGGCCCTGCTCGCCGAGCACGTCGCGGATGCGCCGCGCGTCGCCGCCGAGGTCGAACACGACCGGGCGGTCGCCGCGCTCGACGAGTTGCTTGACGACCCAGGCGCCGATGCAGCCGAGCGCGCCGGTGACGAAGTACGAGTCGTTCATGCGATGCCGTAGATGCGAGCGGCGTTGCCGCCGAAGAGCTTGCCGCGCGCCGCCGGTGACAGCCGTTGCGCCCAGTCGGCGACGAGGCCGTGCACCGCCGCGTAGTCGTCGGCGGCGACGAGGCACACCGGCCAGTCGGAGCCGTACAGCAGGCGGTCCTCGCCGAACGCGGCAAGCGCTTGGTCGAGGTAGTGGCGGAAGTCGTCCGGCCGCCACGTCCCCCACTTGGCCTCGGTGACGAGGCCGCTGACCTTGCAGCTGACGTTGGGAAAGCGCGCGAGTTCGCGGAACGGCGCGTCCCAGCCGTCGCGCTGACCGCGCGCGATGTCCGGCTTGGCGAGGTGGTCGAGCACGAACGGCTGGTCGGGCAGCGCGCGCACGAAGCCGAGCGCCGCCGGCAATTGCCGCGGATAGATCAAGATGTCGTAGACGAGCCCGGCCTTGCCGACGGCGGCGACGCCGCGCTGGAAGTCGCGCCGGCGCAGGAAGTCGTCGGGCTCGGCCTGGACGATGTGGCGCAGGCCGCGCAGCTTGGGCTGCTGCGCGAGGCGCGCGACGACGTCGGCGGCGTCGGGCGCGCACAGGTCGGCCCAGCCCACCACCGCCTTGACCATCGGGTCGCGGCGCGCGCAGTCGAGCAGGAAGTCCGTCTCGGCGAGCGTGCAGCGCGCCTGCACCGCGACGCAGCCGTCGACGCCGGCCGCCGCCAGTTGGGGCCGCAGATCGTCGGGCAGGAAGTCGCGCGCGATGCGGGTCATGCGCGCGTCGATCCAGGCGTACTCGTCGGGCGTGTAGCGCCAGAAGTGCTGGTGGCTGTCGAGGCGCATGGCGGCGCAGGATCGTTGCCGCGCGCGCACGCCGCCGCAAGCCGACGCCCGTGGATCGCCGCCGTTGTCAGGCCGCCGGCGCACCGCCGATCATCACGCGGATGCACGGCGACAACTCGGCGACGGTGGGCGGCTTCTCCCGCAGCGCGACGCCGACGGACCAACCAACGAACATCACGAACTGGGGTTGCCGGCCGCGAGCAACTCGCCGGCCATCTGGGCGGCGGCTGCGCGCGCGTTGGCGCCCTCCTTGCCGATGACGCCAGCGCCGGCGCAGCCGACGAAGCGCCGGGGACCTGCCGGCGACGCGACGGGCGCAGATCGAGGCAAAGCAACCTACCCCCCAGCTGATCGTCGGGCGCCACCGGCGTGAGCCGTTGCGCGTAAGGCGGACTGGCCGAGACGAGCCGTGAACGAAGCGGGCCCGCCGTTAGCATCGCGCCCTTTCCCGGCCCCCGCATGCTGCGCGCCCTCGCCCTCGTCGCCGTCTCGTCGCTCCTCGCCGCGTGCGGCAGCGACCAACCTGCCACCACCGACAAGCCTGTCAGCGGCGATGCCACTGCCGCGCCGCGTGTCGCCGTGATCCCCAAGGGCACGACGCACGTGTTCTGGCAGGCGGTCGCCGCCGGCGCGAAGGACGCCGGCGCGCGCACTGGCCTCAACGTCGTCTGGAAGGGCCCGCTGCAGGAGAACGACCGCGCGCAGCAGATCCAGCTGGTGCAGCAGTTCGTCAGCGAAGGCGTCGCCGGCATCGCGCTGGCCCCGCTCGACCACGCAGCGCTGGCGCCGGTCGTCCGGTCCGCGAAGAACAGCGGCATCCCGGTCGTGATCTTCGACAGCGACCTCGACGGCACGCCGGGCGTCGACTTCGCCAGCTTCGTCGCCACCGACAACCGCGCCGGCGGCGAACTCGCCGGCCAGCGCCTCGCCGAGCTGGTCGGCGGCAAAGGCAAGGTCGTGCTGCTGCGCTACCAGGTCGGTTCCGCGTCGACGGAGGCGCGCGAAGCCGGCTTCCTCGCCGCGGCCAAGGCGGCTGGCCTCGAGGTGCTGGTAGACAACCGCTACGCCGGCGCCACCATCGGCGAGGCGAAGAACACCGCGCTGAACCTCGCCGACCATCTGCAGCAGGCCCACGGCGTGTTCTGCAGCAACGAGTCGGCGACCGCCGGCATGCTGCAGGCGCTCGACCAGCTGGGCCTGCGCGGCAAGGTGCGCTTCGTCGGCTTCGACAGCTCGCCGCCGCTGGTCGACGGCCTGCGCGACGGCGGCATCGACGCGCTCGTGGTGCAGGACCCGCGCAAGATGGGCGAACTGTCGGTGCAGGCGCTCGCCGACCTGATCGCGAAGAAGCCGGTCGCGCCGAAGGTCGACACCGGCGCCGTGCTGGCGACGAAGGCCAACATGGACGAACCAGCGGTGAAGAGGCTGCTGCAGTGAGCGGCGGCGGCGGGCGACGCAGCGCCTGGCGAAGCGGCGGGCCGTTGCTCGGCCTTGGCGCGACGTGGCTGCTGTTCGCCGCGTCGGCCGGCGCGCCATTCCTCACCTGGGCCAACCACGAGCTGATGTTGCTGCAAACGGCCGTGGTCGGCGTCGCCGCGGTCGGCGCGACATGGATCATCGTCGCCGGCGGCATCGACCTCGCCGTCGGCTCGACCATCGCCGTCGCCGGCATGGTCGGCGCGCTGGCGCTGCGCAGCGGCCTGTCGTGGCCGGCGGCGGCAGCGGCGACGACGCTCGCCGGCAGCCTCGTCGGCTTCGTCATCGGCGCGCTGGTGACTGGCGCGCTCCTGCGCGTGCTGCTCGCCGGCGGCGCGGCGCTGGTCGCCGGCTGGCTGGCGCAAACGATGGGCGCGCTGTCGGCCGGTGAAGCCGGCGCGGGCGGCGATCTCGTCCGCTGGGTCGCGGTCGCGGCCGGCGTCGCTGCCGCACTCGTCGCTTGGCTGGCGAGCGCGCGGCTGCGCTGGTCGCTGCCGCTATCGCCGTTCATCGTCACGCTCGGCCTGTGGGGCGCGCTGCGCGGCCTCGCCAAGGGCCTCGGCGGCAATCAGCCGGTCTACTTCCCGCGCAACGACGACCTCGCCGCGCTGATGCTGCCGCGCACCGCGCTGCTGCCGATCGGCGTCTGGGTGATGATCGCCGTCGCCGCCGTCGCGGCGTTCGTGCTGCGGCGCACGGTGTTCGGTCGGCACGTGCAGGCCTTCGGCCAGAACCGCGAGGCGGCGCGGCTGTCGGGCATCGAGGTCGTCGGCATCGAGCGGCGCGTGTACGCGATCGGCGGTCTGTGCGCCGGCGTCGCCGGCGTGCTGCAGCTTTCCTACCTGTCGATGGGCGATCCGACGACGGCGCAGGGCTACGAACTCAAGGCGATCGCCGCGGCGGTGATCGGCGGCGCCTCGCTCGCCGGCGGCACGGGTTCGATCCTCGGCACCCTGCTCGGCGCGCTGGTGATGACCGTCGTCGACAACGGCTGCACCAAGCTCGAGTTCGACAATTGGGTCCAAGACGTGGCGACCGGCGCGATCATCGTCGGCGCCGTCGCCCTCGACCGCCTGCGCCAGCAGCGCGCCGCGGCGCGCTGACCGGCGCCCGGGCCGCCACGAGGCGACGCTGGGCCTGCCCCGGGGCGGCCGGCGACTTCGGCACTTTCGCCCGAATTCCGCGCAGATACTGCACTTTACAACATCATGTAAGAGGATCCGATGCGCTATCGTGCTTGAATAATACCCCGGCCAGACGGACATTGCCGCGCCCTCGCGAAGCCCTCCCGCCCCAGACGATGACCGACTTCAACCGACACCCAAGCTGCTACCGCCACTGGCAACTGCAGATCGACGGCGACGTGGCGCACCTGCGCATGAACGTCGACCCGGCGTTCCCCTTCAAGCCGGGCTATGAGCTCAAGCTCAACAGCTACGACCTCGGCGTCGACATGGAGCTCGCCGACTCGATCCAGCGGCTGCGCTTCGAGCACCCCGAGGTGAAGGCGCTCGTCGTCGGCAGCGGTCAGGAGCGCGCCTTCTGCGCTGGCGCCAACATCTGGATGCTGGCCGAGAGCACGCACCCCTTCAAAGTGAACTTCTGCAAGTTCACCAACGAGACGCGGCTCAGCCTCGAGGACTACAGCCACAACAGCGGCGTGAAGTCGCTGTGCGCGGTCAACGCCGCGTGCGCCGGCGGCGGCTACGAGCTGGCGCTGGCCTGCGACGAGATCCACCTCGTCGACGACAGCAACTCGGCGGTGTCGCTGCCCGAGGTGCCGCTGCTGGCGGTGCTGCCCGGCACCGGCGGTCTGACTCGACTCGTCGACAAGCGCAAGGTGCGCCGCGACCGCGCGGACGTGTTCTGCACGATGGCCGAAGGCATGCGCGGCAAGAAGGCCGTCGCCTGGGGGCTCGTCGACGCGGCGTGGAAGAAGTCGCAGTTCGCCGACAAGGTGAACGCGCGCGCCAAGGAGCTGGCGGCGCAGGCCCCCGCCAAGGCGCAGAAGGGCATCGTGCTCGAACCGATCCACGCCAAGGTGGACGGCAACGCCTACAAGTACGAGTACGTGCAGTGCGTCGTCGACGCCGACGCGCGCAAGGCGACGCTGACGATCCACGCGCCGCAGGGCCCGCAGCCGCAAGACGGCGCGGCCTACGAGCAGGCCGGCTGCCGGAGCTGGGCGCTGCAGTGCTGGCGCGAGCTGGACGACGCGCTGCTGCAGCTGCGTTTCGACCACGAGGAGGTCGGCCTGATCGTGCTGCAGACGCGCGGCGACCGCGCGGCGATCCTGCAGGTCGAGAAGGACCTGTTCGCTCACCGCTCGCACTGGCTCGTCAACGAGGTCCTGTTGCACATGGCGCGCGTGTTGCGCCGCTTCGACCTGATGGCGCGCTCGACGTACGCCCTGGTCGACGGCGACGCCTGCATGGCGGGCGCATTCCTCGAACTGACGCTGGCGTGCGACCGCGTCTACATGCTCGACGACGACAAGGTCCAGGCCGTCGTCGGCCCGCTGAGCGCCGGCCTGCTGCCAATGAGCCACGGACTCACGCGCCTGCAGAATCGCTTCCTCGCGCAGCCAGAGCACGCCGCGAAGCTCGCGACGGCGCAGCCGACGTTGGCGGCGGCGGAAGCCGACGAACAGGGCCTGTGCACCTACCTGCTCGACCCGGTGGACTGGGAGGACGACGTGCGCATCGCGCTGGAAGAGCGCGTGTCACTGTCGCCTGACGCCCTCACCGGCATGGAGGCGTCGCTGCGTTTCGGCGGCGCCGAGAACTGCGACAGCAAGATCTTCGGTCGGCTCAGCGCGTGGCAAAACTGGATCTTCACGCGTCCGAACGCGACCGGCGACGAAGGAGCACTGACCCGTTACGGCGCCCCCGAGAGCGCCAAGTTTGATTGGCGGAGAACCTGACACCATGAGCACCGTCGACCTCGAATCGAAGATCCCGAACAACGTCGGATTGCGCGAGAACAAGCGCCTGACCATGGCGCTGGAGAAGTGGCAGCCGAAGTTCCTCGACTGGTGGAAGAACGTCGGCCCGAGCGACTTCAACCAGAACGACATCTACCTGCGCACCGCCGTTGGCGTCGGCCAGGGCGGCTGGGCGCACTACGACTACGTGAAGATGCCGGACTACCGCTGGGGCATCTTCCTCGCGGACGGCCCCGCCGACCGCAAGATCCACTTCGGCGACATGTTGGGCGAAGCGGCATGGAAGGAGGTGCCCGGCGAGTTCCGCAACCGCCTGCGCCGCCTGATCGTCACGCAGGGCGACACTGAGCCGGCGTCGGTCGAGCAGCAGCGCCTGCTGGGCCACTGCTGCCCGTCGCTCTACGACCTGCGCTCGCTGTTCCAGGTCAACGTCGAAGAAGGCCGTCACCTGTGGGCGATGGTCTACCTGCTGCACACGCACTTCGGCGGCGACGGCCGTGACGAGGCCGACGCGATGCTGGAGCGCCACAGCGGCGACCAGGACAACCCGCGCATCCTGCAGGCGTTCAACTACCCGGTGACCAACTGGCTGGACTTCTTCTGCTTCACGGCCTTCATGGACCGCGACGGCAAGTACCAGCTCAGCTCGCTCGCCGAGTCGAGCTTCGACCCGCTCGCGCGCACGACGCAGTTCATGCTCGCTGAGGAGGCCTACCACCTGCAGACCGGCGAGAACGGCGTCGGCCGCATCGTCAAGCGCACCGGCGAGCTGATGGCGCAGGGCCAGAACCTGCGCAATGTCGGCGCGATCCCGCTCGAGGTCATCCAGCGCTACGTGAACTTCTGGTTCACCGGCTCGATCGACCTGTTCGGCGGCGAGGACAGCACCAACGCCGCGGAGTCGTTCGCCAACGGCCTCAAGGGCCGCTACCGCGAGAGCGACGGCATCTACAAGGACCCGAAGGCGCTCAACGCCAACTACGTCCTCGAGGTGCCGACCGAGGACGGCAAGATCAGCAAGCAGGAGATCCCGCTGCGCCGCGCCATGAACGCAGTGCTGCTCGACGCCTACATCGCCGACTGCAAGCGCATCGTCGAGCGCTGGAACCGCGACCTCGACAAGCTGGGCGTCAAGGAGCGCATCAGCCTCCCGGATCGCAAGTTCCACCGCTACCAGGGCGTCTACGCGGGCTTCCGCTTCACGCCGACCGGCGAGTTGATCGACGAGGCGACATGGACCAAGCGCCACACCGAGTGGCTGCCGACCCAGGCCGACCGCGATTACGTCAACTCGTGCATGGTCAAGGTGACCGCGCCGGGCAAGTTCGCCAACTACATCGCTCCGCCGCAGCACGGCGTGAACGAGAAGCCGATCGAGTTCGAGTACGTCAGGTTCCACTGATCGGCGGCGGCCGACGATGGATCGGCGCGGCCCCGACGCGGGCCGCGCCACCCCAGCGCCTCACACATCCATGAGCAATCGACTCTGTTACGTCTGCGAAGGCGGCGACTGCACCGAGAAGGGCAGCGGCGAGGTCTTCGACCAACTGCGCGACCTGATCAAGAAGTTCGACCCGGCCGAGGAGCGCATCAAGATCCGGCGCTATCCGTGCTTTGGCGCGTGCGACCAGGGCATCAACGTCACGCTGTATCCGGACAAGATCTTCTACAGCAAGGTGACGGTCGCCGACCTGCCGGAGATCGCCGCGCACATCGAGGGCAAGGGCGAGCCGGTCGTTCGGATGACGGGCAAGTGCCAGTCCGACGTCGAACAGATCATCTGGGACATGCTCGACAGCCCGTACTGATCGAACGAACCGTCGGCCCGCGCGCCGCGGGCAGCACCGGTCACGGCACGATGGTGACGGCCACCGGCTGGCTCCACGCCTTGATCGTGTAGTGCCACGCCGGATCGATGGTGATGCCGGCGACGTGCGTCGTCAGGCCAACGAGCCACGGCTCGTTGGGGATCGTCAGCACGCACTGCGCGATGTCGTTGCTGCCGAGCGTCGTCCAAGTCGGCGCCAGGATCGGATTGCCGGCGAGCGCGAGGTCGAAGAGAAAATCGTGGTTGAGCGGCAGCACGCGCTGGCCGCCGAGCGGGATGCCCGGTGACGTGCCGAGCGACCAGCCGAACAAAACCTGTTTGCCGGCGTCGCCGGGCGAGACGTAGGTGTACGTCACCTGCGTGCCGATGCTGCCCGAGCCAACCTTGGTGAGCGTGGGCGTCGGCCCGGTCGGCTCCAGGAGGACGTCGAGCGGCGCGCCCTGGTCGAGCGCCCCCACCGTGACCGGCACCGACTTGCTCGCGTGCCCCGGCGCGCTGAACGTCAGCGTCCACGAGCCCGTCGGCAGCCACAGGCCGTAGCGACCGTCACGCGCGCGGCTCTTCGTCACCTCGCCGTGGTTGAGGACGCTGGGGCTGAACGTGATCGTCGCGGCGAGCGGCGCGCTGCCGAGCGCGCTGCGCACATGGCCGCGATACGCCGGCTGCCACTGCAGCAGCGCAGCGCGCACGCCCGGCCAGACCCGCGTTTCCTCGGTCACGGTCGCCGTGAACACCGGCTGAAAGTCCGTGCCGACCTCGATCAGGTACGACAGCGTGCCGCCCGAAGCGAAGTGGTCCTCCGGCGCCTCGCCCGACGCCGACGGATCGCGCGTGTCGTAGGTCATCGGCGCGCGCAGCCGGTCGCAGTACGCCTGCTGGAACGCCTGCATCGTCGGATGCACGTTCGCGCACGGCGCCCACAGCCGTAGCACGTCCTGGCCGTAGCTGTGGACATCGAGGTAGACCTCGGGCCGCAGGCGCGCGACGAAGTTGCGCATCGTCAGGGTCTCCGGCTCGCTGCCGGCGGACGGCCCGCGATACGTGTCGGAACTGGCGGTCGTCGACGCGCCGCACAGCCCCCACAGGAATGGATAGTTGCGGTTGAGGTCGACGCCGTAACTGCCGCCGTTGTTGCGCCGGTTCTTGCGCCACAGGCTGTTGACGTTCCAGACCTGGTTCACGCCGTCGGGATTGACCATCGGCACGAACCACAGCTCCTTGCCGTCCACCAGCGCCTGGATCTGC
Source organism: Planctomycetota bacterium (assembly GCA_016872675.1). Classification (GTDB taxonomy): domain Bacteria; phylum Planctomycetota; class UBA1135; order UBA1135; family UBA2386; genus UBA2386. The sequence continues at coordinate 50,237 of VGZG01000004.1, forward strand.
GGATCCGTTGCGCGCTCGACGAGCACGCGCTGCATCGCGCGCACGACCATGTGGGGCGAGTTCAGTTCGCGCGCGTGGTGCTGCGCGGCCATCACGAACGCTGGCTCGTCCTCGTCGATGGCGACGTTGTCGCTGACCTTGAGCGCGAAGATCGGCCGGCCCTCGTGCGTCAGCGCGCCGCCGGGCAGCGCGCTGAGGTTGACCTTTGCCGCGTGCGCCGGAAAAGCGAGGACCAGCGCGTCGATCTCGGCTTCGATCTCGGCAACGGTGTAGTAGCTGGCGTCCGGATCGACGCCGGCCGCCATCGCCGCCTGTTCGACGAGGTGCCACGGCCGGCCGTCGCTCACCAGCGCCGCCTGCGGCGCGATCGCCAGCAGCAGCGGCACCGCCGCCGCGTCGGCGACGACGTCGACCGGCCCGGTCGCCGACGGCGCGCCGCAGCACGCCCCGGCGACGTCGAAGTGCTGCTGCAGCAGCAGGCGCTGGCCCGGCGTCGGGTTGCGCACGAGGTAGCGCGCAGCCCCGCGTTGGGCGCTGGCGGTCGCCGCCAAGGCGACGAGGACCGCCGCGGGGAGCAGGGAGCGCGGGATGGGCATAGTGTGCGCATTGTGCCATGCGGGCCGCCCGGCTGGGGAGGAGCGACCAGGGCAACCGCCCCGGGGCACGCACCCGGCGCGGTCCGGGTCGGCTGCCTGATCAGGCCGTCCGCGCGCGGGAACCGTTCGGGCTCCGCCGGCGCGCGGCGACCTGCGCCGGCGTCACTTGCCGCCGGACAGTTCCTTGACGAGCGCCGCTTCCTCGTAGATCACGCGCAGCGACTCAAGCATGCCGGCCGTGTGCACGCCGACGCAGCGGTTGACGCGCTCGTCGAACCAGTAGTTGCCCGGCAGCGACTCGATGTTGCCGTCGAACACGAGGCCGACGACCTTGGCGTCGCGGTCGAGGATCGGGCTGCCCGAGTTGCCGCCGATGATGTCGACCGTGCAGACGAAGTTGTACGGCGTGTCGAGGTTGAGCTTGGCCTTCTTGTCGGTCCAGTTCTTCGGTAGGTCGTACGGCGCCTTGTTGTCGAAGCCCTGGTTGCGCTCGAACAGGCCGTTGAGCGTCGTCTTCGGCGGCACCATCGTCGTGCCGGCCTCGTAGCCCTTCACCGTGCCGAAGGTGAGGCGCAGCGTGAACGTCGCGTCCGGGTAGTTGGCCGTGCCGTAGACGTCGAAGCGCGCCTGGTTGATCGTCGCCTTGGCCTCGGCGCAGACCTTGGTGCTGACCGCCTCGATCGCCGGCATCATGCGCTGCAGGTTCGGCTTCTTGCCGTGCTTCTCGCGCAGCTTGTCCATCTCGGCGGCGATGAAGTCGAACGCGGCCTTCACCTCGGGCTTGCCCGACTTGGCGATCAGCTCCTCGTCGCGCGCCTTCATCTTGGCCATCATCTCGGCCGTCTGCAGGCCGACGAGGTGGCCTTCGAAGGCCTTCAGCGAGTTGCTGGCGCCGAAGTACTGGTCGCGCAGCTCGAAGGCCTTCTTCGGGTCCTTGTCCATCGCCTTCTTCATGCTGGCGACGCGGTTCTTCAGCAGCTTGACGATCTGCGGCACCGGCAGGTCGCGCTGGAACTCCATCTCGGCGTGCGTCAGCGAGCGCTCGGTGCTGCCCGGGTGGCCGGAGACGAACACCAGCTCGTCCGCCGCGGCGCCGTCGGCGTCGAACGGGAAGTAGAACTTCGAGCTGTCGATCGGCTTGCCGTCCTCGTAGACGCGGAAGAAGGCGCAGTCGAGGCAGTAGCGCGGATAGGTGAAGTTGTCGTAGTCGCCGCCGTAGAACGCGACCTGCTTCTCCGGCGCGAACACGAGGCGCACGTCGTCGAAGACGTGGTAGACGTAGATGCGGAACTGGTTGCCGTCGTACAGCGTGACCAGGTCGGCGACGTGGTTCTTCTTGCCCTCGGCGGCGGCCTTGGTCATGCCCTCGACCTTCTCGCGCCACTCGTTGCCCTCCGGCGTCGTGTCGGCGGCCTTGAGCGCGAGGACCTCCTTGGTGACGTCCTTGATCTCGACCAGCTGGCGCAGCGTCAGGTCCTTGCCCGGCACTTCCTGGCCGTAGAGGCGGGCGCTGAAGCCCGGCTCGACCCAGTCCTTCTCCGGCGTCGAGACCGCCTGGATCGTCGTCAGCGCGACGTGGTGGTTGGTCATCACCAGGCCGTCAGGCGACACGAACGAGCCCGAGCCGCCGGTGTCGAAGCGCACGCTGCCCAGGCGCACGTGATCGAGCCAGTCCTTGGTCGGCTCGAAGTTGTGCTTCTCCTTCAGGACCTGCAGCGGCAGGCCGTCGAACAGCCACATGCCCTCGTCGGGGCGGGCCATCGAGGCGGGGAACGTGGCGCCCAGCGCGACGAACGCGAACGTGAACTTGGCGATCAGAATCGGGTGCATGATTGGCTCGGAAACAGTAGCCGGCGAACGGCGGAGCGCCGGGCCGGCCGAAGATCCGTCGTGGCCGGGTCGCGCCCGCGGCCTGTCGGTCGCGGGGCGCGGCGCGGCACGGCGGCGCAGCGAGGGCGGCATCGTAAGGACGCCGCCCCGGCGTGTCACCGGCGAGCCCGCAGCCGCGGCGCCCGTCCGGACGGGCGGCGGCGACCAGCGCCTGCCGCCCGCCGATCGCTCACTTGCCGCCGCCCGCGCCGCCGGCAGCCAGCTTGCCGACGAGGCCCTTGGCGACCGCGGTCGCCGCGTCGCCGTCGTGGCCGCGGTAGTGGATGCGGCCCTCGCCGTCGAGGACCACGATCGTCGGCCAGCCCTGGATCGCCCAAGCCTTGGGGATCGGGCCGCGCGTGCCGTCGGGTCCGGCGTGGAAGCTGCGCCAGTTGAGCTCGTTGTCGGCGACCGCCTTCTTGGCGCGCGCGACGTCCTTGTCGCTGTTGACGCCGATCAGGGCGAACGGCTTGTCCTTCATCTCATCCACGAGCGACCGCTCGTGCGGGTACATGGCCCGGCAGGGGCCTCACCAGTCGCCCCAGAAGTCGAGGAAGACCACCTTGCCGCGGTAGTCGGAGAGCTTGAAGGCGACGCCGTCGAGGTCCGCGCCCTCGATGTCCGGCGCGACGTTGCCGGCGCCGAACTTCTCGCGCGTGTCGATGGCCTCGCGGATGCTGTCCTTGAGCTCGGCGTTGCTGGCCAGCTCGGCGGCCTTGATCAGTTCGCTCTTCGCGCCCTGGTAGAGGTCCGACTCGCGGTCGGCGGTCTCGATCGTCTTCTCGTGCTGCGCGAACACCGCCCAGCCGCGGACGTCGGGATGCCGGCTCTTGACGAACTTCGCGGCGATCGCGGGTGCCTTGTCCTCGCCGACGATGCGCGGCAGGAAGCCGATCAGCCGGCCGACCTGCGCCGTGGCCTCGTGATCGGCGTACTTCTCGCCGAGCAGCGCGAACGACTCGGCCGCGCCAGCGCGGTCGGCGCCGATGGCCATCAGCAGGAACGGCACGGCGTCGTCGCCGTCGCTCGCCTCCTTGGCGGCGGCGAGCGCCTGCTTGCCGAGCGCGCTCGTGTCGGGGCGCATCGGCATCGCCGGGATCGGCTTGCCGGCCTTCTTGGCCGCTTCGGCCTCGGCCATGACGGCCTTGGCCTTGGTCATATACTCGTCGATGAGCTTCTTCTGCTCGTCCTGCAGCGCGGCGTACCGCTCCGCCGCCGCCGGACTCTTCGGCGTCGGCTGCGGTGGCCGCTGCTGCGCCGCGAGGGCGCTCGCCAGCATCAGCGGCAGCGCCCACGTCGTGATCGTTCGCATCGGGTCTCCGGGGGTTGGACGCGGCGCACGCTGCGCCGCGCGCGGGATCATGCCACTGCGCGGTCGCCGTAGGCAGACCGCGGCGTCCCGTTCGTGTCGCGGCGGTGTGTGGTGGGGCATCGTCACGCTGACGACGATCGGCTACGGCGACATGGCGCCGGTCACCGCCGCCGGCCGCGCGCTCGCGATGGAACGCTACCGCCGCGCCCCTACCATCCGCGCCGTGCGTCCGAACCTGCTGCTGCCCGCGCGCGCGTCGACGGGCCCCGAATCGCTCGCCGAGTACCGCGCCCGCGGCGGCTACGACGGCCTCGCCGCCGCGCGGGCCCGCGGTGTTGGCTGGCTGCGCGGCGAGGTCGCGACGGCGCAGTTGCGCGGCCGCGGCGGCGCGTCGTTCCCGACGGCGCGCAAGTGGGAGCTGGCCGCCAACGCTGCGGCCGACGCGAAGTACGTCGTCGGCAACGGCGGCGAGCACGAGCCCGGCAGCGACAAGGACAAGGTCCTGGTCGCGCGCCATCCGCACGCCGTGCTCGAAGGCCTGCTGCTCGCCGGCCTCGCCACCGGCGCGAGCAAGGGCTGGATCTACCTGATCGAGGACATGCACGGCCCGCGCGGTGCGATCGAGCGGGCGATCGCCGAGGCGCAGGCCGCCGGCCTGTTGCCGTTCGAGGTCGCGGTGCACCTCGGCCCCACCACCTACGTCGCCGGCGAAGAGACCGCGGCGCTCAACGCCATCGAGGGCAAGCCGGCGAAGCCGCGCAAGAAGCCGCCGTTCCCCGGCGAGGCCGGGCTGTTCGGCAAGCCGACGACGGTCAACAACGTCGAGACGCTGGCGCACGTTGCCTGGATCGCGCGCCACGGCGGCGCGGCGTTCGCGGCGATCGGCACCGCCGAGAGCAAGGGCACGCTGCTGTTCACGCTGCCCGAGAGCGTGCAGCGCCCCGGCGTGCACGAGGCGCCGTTCGGGGTCACGTACCGCCAGCTGATCGACCAGATCGGCGGCGGCCTGCGGGAGGGCCGGACCGTGCGCGGCGTGCTGCCGGCGATGTCGAGTGGCTTCCTCGGCCACGACGCGCTCGACGTGCCGATCGCCTACGAGACGCTGCGGCCGCTCGGCAGCTCGCCGGGGTGCGGTGGCGTGCGCATCGTCGACGACCGCACGGACGTCGTCGCGCTCGCGGTCGAGATCGCCGAGTTCTTCATGCGCGAGCAGTGCGGCCAGTGCCCGCCGTGCCGCATGGAGACGAACCAGTTCGTGCACATCCTGAAGGCCGTGCAGCAGCACAAGGGCCCGGGCTACGACGACAAGATCCGCAAGCTCGCCGAGTTCTCGCGTAAGAAGGGCTTCTGCTCGCTGATCGAGATGGCGGCCGCGCCTGTGGTCAGCGCGCTCACCGTCTTCGCCGCCGACTTCGCGGCCGCGGCCGGTCCTGGCCAGCGGAGCGGCGCATCGTGACCCTGCGCTACTACTACGCCGCCTGCACGCTGGGGCTGGAAGGCGCGCTCGCCGACGAACTGCGCGCGCTGGGCGCTGGCGACGTCGAACAACGCCGCGGCGGCTGCGCCTTCACCGGCGACCTCACAATGGGCTACGCGGCGTGCCTGTGGCTGCGCTCGGCGGTGCGCGTGCAGGAGGAGCTGATCCGCGGCCCGGCGCACGACCGCGACGAGCTGTACAAGCTCGCCAAGGAGGTCGACTGGACGCAGAGCATCACCTACCTGCAGACGCTCGCCGTCGACGGCTCGGTGCGCGACAGCTTCGCCAACGACACGCGCTTCCCGGGGCTCGTCGTCAAGGACGCCATCTGCGACCAGATGCGCGACCGCTTCGGCAAGCGGCCCAACGTCGAGAAGGACCGCCCCGACCTGCCGGTCAAGCTCGTGCTGCAGGGCAACGAGGCGATCCTCTACCGCGAGCTCGGCGGCGCGCCGCTGCACAAACGCGGCTACCGCGAGATCCAGCACAAGAGCCCGCTCAACGAGGCGACCGCGGCGGGCCTGCTGCTGCTGACCGGCTGGAACCGGCAGACGCCGCTGTGCGACCCGATGTGCGGCTCGGCGACCTTCCTGGTCGAGGCGGCGTGGCTGGCGACCGACCGCGCGCCAGGCCTCGGCCGCAGCTTCGCGTTCGAACGCTGGAAGGACGTCGACGTCGACGCGTGGCGCAAGCTGTTCGACGACGCCGAGGCGCGGGCCCAGCGCGGCGCCAGCAAGCTGCCGCCGATCTGCGGCAACGACCGGCACCCTGGCGCCATCGCCATCGCGCGGCAAGCGCTGACCGCCGCCGGCCTCGCCGACCGCATCGAAGTGCACCAAAGCGACGTCGCCGAGTTCGTGCCGCCGACGCGGCCCGAGATGGTCGTGACCAACCCGCCGTACGGCGACCGCCTGCAGAGCGACCCCGTGGCGCTCGAACAGAGCTGGTCAGCGCTCGGCCGCTTCCTGCACACGCAGTGCCAGGGTGCTACGGCGTGGGCGCTGTGCGGCAACGCCGACGTCACGCGGTTCCTGGGACTGCGCGCGACGGAGAAGCTGCCGGTGAAGAACGGGCCGATCGACTGCCGGTGGTTGAAGTACGAGGTCGACGCGCGGGTGCGGGAGTAGCGGGCGGGGCGAAGGGCGGCGGGACGATGGCGACGACGACGGCGGCGGTCGTTCGGACCGTCTCACGGCTACGCGCCTTCCATGCGGCGGCACGCGCGCCCCAGCCACCGCCCGAGCCACGCCCACAGCAGCACCACCGGCAGCGCCGCCGCGCACAGCCCGGCGTTGCTGAATTGCAGCGCGCGCAGGCCTTCGCTGGCGCAGGCGCCGAGCAGGTCGCCAAAGCGCATGACCGCCGTGTCGACGACCGCCTTGGAGACGTACTTCGCCTCCTGGTCGAGCGGCGTGTAGAGCACGTCGCGCGCCGGCTTGTCGAAGGCGAACTGCAGCGTCCGGCGCGCGACCTCGACGACCGCGGTCAGCCCGGCGAGCGGCCAGATCGCCAGCGCCGCGAAGCCGGCGAAGCTGACGAGCGGCATCGCGCACAGCGCGGCGCCGACGCCGAGGAACAGCAGCACGCGGCTGGTGACGAACAGCTGCAGCACGAGGCAGATGGCGTTGTACCACCAGTTGGCGGTCGCCTCGAGCGCTCGGCGCGCGGCCTCGTCGGGCAGCTGCGCCTTCGTCAGCGTGATGCGCTGGAAGTAGAACGTCGTGCCGACGACGGCAGCCAGCAGCACGAAGCCGGCGAAGCCGCGCAGGTACGGGTCGCGCAGCACGCGGGCGATGCCCTGCGCGAACGACGGCGCGTCGGCGAGCTGGTGCGGACCCGGCGCGCGCACCATGCGGCGGCAGGCGGCCAGCGACCATCGCCACGCCAGCACGGCGCACTCGACGCCGATCGCCGCGAGCAGCAGCAGCTGCGGGTAGCTCGCCTCGCGCAGGTGCAGCGACGCCGACGAGCCCAGCATCGCGCCGAGCGTGCCGCCGACGCCGATCAGCCCGAACAGCCGCTTGCCCTGCGCCAGCGAGAACCACTCGACGGCGTGCACCCAGACCAGCGTCACGCCACCGACGGCGAACGCCGACACCCAGGCGTAGAACACGGCGAAGCCCCAGCCGCGCGCCGACGCGAAGTCGAGCTCACCGAGCTGCGCGCCGCCGCCGCGGAAGACGAGCGCCAGTGCTAGGAAGCTCGCGGCGAAGGCGTGCAGCGCGTAGGGCAGGAAGCGGTGCGACGGCAACCGCCGCACTAGCGCGACGTACGGCTGGTTGAGCAGCGTCACGAAGACGAACGTCAGCGTGAACAGCGGCAGGAGCCGTTCGGGGCCGAACGCCGTGCCGACGTTCTCGCGCAGCGGCCGCAGCAGGTAGTAGCTGAACAGCACGCAGAAGAACGCCACCGCCGTCCAGAGCGTCGCGCGCCGCTCGGCGGAGCTCGCGTCGTGAAGGCGCAGGAGGCGCGACAGCGGCTGCATCGGCGGAGAGGAGTAGGGGGTGGCGCGGGGGAAGGCCAGCCCGCAGCCGCGGCGCCAGTGCACCGCCACGCCAAGCCGCATCCGCGCGCGCCGCGCGTCACGACGCATCCGCCCGGCGTCCGGCGATTCCCCCCGCCGCCATCGTGCCTGCGAACCCACCGCCCTATCGTCCCGCCCCACCGATGCGCGGCCGCTTCGCCCCCCACCTGATCCTGCTGTCCCTGATCGCGATCTGGAGCGCGTCGTTCGTCGTGTCGAAGGTCGCCTTGCACGCGTTGTCGCCGAGCGGCCTCGTCGCCGCGCGCTTCTGGCTCGCCGTCGTCTGCATGCTGCCGTTCCTCGGTCGCGACGCGCTCGCCGACCTGCGCCGGTCGCTGCGCCCGGGGCTGGCCGCCGGCGTCGCGCTCGGCATGGGCTACCTGCTGCAGATGGAAGGCATGACCGAGACCTCGGCGTCGATGGGCGGCCTGCTCGCCGGCCTGATCGTGCCGCTCGTCGCCGTCGGCGGCTTTCTGTTCTTCGGCGCGCGCCTGGGCGGCGTCGCGATCGTCGGCTTGCTGCTGGCGATCGCCGGCATGCTCGCCATCTGCTGGCCCGGCGAGAAGCAACCGGACGAACGCCAGGACACCCTGCTCGGCATCCTGCTCCAGGTCGGCGCGTCGGCGAGCTACGCCGGCCACGTGCTGATGCTGTCGCGCTTCGGACGAACGCAGCCAGTCGCAGCATTGGCGTTCTGGCAGTTGCTGTTCGTCGCGGTGATTGGCGTCGGCTTGGCGGTTTCGCACCACGGCGTGACGGCGGACGGCGCGGGGGTTGGCGCGCTGGTCTGGACCGGCGAGTTGGCCTGGGCGCTGCTGTACCTCGGCGTGCTGGCGACGGCGGTGGGCATCGGCGTGCAGAGCAAGGTGCAGCACCTCGTGCCGCCGGAACACGTGCCGCTGCTGTTCGCGATGCAACCGCTGTTCGCGGCGGTGTGCGGCGCGACGCTCCAAGGCGACCGGCTGGGTGGGATGCAGTTCTTGGGCGGCGGGCTGATCGTGCTGGGCGTCGTGGTGACGAGTTTCGATCGGCCGCCGAAGGCCGGGTAGCGGCCGCTGCCGCGCTGCGCACGGCAGCGGCGTCACCCAGCATCGAGGCGTCGCGACGCCAAAGCGGCAGCGCGGCATCGGTCCAAAGGCGGTGCCGGCGCGCCGATGACACCAACCGCGACGACGGGCCGTGTCCATGCCGCGCCAGCTTGGAGCGACCATCGCCGCGACCACCGCAGTCACCAGCTCCCCTACAGCCGCCCCACCGCCACGCCAAACGCCACCACCATCGGCAACCCCATCCACAGGACCGCCCCCAGCGCCCACCAGCGCGGGCTCTGCGCGGCGTGCGGCTGCAGCAGCAACAGTCCGAAAGGCGCCAGCGCCGCCGCGCCCGCGGCCGGCAGCCCGAGCGCCTCCCACTGGCGCGCCAGCCAGCGCACCTCGACGGCGAGGAGTTCGGCCGCCAGCGGGCCGCCAGCAATGCGCGCGCGGCGCAACGCGGCCATCGCCGCCGCGTGGTCGGCGGGCGCTGCCGCCGCGTCGTGCAGCGCGGCGCGCAACTGCTCCAGGGACGGCTGCGAGGAAGTCGTCATCGACCGCGGCGCGGGCGTGCGATGCTAGAAGGCTGCGGCACGGAAGGCCACGCCGCGAAGCCACGCGGCTGCGCGGCAAGGAGCATGCCGCCAACCGCCGCGCGCGCCTCACCAGGGCCGGCGAAACGCCGCGAGTCCAGGCGGCTTCTCGCCGAGGTACTCCAGCGTCAGACGCCGGCCGCCGGCGGCGCCGCCTTCGACCTCGATGTGCGTCACCATGCCGGTCGCCTCGTCACAGAGCAGCCATGCCGAGCGCAGCAATGCGCTCGCGCCACCATCGCGGCGCATGGCCTTGATGCGGAGCTGCGCCTGACCATCGCGACCGTCCTCGCGGCCGATGACGCGCAGTTCGCATTCCTCTGGCAGCCGGCGCACGAGCGCGTGCACATCCAGGTAGCCAAGGTCGATGACATCGCCGAGGCGCTGCTGCAATCGTTCCGCGTCGGCGACCGGCGACGCCATCTTGAAGGTCCCGTTGCTGCCGAGCCCCCACACTTCCGCGCCATCGCTGCCGACGGTGAACTCGCCGAGTTGCACGGCGCCAAAGCCGAACCGGCCGTCAAGGCGGAAGCGGCCGCCTGGGCTGGCGGCCAGCTCGAACTCGTGGCGCGCACGCTCGCGGCCATCGGCGCCGTTGCGCACGACCTCGACGCGGAAGCGGCGCACGACGTCGCGCGCGAGTTCGCCGACGGCGCGCTCGACGGCGGCCGCCGCGGTCGGCAGCGACGCCGGCAGCACGGCCCAGAAGCCGAGCGTCGCCAGCAGCAGCGCCGCGGCGGCGACGGCGAACCAGCGCCGCGGGCCGGCCGACGCCGCCTCGGCGTCGATGCGGGCGAGGATCGCGGCGACGCGGCCTTCGCGCGCGGCGGCGTCCTGCGAGTGCAGCGCGCGCAACAGGCCGTGCATGGCGCGCTGGTCGGCGAGCCAGTCCTTGGCTTCGACCGGCGGGGCGCCAGCCGGCCGGTCGTCGGCGAGCGTCTCGTCGTGGGCGCGCCATGCGTCGGGCACGAGTTCGCGGCCCTTGTCGCCCCGCATCTCCCCACCGGCGCGGTGGCCGTCGTGGTCGTCGCTGCCGTCGTGCGCGTTCATGCCACGTCCTCGTTCGGCAGCTTGCCTTGCAGGCACCGGTGCAGATGCGCGCGGCCGCGCTGCAGGTGCTTCTTGACCGCCTCGAAGCCGATGCCGAGCCGCTCGGCGATCTGCTTGCAGTGCAGCCCGTGTTCGTAGTGCAGCACGATCGACTCGCGCTGCGGACCGGTCAGCCGGCTCAAGCAGTCGCGCAGCGCGTCCAGGCTCTCGTCGAACGTGTCCGCCGGGATGCGCGCGAGGTCGCGGAAGTCTTCGTCGATGCGACCCAGCATCTCGGCGTCGCAGAAGTGCAGCCGGCTGCGGCCGAGCTTGCGCTGGTGGTTCAGCAGCAGCTTGGCGGCGATGCCGCGCACCCACGGCCCGAACGGCAGCTTGCGGTCGTAGCGGTCGAGGATCCGCCAGGCGACCAGGAAGGTCTCCTGCAGCACGTCCTCGGCGGCGACCGCGTCACGCAGCGACGAGAGCAGGAACGCGCGCACCGAGTCGATGTGCTCGCGCATCAGGATCTCGAACAGGTCGCGGGGCTGCACGGCAACCAGATTGTCCGCCCGCACGGCCGGCGGGGACAGTCTCAGCCCCAGCGTTGCCCGTGCGCCAGGGCTGGAACAGCCGCAGCGCCACCGCCACAACTGCCGCCTCTCGAACAGTATGCGACGCCTGCTCGACGTGCGCGGACCCGCCGCATCCGCTATCCCTGACCACGCAAATGCGTACGGCGGCCTACGTCTACTCCGGGTGGCACCCGATCCCCGAGCGCGACGCCGCGTTCCACTCGGGCTTCACCGAGTGGGAACTGGTCGCCGGCTGTCGACCGCGTTTCCCGGGCCACCGGCAGCCGAAGGTGCCGCTGCTCGGCGCGTACGACGACCGCGACCCGGAAGCGCTCGGCCAGCGCCTGCAACTCGCGTTGGCGCACGGCATCGACGCGTTCGTGTTCGGCGTGTTCTGGTGCCGCGGCAAGCGCGTGTTCGAGCAAGGGCTCGACGAGGGCTTCTTGCGTTCGGCGGTCGGCGGCACCGCGCCGTTCGCGTGCATGTGGGCCAACCGCATGCCGCGGCGCGTGCTGCCAGTGACGCGCGTCGACCTACCGGTGCTCGACCCGAGCCGCTTCGTGCCAAGCGACGTCGACGACTTCGTGCGCTTCGTCGCGATGCTGGCGACCTGCTACTTCGCGCGGCCCAACTACCTGACCGTCGGCGGCCGCAGCTACCTGTCGATCTTCGACTCGACGTTCTTCGTCAAGGAACTCGGTCAAGACGGCGCGCGCGCGGCGGTGACGGCGGCGCGGCGCTGGCTCGCCGACCACGGCCATCGCGACCTGCACCTAGCGGCGATCGAGCCGAACGCCGACGCGCTGCCGCTCGTGCGCGCCATCGGCTTCGACAGCGTGACGCACTACGTCTTCCTGCCGGACTGGAAGGGTCCGTTCGAGCAGGACTACGCGGCGATGGCGGCGCTGCGCGCGCAGCAGTGGTCGTCGTTCGCCGAGCGCACGGGCCTGCCGTACATGCCCGCCGTCGCGACCGGCTGGGACGCGAGCGCGCGCGGCGCCGACTTCGGCGACGCGCGGCCAGACAAGTATCCGTGGTGGCCGGTGGTCACCGGCGAACACCCCGAGCGCTTCGCGCAGGCGCTGGCGCGCGCCCGCGCCTTCCAGTCGCCGGTCGGCGGCGTCGACGATCCGCTCGTGCTGGTGGCGTCGCTCAACGAGTGGAGCGAAGGCCACTACCTCGAGCCGGACGCGCGCTTCGGCATGGGCTGGCTGGAAGCCTGCCGCCGCTGACGGCGACCGGCGCAGCCCGTTCGCCGACGGTCGGCGACTGCCGTTGCCCACGGATGCGACTTCGGCACGACGCCGAAGGGCGCAATCCGCGCGGGCTCATGCGGAATGTCCCGCAACGCCAGCTACGGCGCGGCATTTCCGCCCGCTGGCGCTTCTGGGGCGCCATCCGGGCCGAACGGCGTCGTCAGCCGCCGTTCCCCAGCCCGCCGCACCGCCTCGTCGCCGTGCCGATCGCGAATCGCGTCCATCGCCTGCAGCAGCGAGCCGCGTTTGCGCGGATCGCCGTCGAACAGCGTGCGCTGCGCCGGCGCGCCAGCGGGCGCGAGGCTCGCCGCGATCACGCCGAGCAACCGCACGCCGCGCGCGCGATCCCAGCTCTCGGCGAGCAACTCGCGCGCGACGCCGGCGATCACCAAGTCGTCGTCGGTCGCCGGCACGGTGCGCTGCCGCGTGAAGGTCGTGAAGTCGCCGTAGCGCAGCTTGAGCCGCACCACGCCGCCGCGCACGCCCTGCCGGCGCAGGCGGCGGCCCACCATCTCGGCGAGCTGCAGCAGCACGCCGTGGACCTCGTCCGCGGTGGTCAGATCCTCGGCGAACGTCAGCTCGTGGCCGAGCGATTTCGCGTCGCGCTCCGACTCCACCGGCCGCGCGTCGAGGCCGTTGGCGAGCACGTGCAGGTGCTCGCCGAGGCGCGCGCCAAACGCCGCGACGAGGTCGCGTTCGCTGCGCGACTGCACGTCGCCGATCGTGCGCAAGCCAGCGCGCTCGAGTTGCTGCTGCAAAGCCGGGCCGACGCCCCACAGGCGCGCGACCGGCAGCGGCGCCAGGAACGCGCGCTCGTCGCCGGGCGCGACGACGACGAGGCCATCTGGCTTGTCGAGATCGCTGGCGACCTTGGCGACGTACTTCGACGACGCGACGCCGACCGAGACGGTCAACTGCGTCGCCGAGAGCACTTCGGCCTTGATGCGCGCTGCGATCGTCGGGCCGTCACCGAACAGCGCGCGGCTGCCGGTGACGTCGAGGAACGCTTCGTCGAGCGACAGCGGCTCGACGAGGTCGGTGTAGCGGTCGAACACCGCGCGCACCTGCGCCGACACCGCTTCATAGGCGTCCATGCGCGGCGCGACGAAGATGCCGTGCGGACACAGCTGCTTGGCGCGCACGCCAGGCATCGCCGAGCGCACGCCGAACGTGCGGGCCTCGTAGCTGGCGGTGCTGACCACCTGCCGCGGTCCGGCGCCGCCGACGATCACGGGCTTGCCGCGCCACTCCGGATGATCGCGCTGCTCGATGGCCGCGTAGAACGCGTCCATGTCGGCGTGCAGGATCGTGCGCAGCGCGCTCACCGCGGCAGTCTAGCGCCGCGACGCGGCCGACCCCGCGTTGCGACGGCGACCCGCTGACTCAGAACCACTCCGGCACGAGCTCGGGGTCGAGCCCCATCGCCTGCATGATCAGCGTTTGCACGTACACCGGGTCGATCGCGAACTCCTTCAGCGTTTCGTAGCAACTGCCGGCCTTGACCGACAGTAGCGCGAGCGCGAGGTGTTCGGGCTCGACCTTCTTGCTGCCGAGCTGCTGTGCCGCGTCCTTGGCGCGCTCGAAGGCGGTGCGCACGTGGCGATTGAACGGGCCGTTCATCACGCTCGCCTCGCGCGGCAGGGTGCCGACGTACTGCGAGAACATGTCCGGGTCGACGTTGAGGTCCTGGAAGATGTGGTGCAGGCAGACGCTGCGGTCCGCGGTCAGGCCGTAGATGATGTGGCCCGTAGCGACCGATTCGTCCTGGAGCTGCTGCGCCAGCTCTTCGGCCTTCTTGACGGCCACGACGGTCTTCTCGGCGAAGTCCTCGAACATAGGGGGCGAGGACTCTACCGACCCCGACGCCCGCCCGCCACCCGGGACCGCCGCGCCGTGACCGGAACGGCTCACTTGCGCGCCTGCAGCCGGTGAGTCCGGCGCTGCTGGGCGGCCGCGAAGCGACGCTTCTCGTCGTCGGTTTCGGGCAGGACGGGCGACACCGGCCGCGGCGCGCGCGATTCCGGATCGAGCGACACGAACGTCAAGTACGCCGACGCCACGTGCTTGCGCTCGCCGGTCGAGCGCTGCTCCTGCCAGACCTTGACGCCGATCTCCATCGACGTGCGGCCGGCGAAGTTGACCGACGCCAGCAGTACCACGACGGCGCCCACCGGCACCGGGTTGACGAAGTTGATGTTGTCGACGTTGGCGGTGACGACCGGCGTGCGGGCGTGGCGGCCGGCGCAGACGGCGGCGGCGATGTCGATCCAGTGCATGACGCGGCCGCCCATGCAGTTGCCGAGCGGGTTGGCGTCGTTGGGGAAGACGATCTCGGTCATCTCGACCTTGCTCGCAGCCACGGGGCGCGGCGGCAACGTCTCGGCAGGTGCGGTCATTCACCGAAGACTGTAGAACGTCGCTGCCCGCGTAAAAGGGCGCGCCCCACGCTTCCGCCATGAAGTATCCCCTCTTCGCCGCCGTCATGGCGCTGCCGTTCGCCGCCTGCGCCAACAACTACGACTTCGCCCAGGCCCGCCTGTCCGGCGGCGGCTACGACGTGGACAAGCTGATCGCCGACCTCAAGGCGTCGGGCGAGGACCGGTTGCAGGGCGGCTCGTGGTTTCCGTTGATCCATCTGGAGCACGTCGAGTTCAAGCCGTCGGCGGCGTCGTACCCCGACGGCTACATACTGACGACGGTGAGCGCTTCGGGACCGCTGCTGTTCACCGCGCGGAACGACGACCGCATCGTCGACGCCACCGGCGCGCTGGTCGAGTCGATCACCGCCAGTTGGTTCGGTTGGGGCCTGCTGCACGACGCGCGCGAGCACGACATCGCCACGAGGCACGGCATGCGCGAATACACGCATTGGCGCGCGCTGCTGCTGTTCGGCCGCACGGACACGCGCTACGGCGAGCGCACGCCGAAGGCGGCGGACAAGGCGGCCGCAGCGCCGGCGGCCGCAGCGCCGACGCAATCGCCGGATTGACCGCGACGGCGCTGCCGGTGCGCGCCCGGCGGTCAGCGCGGCGCCGCGTCCGGCGCGGGCCGCGCGACGAGCCGCACCAAGTCCTTCTGGCCAGTCAGCTCGGCGACGCCGCGCGCCATCGCCAGCACGCCGAGGTCCTCTTCCTCGTCGCGGAACGGCACGCGGCGGCTGAAACGCCCCTGCGCCGTGGCGTGGCCGAGCCAGCGGCCGCGCGGGTCCTCAATGCGGTAGAACGCGATCGGGCCGGACGGGTCGCGGACCTCCAGCCGCCGGATGATCGCCACCAGTTCCGCGCCCGCATAGGCCTCGAGAACCGTGCCGGCCACCACCTCGCGCGCCAGCACCTGCGGCACGGCCGGCGGCGGGCTGCCGCAGGCCGCCAGGACAGCGAGCAGCATCCAAGGCAGGGCGGCGGCGAAGTTCATCTGTGGCGTCGCGCCGGTTCTATCCGCAGAATGTTCGCCCCGCTACCGCGGCCAATCCCACGATGACGTCGATGAAAGGCGTGCAACTCACCGCCCCCGGCCAGTTCCGACTGCGAACGGACCTCGCCGTGCCCGAACCGGGCCCCAGGGAGGTGCGCCTGCGCGTCACCGCCTGCGGCATCTGCGGCACCGACGTGCACATCTGCGCCGGCGACCCGTCGATGAACGGCCTGATCGCGCCGCCGGTGACGCTCGGTCACGAGTTCTGCGGCGTCGTCGACAAGCTCGGCGCCGGCATCGACGAAAAGCGCCTGCAGCTCGGCACATACGTCAGCGCCGAAATGCACGAGATCTGCGGCGTCTGTCCGGCGTGCAGGACCGGCGCCTTCCACGCCTGCGCGACGGCGCGCATCCGCGGCATCAACCTCAACGGCGCCTTCGCCGAGTTCGTCGTGGTCTCGGCGAGCAACGTCGTGCCGCTGCCGAAGGACCTGCCGGTGCAGGTCGGCGCGATCCTCGACCCGCTCGGCAACGCCGTGCACACGGTGATGAAGACCGACGTCAAGGACCGCACCGTCGCGATCATCGGCTACGGCCCGATCGGCGCGTTCTGCGGCGAGGTCGCGACCTTCGTCGGCGCCAGCCACATCTTCATCCTCGACGTCGCCGAGCAGGCGCTAGCCCGCGCTCGCGAATGGGTCGCGCGCCGCGGCCTCAAGGACAAGGTCACCGTGCTCGACGCGCGCGAGAAGCCGGTCGAAACAATCGTCGACATGACCAAGGGCGGCGTTGACGTGTCGCTGGAGATCTCCGGCCACCCGGCCGGCATCAACAACGCGATCGCGATGACGCGGCCTGCTGGCCACGTCGTCAACCTCGGCCTGCCCAAGGCCGACACCGTCGGCATCGAGAAGTTCAGCAAGAACTTCATCTTCAAGGGCCTGACGATGCACGCCGTCATCGGCCGCGAGATGTTCCGCACCTGGGACCAGATGCTCGACCTGCTCAAGCGCGGCATGGACATCCGTCACTTCGTCACCGCCGAGATGCCGCTGGAGCAGTTCGGCAAGGGCGTCGAGCGCTTCGGCAAGGGCCTCGAGCAAAAGGTCGTACTGTACCCCTCCGGCCACCCGTGACGGCTCCCTGACCGCCCGCTCAAAACCACCAACGCCATGTACGAGAACGACCGCGCCCGCTTCCAGAAAGAGCTCGAGGAGATTCGCGCCGCCGGCCTGTGGAAGCACGAACGCGTGATCGAGAGCCCCCAGGGCTCATGGGTCGCCGTCAACGGCAAGAAGGTGCTGTGTCTTTGCGCCAACAACTACCTCGGCCTCGCCAACGACGCCGGGCTCAAGGCGGCGGCCAAGTCGGCGATCGACAGCCATGGCCTCGGCCTCGCCAGCGTGCGCTTCATCTGCGGCACGCAGGACCAGCACAAGGTCCTCGAGTCCAAGATCAGCGGCTTCCTCGGCACCGAGGACACGATCCTCTACAGCTCGTGCTGGGACGCCAACGGCGGCCTGTTCGAGATCCTGATGGGCGAACAGGACGCGATCATCAGCGACAGCCTCAACCACGCCTCGATCATCGACGGCGTCCGGCTGAGCAAGGCGCAGCGCTTTCGCTACCAGAACGGCGACATGGCCGAGTTGGAGCAGCACCTCAAGGCCGCCGCCGGCGCGCGCAGCCGCATGATCGTCACCGACGGCGTGTTCTCGATGGATGGCTACATCGCGAAGCTGCCGGACATCTGCGAACTCGCCGACAAGCACAAGGCGATGGTCGTCGTCGACGACAGCCACGCCACCGGCTTCTTCGGCCCGACCGGCCGCGGCACGGCTGAGTACTTCGGCGTGCAGGACCGCGTCGACATCGTCGATTCGACGTTCGGCAAGGCGCTCGGCGGCGCGTCTGGCGGCTTCACCAGCGGCAAGAAAGAGGTCATCGACTTGCTGCGCAACCGCGCGCGGCCGTACCTCTTCTCCAACACGCTGGCTCCCGCCATCGTCGGCGCGACGATCGCGTGCATCGACCGCCTGTCGGCGACGACGGCGCTGCGCGACAAGCTGGCTGCGAACACCAAATACTTCCGCGACGCGATGACCAAGGCCGGCTTCGCGATCGTGCCGGGCGACCACCCGATCTGCCCGATCATGCTCGGCGACGCTAAGCTGGCCGTCGACATGGCCGCGCGCATGCTCGAGGAAGGCGTCTACGTGATCGGCTTCTGCTTCCCCGTCGTGCCCAAGGGCAAGGCGCGCATCCGCGTGCAGATCAGCGCCGCGCACGAGAAGGCGGAGCTCGACCACGCCGTCGCCGCGTTCACCAAGGTCGGCAAGCAGCTGGGCGTGATCGCGTGAAGTTCGACCTCGACAAGCTGCGCCAGTCGGGCCGCATCTCGGCGCGCGCGCTGGCCCATGGCCGCGCCATGATCGTCCCCGGCGCGCGCATCGAGGACGTGCAACGCGCCGTCGAAGCGAAGATCCGCGAGCTCGGCGGCGATCCGGCGTTCCCCGCCCAGGTCTCGCGCAACCACATCGCCGCGCACTACTGCTCGCCGCCGGGTGACGCGACGGTCGTGACGGCCAGCGACATCGTCAAGCTCGACTGCGGCACGCACGTCGACGGCTACGTCACCGACAACGCCACCACCGTCGACCTGCGCGACGGCGACGGCTCGCTGCTGTGCGCTGCGAGCCGCATGGCGCTGGAAAACGCGATCGCGGTCATGGGCCCCGGCGCGTCGCTGACCGAGGTCGGCCGACAGGTCGAGGCCACGATCACGTCGATGGGCTTCCAGCCGGTGCGCAACCTCTGCGGCCACGGCGTCGCGCGCTACACGATCCACTGCGCGCCATCGGTGCCCAACTACCCCGACCCGCGCGCCGGCAAGCTCAAACCCAACATGACGATCGCCTGCGAACCGTTCGCCAGCGATGGCAAAGGCATGATCGACGTCGACGGCGATCCCGAAGTGTTCATGCTCACGCGCGACGTGCGGCCGAAGGACGGTCTCTCCGCTGTCGTCGAGAAGGCGCTGGCGCAGAGCCAGGGCCTGCCGTTCGCGCGGCGCGACCTCGCGCGCTGGCTCGGCGCGCAGCAGGCCGGCGAGGAGACGCTCAAGCTGCTGCGCCGCAAGGGGCTCGTCGACGAGTACCCGCCGCTGTGCGAGAAGCCAGGCGTGCGCGTCGCGCAGTTCGAGCACACGATCCACATCAGCGAGACCGGCGCCGAGGTCCTGACCCGGCTGCCGGAGTGAAGCGATGCGCGTCGGCGTCGATGCGCGCGAGGCGTTCCGTGCCGAACCCCGCGGCATCGGCCTCTACGTGCGCCACCTGCTGCGCGAGTTCGCCGCGCTGGCGCCAGCCGACGACTTCCGCCTCTACCACCAGCTGCCGCCGCTGCCCGGCCTGACGCTGGCGGGCAATCAGCGGCCGGTCCACGCCGACATGCCCGGTGACCGCTTCCACGCATGGGAGCGGCTGCAGATGCCGTGGCGCATCCGACGCGACCGCCTCGACGTCTACCACGGCACGTACAACACGCTGCCGCCGCGCTGGCCGCTGTGGCGCGGCGCGCCGATGGTCGTGACGCTGCACGACGTCATCGTCACCTACTGGCCCGACGACCTCGGCGACCCGTTCGTGCGCTACGCGCGCGCGGTGACGCCGCGGGTCCTGCGCGACGCGGCGGTGATCCTGACGGTCAGCGAGTGGAGCCGTCGCGACATCTGCACGCGCTTTGGCTGCGATCCGGCGAAGGTGCGGCTGTCCTACAACGGCCTTCACCCGGAGGTCGTCGCCGGCGCGCCGTCCGGCGCCGGCGCCGCCGCGCGCGCGCGCTTCGCCGAGGGCCGGCCGTACCTGTTCGCCATCGGCGGCGCGCTCGAACGCAAGAACACCGGCCGCCTGATCGAGGCATGGGCGTTGGCGCGGGCGCGTCGCCCCGACTGGCCGCACCTGCTGCTGGTCTCGGGACTCGGCAAGGCGGTCGACCGCTTCCGCGAGCACGCGATGCAGGCCGGCGTGCTCGACCACGTGCGCTTCCTGCCGTACCTGCGCCAGCAGGACCTGGTCGCCGTCTACGCCGGCGCCGAGTTGTCCGTCTACCCGAGCCTCGTCGAGGGCTGGGGCCTCCCGGTCAGCGAGTCGCTCGCGATCGGCACGCCGGTGGTGACCAGCGACACCTCCGCGATGCCCGAGGCAGGCGGCGAGGACGCGCGCTACTTCGACCCCGATTCGAAGGACGCGATGGCCGACGCGCTGGTCGACGCGGTGGAACGCTGGCTGCCGCAGTGGCCGGCGCGGCGCGACGCCGCCATGGCACGGGCGCGACGCATGACGTGGCGCGCCGCGGCCGAGAGCGTGCTCGCGGCCTACCGCGACGCCGCGGCGATGCGCTGATGCGGTGATTCGGCATACCGTTCGCCCGCCGTGCGCGCCGCAGTGGGGAACGCGCGCGGCCGCCCGTTGCCTGCCACAACCGCAACGACAAACGAACCATGAAGCACTGGCAGATCGCGTTTTTATTGTCCCTCTCCCCCCTCGCTGCACAGGGCCAACCTGCGCCGCAAGGCGGCGAACGCGCCCCAGAAGAGTGGCGCCAACGACTCGACGAGGCGCAGCAAGAACTGCGGCAGGCGCGCGAGCAGTTGCAGCGCCTGATGCAGGAGCGCGGCGGCCAGCGCCAGGCAGACGGCGCGCCGCAGCCGATGCAGCAGGACCCACGCCGGCAGCCGACGCCGCAGGACAACCTGCTGCGCGACGGCGGCATGGGGCGACGGGACGACGGCCCGCGCGACGACGGCCAGCGCGACAATCGCAAGGGGGACAATCGCCCGCGCGACGACGGCCAGCGCGACAATCGCAAGGGGGACAATCGCCCGCGCGACGACGGCCAGCGCGACAATCGCAAGGGCGACAATCGCCCGCGCGACGACGGCCAACGCGACAATCGCAAGGGGGACAATCGCCCGCGCGACGACGGCCAGCGCGACAATCGCAAGGGCGACAATCGCCCGCGCGACGACGGCCAGCGCGACAATCGCAAGGGCGACAATCGCCCGCGCGACGACGGCCAGCGCGACAATCGCAAGGGGGACGAACGGCGCGAACGCGGCGACCGTCGTCATGACGAAGCGCGCGGCCGAAACGACGCGCAGCGCGGCGGCGACCACCGCAGCGCGCCGCCGATGCGCGCGCCGCTGCTGGAGCGCCTGCCGCAGTTACAGCGTCTGCGCGCGCAGGCGCTGCGCCAGGGGCCGCCGCACGGCTTCGACGGTGATGGCCGCATGCAGGACGGGCTGATGCGCTTGCAGCAGCTCCAGCAACTGCGCCAGCG
Organism: Planctomycetota bacterium; assembly: GCA_016872675.1. GTDB lineage: Bacteria > Planctomycetota > UBA1135 > UBA1135 > UBA2386 > UBA2386. Next base: position 71,250 of record VGZG01000004.1, read on the forward strand.
GGCGCAACAGTTCCGCGGCGGCCAGCAGTTCCGCGGCCCGCAGCCGCGGGAGCGGCAGCCGATGCGCGCGCCGTCGAAGGGTCGCGGCGCACGCGACGCCTGAACGGAGCGGCTCGCTGCATCCGGCCCGCGTCACGCGCGGGCCGCGACCACTATCAGCCGCCGCCGGAGCGGCTGCGCGGTGGGACCGCGCAGGAGGCCGACTTCTTGGCGCCGCGGGCGTCCGCGACGATGCGCTCGGCCAGCCGGTCGGCAGCGTCGCTCGGCGGGATGCGCTCCTGCTTGCTGATGGTCCACAGTTCCTTCAGCGCCTGCGGGATGCGCTCGATCTTGCCGAGCGCGACCTTCTCTTCGTAACCACCAGGGTGGAACTCGACCGAGACGTTGACGATGCCGCCGGCGTTGATGACGTAGTCCGGCGCGTACAGCACGCCGCGGTCGGCGAGCATTTTGCCGTGGCGGGGCTCGAGCAGCAGGTTGTTGGCGGCGCCCGCGATGATCGGCGTGTTGAGCTTGGGGATCGACTGGTCGTGCAGGATGGCGCCGAGCGCGCAGGGCGCGATCACGTCGCACTTCACCGTCAGGATCTCCGACTCGCTCGTCGGGATCAGGCCGATCTCCTTTTCGAGCTGCTTGAGCCGCTCGATGTTGCGGTCGGCGCCGTAGACCTTGGCGCCGGCGTCGACGAGGCGCTTGGCCAGCGCGCTGCCGACCGCGCCGACGCCCTGGATGGCGACCGTGCGGCCTTTTGGCGAGTCATCGCCGAACGTCCAGCCAAGCGCCGCCTTGACGCCGAGGAACACGCCGTAGGCGGTGTACGGCGACGGGTTGCCGCTGCCGCCATCCTTGCGCTCGAGGCCGGCGACGTGCCGCGTCGCGCGGCGGATGATCTCGAGGTCGCCGACCGACGTGTTGACGTCCTCGGCGGTGATGTACTTGCCACCGAGCGAATCGATGAGGCGGCCCATCGCCAGGTACAGCGCCTCGGACTTCACCTTCCTGGGGTCGCCGATGATCACAGCCTTGCCGCCGCCGAGGCCGGTCTGCGCGACGGCTGACTTGAAGGTCATGCCGCGACTCAGTCGATTGACGTCGAACAGCGCCTCGTCCTCCGAGGCGTAGGGCCACATGCGCAAGCCGCCGAGCGCAGGGCCGAGCGTCGTGTCGTGCACGGCGATGATCGCGTGCAGGCCGCACGATGCGTCGACGCCGCGGACGACGCGTTCATAGCCGGCAACGGGGATATCGGTGATCTGGAGGGTGTTGGTCACTGGGGGGGCGGGGTCGCGCAGGAGCCCTGAACTTGCGGGGCGAAGAGGATAGCGACGCGCCGCCGCCATGCCACCGCTGGGACGGCCGGCGCCCGATGCGTGCGCGCACTGACGCCGGCCCTAGCGCGCGGCGACGGATCGCCGCAAACATTTACAGCGTCATCTGTTGCGAGGACGCGAGCCGACGACGACCGCGAGTTCGACCTCGGCTCCCTCGCGGCGGACGCGGACCTTGGCCGACGCGCCGATCGCCAGCGCGTCGAGCAGTTCGGTGTAGTGCTCGATGTCCTTGATCGCGACACCGTTGAGCGCGACCAGCACGTCGCCGGCCTCGATGCCGGCCTTCTCGGCGGCGCCGCCTTCGCGGACCGAACCGACCTTCACGCCGCCCTCGTCGCCGCCGTACTCCGGCATCAGACCGAGCGCCGGGCGCACGTTCTCGTCGTGCGCAGCGACCGCTGGCGCGACCGGCGCGACCGGCTTCACCTCGACTGCCTTGTCTTCGCCCGTCTTCGCCGCTGGCGCCTTGGCGGCGGCCTTGTCCTTCTCGGCGTCGATCGCCGGCCCCACCATCATCGGCGGCCGCTCGACCTCGGCGGTGACGACGACGTAGCTGCCGACGTCCTTCGGCGACGTGAACGGGTCCGACGACGGATCCTTCACCGACTCGGCCGACAGCACGCGGCAGTCGAGGTCGGGTCGGCGATTCTTGATGCGCTGCACGGTCCCGCGGCCGTGGTCGGAGTGCATGCGACCGCAGATCAGCACGATCAAGGGCTTGGGCTCGTCGACGCGCTGGCCCGCGAGGTAGTCGGTGATCGACTCCGCCATCGTGTCGTCCTTGATGCACTGGGCCGCGTACATGCGACCGAGGAAGTCCTTGGTGACGCCGGGGTGGCCGTCCATCGCCTTGACGAACTCGGTGAAGTACGCGTCCTCGGGCGCAGTCGTGTCGCGCGCGACCAGCGGATCGCCCTTGACGGCAGCCGCGCCTTCGCGCGCGACCTTGCTGGCGAGCTTGCGCGGCGCGTTGGCCGCCAGCACCGGGATGCCGTTCTTGCGCGCAAACTCGATCACCGGACGGTAGTCGCGCTTGTAGTCGGGCCACGGCCGCGACGCGGCGAGGAAGTCGTCTTCGTCGATCTTGCCGGCGAGATACTCCCGCAGCGGCGCCTGCGCGTCGCGCTCGAACATCTCCATGGCGACGACCATTTGCGGCCGCCGCGCGTGCAGCGCCTTGACGATCGCGAGGTGCGTCTCGTGCACCGCCGGCGTCTGATGCAGTTCGCCGAGCGCGACGACGTCGGCGGCGGCGAGATCGTCGGCGACCACGACGACGGACACGGCCGCGCCATCAGTGGTGCGGACGATGCGGGCCGGCGCCGCGCAAGCGGCGGCGAACATGGCGAGAAGGGCGACGATCCAGATCGGACGCATCGCCGCATGAGAACGGGCCGACGCGCGCGCGGCAAGGCGACCGCCCCGGTTCGAACGGCCGCGCCCTTCCGCGACGGCGCATCGGGGTGTCGAATGCGCCGTCGACGCCCGCATGAAGATCACCACCTGGAACGTCAACAGCCTGCGCATGCGCATGACGCACGTCGTCGACTTCCTGCGCGAGCATCGGCCCGACGTGCTGTGCCTGCAGGAGACCAAGGTGCAGGACGAGCAGTTTCCGCGCGAACCGCTCGAGGACGAGGGCTACGAGGTCGTGTTCACCGGCCAGAAGGCCTACAACGGCGTCGCCATCGTCGCCGCCGCCTCGCCGACGGCGGTGGTCAAGAGCTTCCCCGACGACGGCCCCGACGCCGACAAGCGCTTGATCGGCTGCGACGTCGGTAGCTGGCGCGTGCTCAACCTGTACTGCCCCAACGGCCAGGACGTCGGCACCGACAAGTACCGCTACAAGCTCGACTGGTTCCGCCGGCTGCGCGCCTTCCTCGACCGCGACTACGCCGCCGACCAACGCGTCGTCGTCGTCGGCGACTTCAACGTTGCGCTCGACGACCGCGACGTGCACGACCCGGCGTGGTGGCACGAGAAGATCCTGTGCTCGACGCCCGAACGCCAGGCCATGCGCAACGTGATGGCGTTCGGCCTCGCCGACGGCCTGCGTCTGCACCGCCAGGAAGGCGGCATCTACACGTGGTGGCACTACCGCGCCGGCGCCGCCGCCAAGGATGACGGCTTGCGCATCGACTACGCGCTGTGCTCGTCGCCGGCGGCGCAGCGCTGCACCGAGGTGATCGTGCACAAGGACGAGCGCGGCAAGAAGCAGCCGAGCGACCACGTGCCGGTGACGGCGGTGTTCGCCGACGACGAAGCGTGATGAGCGCGCCGCCGCCGTCGCGCCGTGACGCAACCCCTCAGGGCCCGAGCGTCAAGTGCAGCCGTGGCGTCGAGGCGAGGCCGGCGAGCAGCGGACACGGCGTGCTCGGCGCATTGAGCAGCAACCACTGCATGCCGATCACGCTGCCGACGAACGACGGCTGGTTGGGCACCGCCCACGGCCAGATGGCGCTGCCGCCGGCCTGCAGCACGAAGGTCCAGCTGACGGCGTCGAGGAACGTACACGCGCCGCAACTGATCTCGTTGCCGGGGAAGCCGATGCCGGCGAAGGCGTAAGCGCCGGCCGGCGCGCCCTGCAGCCGCAGCACGAAGTTGGCGCTGCCGACGTCGAAGTCGCCCGTGCTGCTGATCGTGCCGCCGTTGCCGCACGCGCTGCCGACGACGACCGACTGCGAGATGGCGAAGCCGAGGTGGTTGGCGACCGCGCGATGGCTGCCGTCGCTCGGGCGGTTCTGCACCAGGGCGGCGCCCGGCGGCGAATGGAGGAACGACGACGAGCCGCCGCCGTCGAGGTTGATCGCGCGCCACGCGCCGAGACCGAGGAGCACGTTGGCGAGCTCGGGCAGCGTCATGCCGACCGACCAGCCGGGCTGGCGGCCGTCGACGACGACGACGTAGAGGGTCGTGCCGGCCTGGTTCGTGCCGACCGCGGTGCGCGGGTTGCGGACCAGCGGCTCGACGCGCGCGGTCGATCCGGTGTTGGCGCCGTTGGTCACCAGTAGCGTGCCAGGCACGGTGTCCGAGCTGCTCGGCCCGACGCCAGCGACCGCCCACTGCGCCGCCGCCGCCTGCGTGGTCGTGATGTTGCCGATCGTAGCAAGACGATTCGGCGCAAACACGATCGCCGGATCTGGCGCGGCGCCGAACTGGCGCACAGGCGAGACCAGCACGCCATTGCTCTTGCTCAGCCCAACAATGTCGGCGGTGGTCGACGACAGCGCGCCATAGTAGTTGGCGTTGATCGACAACTGATTGCCCTGCTGCGTGTGCCAGCTGGACGTCGTGCGCAGCTGCGCCTCGTAGGTCTGCAACGGCGACAGCTGCGCGGTGACGCGGATCTCGAGCCGCGGGTCGGTCAAGTCGATCACCGCCGTGAATCCGCGCGCCGTGCCGCCGCCGGTCGGCCACAGCTGCGCCGAGACGGCGATCTGAGCGGTCGCCGCGGCGACGAGCAGAACGGTCGCAAACACCGTGCGGAGCAGCATGCGGGCAGATTACCCCGCGCCGGCGCTGAGGGGTTAGGCCCGCGACGGCGAGGCGTGGTCGGGCGCCTGCCGGCGACGCGGCCGAACGCTCGATCGCGCCGTCGTCAGGCGCGCGCGGCGGCCGCGCAGCGCGCCAGCGCCTCGCCGTCCAACCGGCAGACGCGCCAGTCCGTCAGCACGCGCGCGCCCTGCTTCTCGTAGAAGCCGATCGCCGGCGCATTCCAGTCGAGCACCTGCCAGTCGAGGCGCGGGCAGCCGCGCTGCACGGCGACGTCGGCGACGGCGCGAAGCAGCGCAAGGCCGATGCCCTGGCCGCGCAATTCGGGCACGACGAAGAGGTCCTCGAGGTGCAGACATGGCTCGGTGCGGAACGTCGAGTACGTCGGGAAGAACAGCGCGAAGCCGGCGGGCGCGCCGTCCCAGCGCGCGAGCAGCGCGCCGCACGCGGGCGCTGGCCCGAACAGGTCGCGGCGCAACCGCGCCTCGCTGACGTCGAGCCGGTTCTCGAGCTTCTCGTAGCGCGCGAGGTCGCGGATGAAGCGCGCGATCAAGGTTTCGTCGCCGGGCGCGGCGGGCTGGACGGCGAGGCGCGCGGCAGCGGTCATGGCGTGGCGACGCGCGGCGCGGCCTGCTGCGTCAGGCGCGGTAGGTGATACGGCCGCGGCTCAGGTCGTACGGCGACAGCTCCACCGTGACGCGGTCGCCCGGGATGATGCGGATGTAGTTCTTGCGCATCTTGCCGGAGATGTGCGCGAGCACGATGTGTCCGCCATCCACCTGGATGCGGAACTTGGTGTTGGCGAGGGTCTCGACGACCGTGCCTTCTAGGACAATGGCTTCTTCTTTGGGCACAAGGACTCCAGTGATGACCAGGATCGGCCGGCGCGCACGCCGCCACGGGCGTTCGGGCCGGGCCGTTGGGATCCAGGCCACACAGCGGGGCGACGAGTCTACGGTTCCGACGGCATGCTGATCAAGCCGCCATTCCCCTCCGGTCGCCGTGGCGCCGCGGGCATGCAGCCGCCAGGATGCTGTGCATGGCCGGCAAGCCCCGCCGCCGCGGCGATGCGTCCGACCGCTTCGACCGCGCCTACTACGACCGCTTCTACCGCGATCCACGCACGCGCGTCAGCGACGCGCGGGCGGTGGGCAAGCTCGCCGCACTGACCAAGGCGTGGTCCGACGGCGTGGGACTCGAGGTACGCACGATTCTCGACATCGGCTGCGGGTTGGGCCATTGGCGCACAGCGGCGCGCCGCAGGTGGCCGCGCGCCAGCTACCACGGCGTCGAGTTCTCGCAGCGCCTGTGCGCCGACCACGGCTGGACGCACGGCTCGATCGTCGACTTCGACCCGCGGCGCGCGTTCGGTAGCGAACGCTTTGACCTCGTCGTCTGCCAGGGCGTGCTGCAGTACCTCGACGACCGCGCGGCGGCTGTGGCGCTGCGCAACCTCGCGCGCTGGACCGGCGGGTTGCTGTTCCTCGAGGCGTTGACCGAAGTGGACTGGCGCGAACGCTGCGACCGCGAACGCACCGACGGCGACGTGCGCCTGCGCACCGCCGCGTGGCATCGCCGGCGGCTCGACCGCGACTTCGTGCTGCTCGGCGGCGGCGTCTTCGCCGCGCGCCGCGCCGGCTTCCCGTTCTTCGAGCTGGAGACCGGCTGAGCATGGACTTCTTCGCGCATCAGGAAGCGGCGCGCCGCGCCTCGCGACGGCTGGTGACGCTGTACGCGCTGGCAGTGCTCGGCATCGTCGCCTGCGTCCACTTCGCCGCCTTCTTCGCCTGCACGGTGGCGACGGGCAGCGTGCCGGACCACGCAGCGGTCCTCGCCGCTGCGACGATCGGCACGCTGGCGGTGGTCGGCGTCGGCGCCGCCATGCGCGTCGCCGAACTACGCCGCGGCGGCGCTGCGGTCGCAGCGCTGCTCGGCGGCCGCGAGATCGCGCTCGCGCCGGCCGACGACAAGGAGCGCATGCTGCGCAACCTCGTCGAGGAGATAGCGATCGCGTCGGGCACGCCGACGCCGGCGGTCTTCGTGCTCGACGACGAGCGCGGCCTCAACGCCTTCGCCGCCGGCTGGACGCCCGACGACGCCGCCATCGCCGTCACGCGCGGCTGCCTAGACGAACTGGGCCGCGACGAACTGCAGGGCGTCGTCGCGCACGAGTTCAGCCACGTCTTCCACGGCGACATGCGGCTCAACATCAGGCTGATGGGCACGCTCGCGGGCATCGTCTGCATCGCGACGGTCGGCCGCGTGCTCGTGCGCGTGGGCAGCCGCGGCGGCGGTGGCGGTGGCAACCGCAAGAACAACGGCGCCGCGCTCCTGGCGCTCGGCGCGCTGCTGGTCGCGATCGGCTGGATCGGCGTGCTGTTCGCGCGGTTGATCCAGTCGGCGATCTCACGGCAACGCGAGTTCCTCGCCGACGCCAGCGCCGTGCAGTACACGCGCAATCCGCTCGGCATCGGCATGGCGCTGGCGCGCATCGGCGACCTGTCGGCGCGGGTTCGCCACCCGCGCGCCGAGGAAGCGAGCCACATGCTGTTCGCCGACGGCATGAGCCGGTTCCTCGGCGGGTTGTTCGCGTCACACCCGCCACTCACGGCCCGCATCGCCCGCGTGCTGCCGGGCTTCGAGGTCGCGGCGAGGTCGCGCCGCTCGCTGCAGGACGGCGTCGCGGCGCTGGCGTCGCCCGCCGCGGCTGCCGACGGCGCGGCGCTGCGCGCTGCCCCCGCAGCGCTGGTCGCGGCCATCGGCGAACCACGCGCGGCCGACCTCGCGGCGGCGCGCTCGCTGCTCGCGACGCTGCCGATGGACCTCGCGCAGGCGGCGCACGAGTCGCAGGCGGCGAAGGCGCTGGCGTGCGCGTTGTTGCTCGACGCCGAGCCGTCGCGGCGCGCCGGGCAGGTGGCGCGGCT
>VGZG01000005.1 GCA_016872675.1 Planctomycetota bacterium
GCGCCCTCGCCGCCAACCGGCGCGCTGCCTTCGCCCGGCGGCGGTTGGCCGCCGGCGGCGTCGCCAGCGACGGGCGCAGGGTCGATCGGAGGAAGGCCGGCAGTGTCGGACTCGTTCACGGGGCGAGCACGATGCGCCCTGCGGACAACGCCGACAAGGCCGCAGCGCGCATTTCCCTTCGCCGCAGCGGGCTGCTTCAATCGCCGGCCGGTCATGCCCCGCATCCACGATTCGATCCTTTCCGCCGTCGGCAACACGCCGATCGTCCGGCTGGCGCGCATCGGCCGCCACCTGCCGCAGGAACTGCTGGCCAAGTGCGAGTTCCTGAATCCCGGCGGCTCGGTCAAGGACCGCATCGGCGTGCGCATGCTGCTCGACGCCGAGAAGCAGGGCCGTATCAAGCCGGGCGACACGCTGATCGAGCCGACCTCGGGCAACACCGGCATCGGCCTCGCGCTCGCCGCTGCCGTGCGCGGTTACCGCGTCATCATCACGATGCCGGAGAAGATGTCGCGCGAGAAGCAGGTGGTGCTCGAGGCGCTCGGCGCCGAAATCATCCGCACCCCCACCGAAGCGGCGTGGGACGCGCCGGAGAGCCACATCGGCGTCGCCAAGCGCCTGCGCGACGTGATCCCCAACTCGCACATCCTCGACCAGTACGGCAACCCGTCCAACCCGCTGGCGCACGAGGAAGGCACCGGCGGCGAGATCTGCGACCAACTCGACAACCGCTGCGACGCGATCGTCATGACCGCGGGCACTGGCGGCACGATCTCCGGTGTCGCGCGCGCGGTGAAGAAGCGCATGCCCGGCTGCCAGATCGTCGGCGTCGACCCCGAGGGTTCGATCCTCGCCGGCCCGGGCCCAATCAAGAGCTACAAGGTCGAGGGCATCGGCTACGACTTCATCCCCGACGTGCTCGACCGCTCGCTGGTCCACCGTTGGGTCAAGAGCAACGACAAGGACAGCTTCCGCATCGCCCGCCAGCTGATCCGCCAGGAAGGCCTGCTGGTCGGCGGCTCGTGTGGCGCCGCGGTCTGGGCGGCGATGCAGGTTGCCAAGGACTTCAAGCCGGGCGCGCGCATGCTCTGCATCCTGACCGACGGCATCCGCAACTACCTGTCGAAGTACGTCGACGACCGCTGGCTGCGCGAGAACGGCTTCCTCGAGGAGGACTGGGCCATCGGCACGATCGCCGAGTTGCTGCGCGCGATGGGCCGCCGTGACGTCGTCACCGTCGACGTCGGCGATCCACTCAGCAACGCGGTCACGCTGTTCAAGGAGCGCGGCTTCTCGCAAGTGCCGGTGACGGACGGCGGCAAGCTCGCCGGCATCCTCACCGAGAGCGACGCGCTGCGCTGTCTCGTCGAAGGCAAGCACAACGCCAGGACCTCGATCGCCGAGGTCATGGTGCGCAAGGTCTCGACCATCGCGCCGCACGCGCCGGCGAGCGAACTGCCGCGCATCTTCGAGCGCGGCGAGGTGGCGCTGGTCGTCGACGACGCGCGCACCGTGCTCGGCATCGTCACCAAGCTCGACATGATCGAACACCTGACCAAGAAGCCCGCCGTATGAGCATGAACTTCGCACGCGAGCAGTCGCTCTTGCGGCAGAAGCTGCAAGCGAAGGCCTCGCCCGAGCGCGCCGCAGCGCGCAGCGCGCCGTTCGCCGGCGCGATCGCCTTCCTCGGCGTCGCCGACGCCGACGTCGCCGCCGCCGCCGAGGCGCTGGCGACGGCGTGGCCGCAGATGGGCCGCGCACAGATGACCGCGTTCGTACGCACGCTGTGGAGCAGCAAGGTGCACGAGCTGCGCGACGTCGGCGCCCGCCTGCTGGCGCTGCGCGGCGCGCTGCTCGAGCCGGCCGATCTGCCGCTGCTCGAGCAGTTCCTCGGCGACGCGATCGAAGACGCCGTGCTCGACCGCCTAGCCACCGAAGCGCTCGGCGCGGTCGCCGTCCGCCACAAGAAGGTCTGGAAGGACTTGAAGCGCATGGCGACTGGCGCGCACAAGGGCCGCCGCCGTGCCGCCGCGCTCGCCGCGCAGAAGCCGCTGCTCGCCGACGCCGAGGCCTTCCCGCGCTTTGGCGAACTGGCCGAGGCGCTGCTCGCCGACGCCGACACGGCGCTGCACGCCGCCGTCGATGCGACGCTGACGGCCGCCGCCGCCTTGCACCGGGACGCCGTTGCGGCGTTCGCGGCGCGCCACGGCCGCACGATCGCGCTGCCAAGGCCGACGACCGCGACGCCGGCTGCCGCCGGTGCGCCAACGAAGAAGAAGCCGGCCGTCGTCGTCCCACCCGCGAAGAAGGCAGCTGCCGCGCCAGCGAAGCCGGTGGCAAAGAAGCCCGCGCCGAAGCAGCCGGTCGCGGGCAAGCTGGTCACTGGCAAGCCGACAACAAAGAAGCCGGCGAACAAGAAGCCAACCGCGCGACCGACCGGTCGACCGGTCGCCGCGCGCGCCAAGGCCAGGTCGCGCTGACCCGCAGGCCCAGCGCCGGCCGTGCCGCGCGCCGCGCCCACCCGCATCGCCATGGAGGTCTTCGACACGCACTGCCACCTCGGCCTCGACGGCAAGGCGACGCCCGACGACGAACACGCGCGCGCCGTCGCTGCCGGCGTGACCGGCATGCTGGTTGTCGGCATCGACGCCGCGACCAGCGCCGCGGCTCGCTCCCTCGCGCGGCTGCCCGGCGTGCGCTGGAGCGCTGGCCTGCATCCCAACGACGCCAGCCGCTTCGCCGCCGAGTGGCCAGCGATCGCCGAGCTCGCGCGCGACCCGACCTGCTGCGCCATCGGCGAAACCGGCATGGACTGCTTCCGCGACCGCACGCCGCTCGACCGGCAGGAGCAGAGCCTGCGGGCGCACCTGCAGCTGGCGCGCGAGTTCGGCCTGCCGGTGATCTTCCACTGCCGCGACGCCTTCGCGCCGTTGTTCGCCGTGCTGCGTGGCGAGCCGCTGGTGCGCGGCGTCATGCACTGTTTCTCCGGCGGCGTCGACGAAGCGCGGCAGGCGCTCGACCTGGGACTGTCGCTGTCGTTCGCCGGGCCGCTGACGTACCCGAAGAACGAGGCGCTGCGCGCCGCCGCCGCGTTCGCGCCGGCCGATCGCGTGCTGGTCGAGACGGACGCGCCGTTCCTGCCGCCACAGAAGCGCCGCGGTCAGCGCAACGAACCGGCCTACGTCGTCGAGACGCTGGCGACGCTCGCCGCCGTGCGCGGCATTGCGCTGGCGGACGCGGCGGCCCAGACCTTCGCCAACGCCTGCGCGCTGTTCGTGCGGGCACGCGGCTGAGGCAGACTGGCCCGGAAACGCCGCAACCCCGCCGCGCGGAGCGCGACGAGGTTGCGTCACGATCGGTCGCAGCGATCGCTCGCCGCAGCGCTGATCAGTTGGTGACGATCCAGGTGTTGTTGTCTTCGCCGGTCGTGCCTGGGCGGCCGGCCGTCGGCGTGTTCATCACGCCCAGCGGGTCCGGCGCGGTAGCCTGGCTGTCGAACGCGGCGTCCCACGCTGGAACCGTCGTGGCGCCGCTGTACTGCGTCGCCGTCGCCATCGTGGCGAGAACGTCACCCGTCTGGTTGACGAAGAACGTGCGCTTGCCCGTGCTGCCGTACGCCTGCGGCCAGGCATAGCAGCACCACATCGACTCGCAGTTCGACGCGCCGACCACGCCGGCAGCGAAGCCGCCACCGACGCCGGTCTGGGCCTGAACCGACTCGTTGAGGCCGGTCGACGTAGCGTTCGGCAGGAACATGGCGAAGTGGTAGCCCGAGCGGGTGACAACCGTGAGGCCGCCGATCTGGGGCACCGACAGCGTGCCGAACGACTGCGAGAGCACCGGCGGGTTGATGCGGACGTTCGCAGCGCCGCCGCGGACGTAGGCGACGCCGGACAATTCGGCGAAGCAGCCGTACTCACCGGCGCCGTTGCCGTTCTCGTCGATGATGCCCGACGCCTGGCACTGGGCCTGGGCCGAGACGATGTTCTTCATCGTCGCGATCGCCGACGACTCGTTGGCGTTCAGACGCGCGCTGAGGAGGTTCGGGATCGCGATCGACGCAATGATGGCGATGATCGCGACGACGATCATCAGCTCGATGAGGGTGAAGCCTTGTTCCCGCTTGGACATCTGAGTTTCTCCGTGACTGGTGTCGTATTGCAGTCGCCGATGTGGCGGCCGCGATCCATTCCCTTCCATCCCTCGGATGCCTTCAGCGCGCCGGAGCGGCCAGTTCGGCATCTGAAACCATCTGGAATCGCGTGTTCGCGGCGACCGCCGACCAAACGTCCGCTTCTTCCCGAAGCAGCCGCTTCACCTCGGCCGGCAGGGCCGCGCTCGCGCGCTCTAAGAGGTCAAGACCGCTATCGACCTCGCCGCGCTCGAGCTTTAGCACGGCGAGAAAATAGTCGGAAATTGGTTCCTCACAAGCGGTTGCAGCAAGCGCGGCAGCGGCAGGCTGCTTGGCGCCGAGCGCCGCGAGCGCCAGCGCGGCCGCGAGCCGTTCGGCCGGCTGCGCCGCCGGATCGGCGATCACGCTCTCGAGCAACGCCGTCGCCTCGCTGACACGGCCGAGTTGGCGCAGCGCGCCGGCCTCGGCGAGTTGCCGCTGGCGGCCGAAGCGCTGGTCAAGATTGCGGCCGTGCGCGCCGAGCGCGGCGAGCGCCGCGCCGGCGTCGCCGGCCTGGGCCAGCATACGGGCCTCGTTGAAGGCCAGCACATCGCGCTGCTCCTCCGTGCAGTCAACGCAGGCACGCGCACGGCGGTACTCGGCTGCGGCGGTCGCGTAGTCGCCGCGCAGCATGGCGGCAAAGCCCTGGAACTCAGCGGTGACCGCCAGGCCCGGCTGCAGGCTCTCGGCGTCAACCAGATAGCGCTCGGCCGTTGCGACCAGTTCGGCTCGTGCCAAGAGCGGCACGCCGTCCTTGTCGCTCTCCGGCATGCGGTGCGCGAAGCGCAATTGCACGTCGGCGCTGCTCAGTAGCGTCATGACGTCGATCTGGTCGTCGACGCGCCAACTCGACCAGGCGAGCCCGGCGACCAGGGCGGCGGCAGGGCCGTAGAGCGCGAACCGGCGGCGGATGGCGTTCATGGGGTGCATCCCCCATCGGTCGCGCGCCGCTCCCGGCTTGAAAACGGCCGAGACTCAGCCGCCGGCCAGCTTCTCCTGCAGCTTGAAGATCGGCAGGAACACCGCGAGAACGATGCCGCCGACGATCACGCCCATGACCGAGATCAGGATCGGCTCGATCAACGCAGTCAGGCCCTTGACCTCGGCCTCGACCTGCTGGTCGTAGAATTCGGCGATCTTCTCGAGCAGCGTGTCGAGCGCGCCCGAGCGCTCGCCGATCGACATCATCTTGACGACCATAGGCGGGAAGATCGTCGAATCTGCGAACGGATCTGACAGGCTGTCGCCGTTGCGCACGCTGTCACGGGCGCCGTCGACAACGTTGGAGATCACCAGGTTGCCAGATGTGTCAGAGACGATCTCCATCGCGCCGAGGATCGGCACGCCGCTCTTGATGAGAGTCGAGAACGTCCGAGCAAAGCGGGACAGCGCGACCTTCTTGAACAGCACGCCGAACACCGGTAGCCGCAAGATGAAGCTGTCACGGACGTAGGCGCCCTTCGGCGTCTTGCAGACGGCCTTCAGCGCGAAGAAGGCGCCGACCATCGCGCCAAACATCAGGTACCAGAAGTCGCGCATGAAGAACGCGATGTCCATGATCAGCACCGTCAGCGCCGGCAGTTCGACTTCGAGCGACTCGAAGACCGACTTGAACGACGGCACAATGACGATCATCAGGAACGAAGCGATGGCGACAACTAGGAAGAGCGAGACGACCGGGTAGGTCATCGCCGACTTGATCTCGCCGCGCAGCCGCGCGCTCGCCTCCAGATACTCTGCGAGACGCGTGAGGATGTTGTCGAGCTGGCCCGACGCCTCGCCGGCGCGGATCATGCTGACATAGATGTGCGAGAAGATTGCCTTGTGGCACTCGAGGGCTCTCGACAGGTCCGAGCCCGACCGGATGTCGCTGACGACGCGGTCGAGGCAGAAGGCGAAGCCGGGATTTTCGGCCTGCTCGGCCAGGATCTCGAGCGCCTCCAACATCGGGATGCCGGCGCCGAGCATCGTGGCGAGTTGGCGCGTGAACACCTCGAGTTCGCCCTTGCGGCACGACGAACGCTTGGCGCGGCCCCTCTTGGAGTCCTTGCCGCCGCCGCCGAACAGCGCGAGCAAGCCACTGGACTTCGTCACCTCGATCGGCTGCAGGTTGCGTCGTCGCAGGTCGGCAACCACATCGGCCTGCGTGCGGGCCGTGACCGACCCCTTCACCACCTTGCCGGCGGCATCCCTGGCCTCGAACTTGAACTTCGTCGTCATGGTCCCCGTCCCGTTGCTTGGTCCTCGCCCGCGGCGCGCGCCACGCGGCGGGCGTCAGTCCGCCATCGTCTGGGCCTCGATCTCCTGCAGACTGGTCTTGCCGCGCGCGGCGTTGAGCAGCCCGCAGCGGCGCAGCGTCAGCATGCCCTCGGCGAGGGCCCGCTTCTTGATGTCCGTCAGGTGCGCGCGCTCGACGACCATGCGGCGGATCTGCTCCGTCATGCGCATCGTCTCCAGCAGCGCGAACCGGCCCCTGTAGCCGCCGGTGCAGCGCGGGCAGCCGACGGGCTCGTAGAGCTCGATCGGCTGCGCGAGGTCCGCCTCGGTGTAGCCCAGGCGCAGCAGCGCGTCCTTGGGCAGCTCGATGCGGCGCTTGCACTGCGGGCAAAGCTTGCGCGCGAGGCGCTGGGCCGCGATCAGTAGCGTCGAGCTGGCGACCATGAACGGGTCCATTCCCATGTCGACCATGCGCGTCACCGTGGACGGCGCGTCGTTGGTGTGCAGCGTGCTCAGCACCTGGTGGCCGGTGAGCGCCGCCTTGACGGCGATCTCCAGCGTCTCCTGGTCGCGGATCTCGCCTAGCAGCACCACGTCGGGGTCCTGGCGCAGGATCGACCGCAGCGCCGCGCCAAACGTCAGGCCTGCCTTGACGTTGACCGGCACCTGATTGATGCCCTCGAGCTGGTACTCGACCGGATCCTCGACCGTGACGAGGTTGATGTCCGGCGAGGCGATGTGTTTGACCGCCGCGTACAGCGTCGTCGACTTGCCAGAGCCGGTCGGACCGGTGACGAGGATCATGCCGTAGGGCTGTGCACAGGCCCACAGGTAGTCATCCATGCACTTCGGCTCGAAGCCGAGGCCCTTGATGTCGAGCGCGATGTTGCCCGTGTCCAGGATGCGGAAGACCGTCTTCTCGCCCCAGATCACCGGCAGGATGGACACGCGGAAGTCGACCGCCTTCTTGCCCATCTTCATCTGGAACTTGCCGTCCTGCGGCTTGCGCTTCTCGGCGATGTCCAACTTGGACATGATCTTGATGCGCGAGGTGATGTTGTTCTGCATGCGCTTGGGCAGCGTCATCGCCTCGAACATCGCTCCGTCCTTGCGGAAGCGCACGACCACCTTCTTCTCGAACGGCTCGATGTGGACGTCCGACGCGCCGGCGTTGCACGCATCCAGGATCATCTTGTTGACCAACTTGACGATCGGCGAGTCCTCGTCGGAGATCGCCGACAGGTCCGTGGTTTCCTCCTCGAGATCCGCCTCCTTGAGCTCGACGTCCGCGCCGTCAAACGTGCCGATCAAGCCGTCGACCGACTCGGCCTCCTTCTGATAGCCCTTGCTGCGGCTCTTCTCGATCTCCTCCGCCGTGCTGACCACGAGACGGAGCTGGCACCCGGTGATGATCCGGATGTCATCGAGCTTGAGGACGTCGAAAGGATTAGCGACCGCGATCGTGATCAGCGCGCCGATCTTGTCGACCGGGAAGACGCCGTATTCGCGCGCCACGTCCTCGGGCACCGACTCGAGCACCTCCTTGTTGACCTGCGTCTTGGCGAGGTCGATCGGCGGCACATTGGCTGCGCGCGCGATGAGCGCGACGAGCTCGTGCTCGGTCGCAACTCCACGCTGCACCAGCACCTCGGTGAACGGGCGCTTCTGCGCGATCGACTCGGCGACCAGGGTGTCGCCGGTCGCGGCGTCGAAGCGGCCCGCCTTCTCAAGGATGCCGCGCAGCTTCTTGGCGAACTGCGACATGATCAGCGCACCGGCCTGCGGGCCATCGACAGCGCGGCGACGCCCGCACGCGAACGCTCCATGAGCCGGTTGAATTCAGCCTCGTCGGCCGTGTGCTCCAGGGCGTCTTCGTAGCTGATCGTGCCGTTGCGGCAGAGCTCGAACAGCGACTGATTCATCGTGCGCATGCCGGCGGCGCCGCCGGTCTGCACGATCGACATGAGCTGGTGCGCCTTGTTGTCGCGGATCAGCGCCCGGATCGCCGGGTTGACGATCATGACCTCGGCGGCCAGCGCGCGGCCCCTGCCGTGCATGCGCGGCACGAGCTGCTGGCAGACAACGGCCTGCAGCGTGAACGACAGCATCGTGCGGATCTGCTGCTGCTGGTGCGCCGGAAAGACGTCGACGATGCGGTTGACGGTCTGCTGCACGTCGGAAGTGTGCAGCGTGGCGAACGTCAGGTGGCCCGTCTCGGCGAGCGTCAGCGCCGCCTCGATCGTCTCGAGGTCGCGCATCTCGCCCACCAGCACGACGTCCGGGTCCTGGCGCAGCACCGACTTGAGAGCCTTCTCGAAGCCGTGCGTGTCGCCGCCGACCTCGCGTTGGTTGACGAGACACCCCTTGTTGCGGTGCAAAAACTCGATCGGATCCTCGATCGTGACGATGTGGCTCTGCCGGGTCTCGTTGATGTAGTTGACCATCGACGCGAGCGTCGTCGACTTGCCCGCGCCGGTCGCGCCGGTACAGAGCACAAGGCCGCGCGGCAGGTTGCAGATCGACTCGCAGACCTTCGCCGGCAGACCGATCGTCTCGAAGTTGTAGACCTCGAACGGGATGACGCGGAGCACGGCAGCGACCGTGCCGCGCTGCAGGAACGCATTGGTGCGGAAGCGGCCGAGGTTGCTGACGCCGAACGAGAAGTCGAGTTCGAGGTTCTTCTCGAACTTGGCGACCTGGTCGACGCTCAGCACGGAGTAGACGAGCTTCTTCGTCGCCTCGGGCATCAGCGGCTCGTAGTCCGTGTCGACGAGCTTGCCGTCGATGCGGATCTTGGGCGGCGAACCCACCGAAAGATGGAGGTCGGAACCGCCCCGCTGAACCATGAGGTTCAGCAGTTCTTCCATCGAGACCATGCGCGTCGCTCCTGAGTCGCCCGACCGGAAGGGTCGGACGTCCGCTGGTATCGACGGAAAGGGCCTCGCGCATTGAGGTGGGCGTCCCCGAGGCGCTACGGCCCCGCAGTCGGTCGGCAACGACCGATGCCACCGGCGCCGCCCTGATCGGCGGCGCCGAGGCGCAGGAGCCTGGATCACGGGCGCGCGTCAGCGCGCCTACCGTTACTCGCAGCGGGCGGTCAGATCTGCTCGCCGACGACGACCTCGACGCGGCGGTTCTGCGCCTTCGTCGTGGCGTCGCGCGGGTCGTACTCGCCGTAGCCGACAATCACGATCGACGAGGCCGGCACGCCCTGCTGGATGAGGAAGCTGGCGACCGCGTCCGCGCGCAGCGCCGACAGGTGACGGTTGCTGGTGAACTGATCCTTCGTCCTGCTGATCGGGTCCGTGTCGGTGTGGCCCTCGACGTAGAGACGCTTGCCGGCAAACTGGCCTTTCAGCACGCCCGCGACCTTGCGCAGCACCGTGTGCGAGCCGTCGAGCAGCTTGGTGCTGCCCGAATTGAACGTCACCGAGTTCTCGACGCCAATGCTGACGCGGCCACGCACGTAACGAGCCTCGGCGCCCTCGCCAAGCTCCTTGTTGATCTCGGCGAGCATCGAGCTGTTGTCAGGCCTCTGCGTCGAGGCGTCGACCGGGGCGGCGGGGGCGCGCGCCTGCAGGTCCTGGTTCTCGCCGCGCAGGCGAGCGTTGTCGCCGCTGAGCTCGCGGATGCGCTCGTCGCGCTCGCGGAGCATGTCCTGGTAGCGCGTCGTGCAGCTCGTCGACAGCGACGCGAGGATGAGCGAAAGGAAGAGGATGGACTTACGGATGAACATGGAGCCTCCCAGCGAAACGGACCGATCCGAGAAAAGGGTTGGTTGGATTGGAATAGGGATCAACCCGAGCGCCGCGCGCGGCGCACGAGCACGAACAAGAGGACTAGCGCCGCCGACGCCATACCGGCGAGCGCCCACTGCGAACCCGCGTTGGCGCGTTGCCACTCGGGCCAGGTGACGAGCAAAAGGTCGGCGATCGCATCGCCGAAGAACAGGGCCGCGACCGCGCCGAGGGCGAGGTACGGGCCGAAGGGGATGCGGGCCGAGCCGCCGAACAAGAGGCCGAGACCGCCGAAGATCGCGCCGGCGACGCAGCCGAGCAGCATCGTCAGCAGCGCCGACCGCCAGCCGAGGAAGGCGCCGATCATCGCCATCAGCTTGACGTCGCCAAAACCCATCGCCTCGCGGCGAAACACGGCGCTGCCCAGCGCACGGATGGCCCATGTCACGCCGCCGCCGACGCCGGCGCCAACGACGCCCGCGAGCGCGCTGCGCAGCGCCGGCGCGACCGTCGGATCGTCGCCGAGTTCGCCGGCAACGCCGGGCCACACGCCGGCCGCAAGGCCGAGCGCAAGTCCGGGCTTGGTCAGAGCGTCGGGCAGCAACTGCGTGTCGAAGTCGATGAACGACAGCGCGACGAGCAGCGACAGGAACGTCGCGCGCGCCGACCACGTCGCGGCCGCGGCGGCGTCGACCACCACCGCGTGCTCCGCGGTGACGGCAAACGGCGCTGCGGTCCCCCACGCGGCCAGCGCCCAGAACAACACGGCCGTCAACGCTTCGACGAAGGGATAGCGCACGGCAATTGGCTTGCCGCAGCACGCCGCGCGGCCGCGCAACGCCAGCCAACTGAGCACCGGCACGTTGAGGAACCACGGGATCACCGCGCCGCAGTGCGGGCAGTGCGAACGGCCGAGCAGCGACCGCTTCGCCGGGTCGACCTGCTGCAGACGCCAGATCACGACGTTCAGAAAGGAGCCCACGCAGGCTCCCAGCAGGGCTGCCCCCACTCCGAACATCGTGCCCATGAAACGACCGAGCTACCGCCGTCGACCGGCGGCCCAGCAGAAGACCGACTGGCGCAACCCTGCAGCCCCAGCGGCTGCCACGCATCGTGCTGACCCACGATGCACAACGTGCTGCGCGGGTGACAGCATATGGTCTCGCCGGACGCGAGTCCACATCAGTTGCGGCGAACTGGGCGCAACCCGCGGCAGCGCGCCTGCGACTCAGCGACCGACGATCTGCGGCTGGATGGCGGCGGCGGCATCGCCGGCGGCGACTTGGAGGCTCAATTGGCAACGTACGAAGTCGCCCGCCGCGAACGGCAATGGCTCGCCATCGCGGGCCGGCTCGAGCCGGCTGACACGACCGGCCGAGGTGTCAGGCCAGCCCAGGCGCACCGGGTCGGGAGGCGCCGTCTGCCAGTGCACCGACACCCTACCTTCGGGGTCGCCGGTCCGCAGGACGCCGAGAATGCGGTCGACCGGCATCGGCCGCCACGGCAGCAGCGCCTCCGCGCGCACACTGGCCCCAGCTGGCAACCCGTAGGTGAACACGGCCGGAACGACGAGGCTCTGGCCGCGGACGCCGAGCAACGACGTGCGCCCATCGCCGATGGCGGCATCGACCGCAAGGACGGTCTGGAACGGTAGTTCGCCCTGCAGCGACCGCAGATCGATCGGTCCAGCGCTGGCCAGCGTCCAGGTCGACTGGCCAACGCCCGGCGGCGGCTCCGCCGACAACCAGCCGGCCAGTTCGATGCCGCCACCGGCGATCACCGCGACCGACGCCATGGCGGCGAGTTCGAGCACCGACACGGCCTGGAAGCGCCGTTCCAACTGCCGCCCGGGCGGCGCCATCGCGACCAGCGCACCGGCGATGCGGACACTGCCGACCGCCATCAGGCACGCAGACTCGTTGCCAGCGTCAACGCGCACCGTGACGCCGGCCGGAATGTCGATGGCCAGGAACGGAAAGCGCCCGCCGTCGCTGACGACGATCGCGCCGTCGCCGCGGTCGAACGGCTCACCCGGCCGCAGGACGAGATCCCGCTGGGGCCGCAGCACGCCAAGCCGGCCGTCGCCGCACTCGACGCGCAAGCGCGGCCGCAAGCCGCCGGCATGGGCCTCGAAGGTCGGCGACAGGCCGTCCGACGCGGTGATGACGTCCCCGGCGGACGGCCACTCCGCGTACGGCACTTGATCGCCGGCGACGACGCTCCACAACTGCGGCGGCGCGGCGAGCGGCGCCGTGCCGCGATGGTCGCGCAGACTGGCGATGCCGCCGCGCAACTGCAGGCAGATGCGATCGCCGGCGCGCAGCGGCCGTGGCTCGCCGCCGGCGCGCGCCGGCGCCGCACCGAGGTCGATCTCGACCGCGGCGCCGTCGAGTTCGTCGCTACGGCGACCGCTGCGGCGCGGCGGCACGATGCGCACGCTGCGCGGCGTCAGCGTCTCGAACGGCGGTTGGTCGAGCAGCGTGATCTCGAACGCGCCGACACTTACCGAGGACGGCAGCACGGGCTGGGTGAAGTCCAGGCGCAATCGAGGCGCGTCAGCCGGTAGTTGCAACAGGCCATCCGGCGGACGCAACACGAACGGCAGTTCGTTGGCCGGGGGCCGCAGTGGTGCGGGCAGGCCGGACGGCGCGTCATCGCGACCGGCGACGCGAAACGGCAAGGCCACGGGCGCCGCGAGACGGCGGCCGTCGATCGCACGGATCGCGTCGGGTCGCGGCATGCCGGCGATGCGCAATTCGTACGCGCCACCGGGCCGAAACGAGCCGTCATCGAGCGACGCGGTGACCGGCGGCAGCGGCATGAAGGTGATCCAGTCGGCGCCGACGCGAAGATCGCCCGGAACACGGTGGCCGCGGTTGTCTACGACTGTGACCGAGTCCGGTGTCACGCTGACCGGCAGCACCGGCGCCGTGAAGTAGGCCGTGATCGCGTCGTTGAGCAGCAGCGGCGGCACCGGCGCGTCGGCCGGCGGCGGCGACGTCCGAGCGAGCCGAAATGGCGCCTGCTCTCGGCCGCCATGCTCGCAGGCGGCGGCGACGACGCCCGCGAGGCAGCACGTGAGGCGCAGGCAGACATCCATGGGTCGGCAACGGCCCGACGGCATGACATCGGAACGCGAACGCGGCGAACGAAGCGCCGCGCCCCCAACTCCCGGAATGGAAACACGCGCGGGGGCCGAGGGGCCCCCGCGCGCGCCGGCCGTGCGACCGATTCCGGGCGTCGCCAGGGTCAGTTGCCCCCCATGCGGTACACGACGCCCATGCTGCGCAACGACGGCGACAACGACGGCGACACGTCGACGTTGTTGTTCATCGACAGCCGGACGTTGAGGTAGCGTGGCAGCAGACCCGTCGCCGGGTCGCGGATGAGGGCGAGTTGGCCCTCCGTGACGTAGCGCGTCAGTCCCCCGGCGGCGACGCGCGGCACGCCGCCGTTGAAGTTGGCGGTCGAGTAGCGGTACGCCTCGGCGGAGAAGTTCGGGTTGAGCAGGTTGCCACGCGTGTCGAACGCGTCGCTTGCCGTCTGGCCGCCGGCCGTGAAGCCGGGGTTGTAGAGCGCCCCCGCGTTGCCGAACGTGGTCGCGCCGCGCAGTTCGACGACGACCGAGGTGCCGGCGGGCTGGCGGATCTGGGGCGGATCGAGTTGCACGACGAGATTGCTGATGCGCAGCGTCGGATCGACCGCCAGGAGGTCCGGCGTGCCGTTCTCGGAGGTGACGACGTTGGCGGAGTCGACGAACAGGGCCCGCTGCGGCTGCAGCGTATCGAAGAAGCCGAAGGTCACCGTCGAGACCTTGCGGACGAAGTCCGCGCGCGCCCACTGCAGCATGCCGTCGCCGGCGGGCGCCGTGAACAGGGCCGTGGCGGCAGCGCCGTAGCCAGCGTCCTTGACGACGCTGGCCTGGGCGTTGAGCTGGTTCGCGGGGTCGATCAGGATCGGCGCGCCCGTGATCAGGTCGAAGCCGCCCGACGCGTGGACGCGGACGCGCGGCCAACGCGGACCGTAGCCGAGGCCGCCGCAACCGGCCGCAACGCCGTCGTAGTAGCCGCCCCACGGCGCGGCGCCGTAGCTTGGCGGGCCAAGCAGCGCCATCTGGAAGGAGTTCGAGCCCGAGGCCAGGCCGTTGGCGGCGTCGTCCGGGAACACCTTGATGTCGAGCAGCAGCGGCAACGCGATCGGATCGTGGTCACGCTGCAGGGTGCCGATGAAGTCGGCCGGGTCCTGCGTGTAGACCGACGCGCCGCTGGCGAAGAACTCGGGATCCGGGACCGGCGCCAGGCCCGTGCGATCCTGCGGGTCGCTCTGGATCCAGGGCGAGTCGATGTTCGCCGTGAAGTCATCGAAGCCAACGATCGCGCCAGGCTGCTGCGCGCCGCCGAGGCCGATGACGTTGCCATTCGCGTCGACCGTGATGAGACGCGAGTCACGCCACGTGTAGGTGCGGTCGAAGCGCGGGTACGGCACGAAGTTGGTGCCGGCGACGCGGAACGCCTCGTTCGGATTGATCCGGTAGATGGCGTCCTCGAAGACCGGGACCTGCGACGTGCCCTCGAGCACGTTGTCGCTGAACACATTGGACAGGCTGCTGTTCATGCTGGCGCAGGCCAGCGTGCACTCCGGCGGATTTGGCGCGAGGTTGAGGAACCAGTGCTCGTCCGGACGCCGACGGCTGTGGCTCAGCGACATCGACATGCGATCGAAGACGTCGTACAGCACGGTCTCGTCGTTGAACGGCGACCAGTACATCTGCTCGATGTCGAGGCCGAAGTCGGTCGGCTGGCGATAGCTCAGCGCGAAGTCGTCCTCCAGGTAGCGGATCTGCATGCGCGAGCCCTGGGGCTTCATGGGCTCGAGCACGCGTCCCACCTTCTGCGGCAGGATCTGGTTGTACTCGTAGACGTTCGGGACGTTCGGCGGGAACACCTGGTCGAACATCGTCGGCTGCCAGTAGAGCAGGCCGGGGTGCGGCACGAGCGCCTGGTCGACCGGAAGTAACGGCGCGATCAGCGTGTTGCCAGTCACCGGCGCCGGCGGCGTCCCCGTCGGATTGCGCGGGTCCCAGCACTCGCCGCGGTTGATGCGGCTGATCGTGCCGAGGTTCTGCCCGTCCGCCGAACGACCGAAGCGGACGCCGGTCGCGCCAATGAGGCGACCGTTCTCGCGGCGGAACTGGCCGAAGATGTCGACCGAGCCCGGCAGCGTGCCGTCTTCGTCGTCGGCTTCGAACAAGTACTGCTTCCAGCCGACGTTGTTCGACGGCGAGGCCGGGTTCAGCGTGAAGTCGACCGACCAGCTGTCGGCCGGATTCGCCGGGTCGTCGAAGATCTGCAGCGGGTTGCCGGCGAGGTCGAAGACGCCAGTGGCGCCAAGGCGCACGTGAACGCTGTAGGGCTCCGACTGGCCGTTGCGGTGGAAGAATCCGAGCGGCGGCTGCAGGCGGAGCACCGTGCCGTCGCCGTTGAGGTCGGTCAGGCGCGCGATGACGACGCGCGAAGTGGCCCGCTTGGGCGCGGTCATCTGTTGGGCGAATGTCTCCGCCGAGACCGGCTTGCTCGTGATGAGCAGGTTGGAGGTCGGATCGACCTGTTCGAGGTCCATCGGCTTGGTGAACTCGATGGCGATCGACGCGATCGGCTGGACGTCAACGGTCGCCGACGTCGGCTTCGGCTCGATGCGCGGATAGAGCGCGCGCCAGTTGCGGTCGCTGAGGTTGCCCGCTGCGTCGTTGAACGGCACCGCCTCGTGGTAGACCGACCGCAGGATGCAATCGCGGCCACCGGGCTCCGTACTGGCGAGGAACGCCACCGGATTGCCGACCGAGTCGACCGCCGGGGTCACGGACTGCAACCGCACCCAACAGTCAGGGAACAACTCGCCCTGGCCGGAGTCCCCCGCCAGCGGCGCGATCGCGCGGCCGCGGTTCGCCTCGTTGCTGAGCGTCGCGATGCGGTCGTTGGCCAGCACCTCGGCGCGCAGTTCGATGGTCTCAAATGCGCCGTTGACGAGCACTTGCACGCTCTGCGTCAGGATGTCGCCGCGGGACAGCGGGCGACGGATCGGCGCTTCATTCGGGCCGAGCGGACGCACAGGGTTCGACGCCAGCAACGGACCGTCGATGAACGGATAGCGGCCGCGAACCGGCACGAACGAGGCCCGTTTGTCGAGCCGAACGCGATTGTTCGGCAGGTCGACCTCGACGATGCCCATCGAGAACGAACCCTGGATCGCGGGCGCCTCGTCCTCGCGCAGGCGGCCGGCAACGCCATCGGCGAGATTGCCCGAGCGGAAGTCACGGATGACCGACTGACGCCCGGCGCTGTCGACGCCGTTCAACTGCGGGATGTCGTCGTTCTGGACGTAGAACTGCGGCGAGAGCGCGCCGCGGCTAGGGATCGCGATGCGGATGTTGGCGGTGACGTTGTCCGAGGACAACGGCAGGCCCGAACTGCTGCCGGACACTCCAGCCTCGCCGCCTTGGATGGTCGTGTCGAGGATGACCGTGTCGCCTCTGGGAATAACGCGGAACGGCAGGATGCGGAATGCGCTCGCCGGATTGACGACCGCGGGATCGCCCTTGAACTCCAGCAACTGGATGGCCGACGGGTTGTCGGCGAAGAACTGCGCGGCGGCGAGGATCGGCCCACTGAAACGCAACCGGATCGCCGCGTTGCGCGGCACGATCGGAATCGGGCGCAGGAACGTGTTTTGGCCGCGGTACGACGGCGGCACGGCGCCAAGACCCGACTGGGCCGCGGCAAATGCAGCGGCGAATCGCTTGTCCTCGCCATTTGCCACCGTCGTCGGACGGTCGTCCCAGAGGATCAGCAGTTCTTCGTGGCCAACCGACTTGTCAAAGGGCAGGAATTCGTAATCGGCGGTTGGCACAACGTTGCCCGCGGCGTCGAACAACGACTCGCTCGCGATACCGGCGTTGACGATGACGTCGCGAGCAACGAGCGTCAGTTCGCGCAGGCTGCGGTCGCGACGGTCGGCGGCAGCCACGGCCAGCGGGGATGAAGCGCGCCGGTAGGCATACACATCGACCACGCGGCCGATCTCTACGCTCACGAGTTCCGGACGGCCGTTCTCGGCGTCGACGCCGGCCTTGCCGCCGGAGCACGCTGCCATCGTGGCGAGGGTCAGGGCGAGCGGACCTGCCCAGGATCGAATCATCGCGTTCTTCATTTCGGGAGACCTGTGGAACGATCCGGACGCGTCGTCCGGCCAGTTGCCGCGGTCGCGCTCGTCGAGGACGGACGCAAGCCGCACAGAATTTGGTTCGGGTTTCGAGGGGCGTCAGCGGGTCAGAAGCGGAACGGAACGCTCAGGAACCGGAGTTCCGGCCGCGGTGTGCTCGGCGACAAGTTCGGCGGGACATCGCCCGTGCTCTCCTTGAAGCCGATGTCGAAGAGGATGTCCCACTGGACGAAGGCGGCGCCAAGGGCGCGGATCTGCTGCTGAACGGCCGCGTCTTCCAGATTGTAGAGGTAGTCGTTGGGGTTCGCCGGGAAGCGCAGCGCCGTGAGGCTCGCAGGGTCCTGATGGAAGGCGAACCCGATCTTGACGTTCGCGTTCGGCACGCGCAGGCCGTTGGCGCCGAGGTACGTCGGCCCCTGGCCGCGCACGCCATTCGTGATCATCTCGTAGAACGCGGCGAGCACGCGCGCCTTGGCGACGGCTGCGGGCATCGCCCGACCGTCCGAGGACACGATCAACTGCCGGTCCGTGTGCGAGAGGATGCGGAAACCTTCGAGCCGAGCATTGGCGGCGTTGAAGAGTTCGACGATGTATCCCGTGTAGCGGTCCGGCGTCGCGCCGAGGCCGATCGCCACGGTAGCGAAGTCGATCACGTACGCGGCGTCGCCCTGATACGTCGTCGCAACCGGCTGCGACAGCACGCTGGAGAGTGGCACGATCTCCGGGAACTTCGCGAGCGCGACGCTGCCTTGGCGACGGAAGCTGGCGAAGCCAACGTTCGTCGTGCTCGTCTGGATCACGCCATCAAAGTCGCTGACGCCGGCAAACTCGTACCGCGGACCGCGCTGCGCGCCGCCCGACTCGATGACGCCGCGCGGCAGATTGTCGTCGCTGAGGATGCCGCGGCGGACAACCGAGCCGGTGTCGATCCAGCGTGAGCGGAGACGCGTCTTCGCGCCGAATGGCGCCGGCAACAGGATCGGGGACGGGCGGATGTCGCCCTCGTTGTCGCCGATCGTCACCACGGTGCCGGAGTCGTCGACGCCCTGACCGAGGCTATTTGGGAAGCCGCGCCACGCGATCAGGTTGCGCTTGCCAGCGCCGGACTGGAGCACGGACGCGCGGAAGAAGTTGATGTTGTCGTCGAGGCGCGTGTTGGTCCCGTCCGTGTTGCTGCCCGGCGGAGCCATCAGCTGAACGATCCCCATGCCGCCGAAACCACCGAGCGGCGCCGAGTCGTACAGGGTCGCGAATGCCGCCGGGATCACGCCGGTCGTGTCGGTCTGGTACTTGCGCAACACCGTCGGAGAGTAGGTGCCCGCTGTCACGCACGCGCCACCATCGGCCGAGATCGAGAAGTCGAAGTCGTTGGTGTCAACGCCGGACGCGGCGCCGTAGAGAAAGCGGCCGTTGTTGCCGCGGGCGTTGATGTCGATGCGCGTGGCCGACATCAGGATCACCATGCCGCCTGCGCCTGCGCCGCCACCGCCGCCGCGCCTCGACGTGGCCACCGAGCCGACTGCCTCGCCGTCGCCGCCGCTGCCGCCGTCGGCGACGATCTTGCCGCCGTCAGCGACGATGATCGGGCCAAGCGCCTTGACGATCAGCACGCCACCGCCGCCACCGCCGCCGCCGCCGGACAAGTCAGTCTCGAAGTTGACATCGTTCTCGTCGCAGGTGCTGCTCGAGACGTCGCCACCGCCGCCGCCGCCGCCGCCGCCGATGGGCGCCGCCAATTCGCCAGGGATGCGCTGCGGCGTGCCGTCGAAGCGGATGCCGACGCCAAAGAAGTTGTTGTCGCTGCGCGCGTCGGCGAACACGGTCACGCCTGCGACCGATCCGGGGAGGCTGCGCGTGACCGAACCGCCGGCGCCAAAGCAGCCGTTGCCGCCGATGCCGTTCTGCTGCTGGAAGACCGGGAATGGCGCCGTCGCAGTCGGCGGCTGCGTCTTCTGCTTAAAGTTGGGGTCGCCCTGCGTGGTCAGGCCGCCGCCGCCGCCGCCGGCGCCGCGGTTGCAGCCGGCGATGCACGAGAGCGTGCCGCCGACGCCGCCTTGGCCTGGCGCCTGGTTCGGGCCATTGCCCGGCGCGCCGAAGAGATCACGGAGCGTCGTGCTTGGCGAGCCCGCGCCGCCGTCACCACCACCGCAAGCGCCAGCGCCACCGGCCTTCGGCACGTTCGCGTTGGCGGTGGTTGTGACGCGAACACCGTCGAAGCCACGCACAGACAGCGTGCCGGCGACCTCGAACGAGCCCGTGACGAGGAACACCATCGGATTGGTGCCGGTGCCGAGCACCACCTTGCCGGCAGGGATCTTGACGTTCTTGAAGTTGAACACGCCGCCAGCGACGTTGAAGGGCGCGCCCTCCTTGGGCGTGACGACCGTGAAGTTCGTGTTGAGGATCGTCTGCGGGACCGTCGGCTCAAACTCGGCGCCCGTGACCGCGCCTTCGAAGTCGAAGCCGGCCTTGATGTAGCCTGGCCCCACTTGCGCGGTCGGCTCGGGGAACGCCGCAGCGAGGTCGATCTGCTCGGCGGCGAGGAAGTCCTGCACCACGGCGTCGAACTGCTGGTCGTATGCCCGCCGCGTGCGGAACTGACCGAAGATTCGGTCGTAGGCGGCGTTGGCGACGTTCGACTCGCCCGAGATGTCCTCCAGCGTGTTCTCGACGACGACGCGCACCAGCGCGTTGTTCGGCAACACACCCAACGGACGCAGCGTGATCGTCGCGCCCGAGGTGGTGTTCGACGCCAGTTCCGCGTCGGCCGGCAGCCAGATGTTCTCGCCGTAGATCGGGTCGTCGTACTCGAGGAACACGCGGCCGCGGTTGTTCGGGCTGCGCGTCAGCGGATCAGTCGGGATGGCGACCGGGACGTTGAGGCTGCTCGGGTTGAGCGGCTGGTCGAACTGCAGCCGGACCTCGACGCCGGACGAGCCGAGCTTGTTGAGCGAGATGGCGCCCGACGTGTCGGTGACCGGCGTAACCAGCAGCTGAGACTTGCGCGGGCCGCCCGGCAGCGTGTTGCGGAACAGCTGCGCCGCCGTCGTGCCGTTGGAAGTCGTGAATCGGAAGGTGACAGGCTGGGCCAGCGGCCGACCGCGCTGGTCGCTGAGAGTCGTGCCGTTGACGATCGAGCCGCCAACGAGTTGCACCACGTACGTGCGGCCGGGCCGGAAGCCGCCGTTGGTGTAGAGGTCATTGGACGGCAGTCGCGGGTTGAACAGCAGCCGGCGACCAGGAGCAGTGTCGCCGGGACTCGTGCCGACCGAGAACTCGCCAGCGACCGGTTCGGCGATGATGTTGCCGAGTTGGTCCTGCACCTCGAACGCGAAGGTCGACAGGTTGACGGAGTCAAAGTTGATCGGGTTGCTGAAGTCGATTCGGATCGCGTCGTTGAGGAACAACGTCGCGTTGTTGCTGGGCTCCGTGCTCAGCACGAGGAAGGTGCCGCCCGTGCTGGTGCCGACGCCAGCACCGTCATCGCCACCTGAGCAGGCAGCGACGAACGCGACGGAGAGCAGGGAGAGGAGCCGAGTCGGGGTCACACGGATCATGGAGGAACTCAGTCAGACGACGCTGTTCGGCCAGAACTCGTCACGCGCAGCCCGCAAGGGCAGCGCCGCGCGGGGCGAGCGGGCCGGTCGACGGCCCCAGGACTGCGTAACCCTGGGGTCGAGGGATTGCATCCAGGCACGGCCTGGATGCCAGCGAGAACGGCAAGCGGAAGAATGAAAGAGCGCGCCCCGCGACGCCGGGGCGACGAGAACGGGTCAGAGCGTCCGGAACCGATAGGCCACCGCGAACGTATCGATCGCTGGAACGACCGGCGGATTCGCGTCGACGTTGTTGGTCGTGACGAATCGCCAGTTGAGGTAGCGGACGTCACGCGGCGTGAAGGCTTCGTTGGGGCCAGCAAACTGTGCCGTGAACGATGGCGACAGCAGGACGTTGGGGTCCTCGACGTACGTCGTCACGGTGCGGTTGTAGGTGTACGTCCACCAGTTGCGGGCGGTCGAAGTGCCCGGGATGTTGCGGGTGTCCCACTTGCGGATGTGGGCGTCGCCGGCCTTGAACGGATCGAGCGGGAAGTTCGCCGCCGTCGGCCGCAGCTGGGCGCGCATTGCGGCCGTGAACACCCCCCCGGGGTAAACCACCGAGGCGGTGTTGATCCACGCGTTCCAGTACCACGGCGTGCTGTCGACCACGCCGGCGCCGCGGAACTGCGGCACCAGCGACGTGCCCGCGGGCAGTTGCGAGAGCGGCGGATCGAACTGGTAGCTGAACTGCGGCAGCACGTTCGTCGGCACGACGCTCACACCGTTCGACAGGTAGAACGGGCCAAGACGCGGGTCCGAACTTCCTTCCGGCACACGGTGCGGATTGTTGATGTCGATGAAGCCGTTCGTGATCACGCTCTGGCGCTTCACGACATCCATCATGATCCAATAGAAGGTGTTGTCGCCGGGCGACGTTGGAGCAGTGCTGCCACCGACGAAGCCGCCCGCGGCCGTGCTCCACGCCGGATCGCTGGGGCCGCGGCACACCGGCGGCGAAGAGCCGACCCCTGGCCTGCCAGCGCTAAGCACGCGAAAGTTCGGCTGCGGGCCCGACTGCACCGTGATGGAAACCTGCCAGCCGTTGGTGCCCAGAGCGATGTAGCCCCCACCTGCCGGCAACTCCGACGAGTCGCAGTATGTCCAGAAGTCGGCGAGCAGCGGCAGAGCGATGTTGCCGACCAAGCCCGCAGTGAAGCTATCGATGCCGCTGGTCAGGTTCGCGTTCGACGCGTCGTTCCAGTAGGCGTTGACGAACTGGACTGTGCCGGCGTTGTCGACCCAGCGGCGCCCCTGGCCCATGTTGAACGGCGACACGATGTAAGGCGCGACGGTGGCGCCGTTGAGGTCGGACCCACCGCCGATGTTGCAGCCCTGCTCGACCACCGTTTCGTCGCGGTAGACAAAGTATGGCTGTTGGAAGGTCGGCAGTGGCAGGAAGCGATTGACCTGGTTCGGCTCGTAGACGACCTTCGACGGGTCGATCGACATCGGCATGTCGACGTACGCGGCGCGCTTCGGGGATTGTGTCTGGAGGATCGTGCCGGTGCCCGTCGGAATGGGGTTCCACGCAAAGTTTCTCTCGAATTGGCTCTGCAGACCGCTGTCTGGCATCGACGGCAGGGAACTGAAGTCGCCGACACAAGGCGCCGGACGTCGCTCGGAGTGACCGAGCCACATACTCGTACGGTCGAACTCGTCGAAGGTCAGGTTAGTCGCCGTGTACGGCGCCCAATACATCTGCTCGATGTCGAGGTTGAAGTCGAACGGATCGGTGCGCGAGAGGCTCAGGTCGATCTCGCGCCACAGCGTCTGCAGACGGCAGCCATAGGGATTGAGCGGGTTCTGGATGCCGGCGTTGAGGAGGTTCGTCGCCGTGTTGGATGCGATCATGACTTCGGAGCTGAACGTCTGCGGGCACCAAGCAAGCGGATTGAGCAGCGTATTCGGCCCGGGGATTGTGTTCTGAACAACCGGCAACTGGTTCAGATTGTCGGCAACGACGCGGGAACGCGTCGACGGGCGCGCCAGCAACTTGTTGTCAAGGTAGACAAAGCCGCCGAACAGGTCTTCGAGCGGGTAGGCCTCAGCGATGTTGCCTTGCGTGGTTCCCTGCACCTCGTTGGCAAGGAAGTAGCTGGGATTGGCGTCCTCGTCGCGATTCGCGAAGCGGCGGACCACCGAGACAGCCAGATTGTCGGGAAACAGCGGCACATTGCCGTTGACGCGCGTATCGACTGTGAACGGAATTACGACGCTGTTGCTGCGATCTGCGGTCGTACCCTGGAGGTCCAGCGGGTTGCCCGCCAAGTCCTTGATGCCGCCGTCGTCCGAGGCGGAGATCATGTGGAGGAAGTAGCGGTAATCGGCGCCAGCCGGCGGATTGCGCAACGTGTCGTCAAGGAAGAACCCGGACGTCGGCTGCAGGCGCAACGACGTCTGCGAGCCGTCCTCGTCGAAGACTTGCGCCTCGATCAGGTATGGCGTTCGATACTTGGCGAGGTTGAAGGCCGCCGGATTCATGCCGACTCCGCCCAGCGCATTTGGGCGCGTGGCGATGAACTGCTCGATGCTGTCCGAGGTCGTCAGGTCGCGCATCGCGAAGAAAAACGTGTCGGCCCACCGCACCGTGCTGCGATCGACCGGCTTGGTGAAGCGCACGATTGCGCCGGCGAATGGCGACACGAACTCATTGGGCGGCGGCTGGACGCCGTTGAGCGACAGCGGCGCCGGCGAGAACAGCAGAAAGTTGCGCGGATCGTCGCGGCCGGCGGCGCCGCCGGCGGTGAACTCCGCGACGCAGACGGTGCGCGGCGCGTTGGCCACCAGCCACGGCTCGCGCTCGGCGATGCTCGCTGGGTAGCCGGGCAGCAACCGAGGATCGCGCTCTTCCAAGCCCGGAATCCGGCGAATGCGCACGCGGACGTGCTGTACCGAAGGGTTGTTCAGGTCGTCCGCCGGATCGACCACGACCTCAGCGCTGCCAAAGACGGTGCCCGACGAATCGGTGACGATGCGCATGACGTCGCCGCGGTCGATCTCGTGCGAGACGCCGTTCTTGTAGACGGTGATCTCCTGCGTGAACGAATTGATCGGCGCGACGCTCTCGAGGAAGAACGGAATTTCGCCGATCACGCGGAGCGGCAACGGGTCGCGCACGAAACCGCCAGCGATGTCCGCCGAAGTGTCGCTGGCGTTGCCAGAACGGAAGTCGCGCGCGATCGAAAGGCGGGCGGCGTTGTTCAGGCCCGTGAGATCGTTCGCACCGGCGCGCAGGCGCGGCAGCGCAAGCGGCCCATCGAGGGCGAGGGCGACGCGGATGTTGGCCCCAGTCTGGTTGGGGGACGCAGGCAGCCCGGCGGCGTTGTTGATCGTCTGGTACTGCTGGCCCTCGGTGCCGAGCAGGACGGGGTCGAGGACCAAATCGCGCTCACCGACCACGATGCGCACTGGCATCGGCACGAAACCATTGGGCTGCGTCGGATCGTCGACGATCTTGAGCAACTGCACGGCCTCGGTGTTGCGCAGACCGACGACCTGACCTTGGCCGTTGCGCTCGACGAAGAAGGTGTCGGTGACGCCGAGTGGTTGCGAAAACGTCAGGCGAATGGCGCTGTTGCGCGCGACGACGCTGTACGTCCCTGCCGACGGCGTCGTGGCGTAGAGTTGTGGCGTCACCTCGCGCAACGCGTCATCCAACGCGTCGAAGGCGTTGCGGAACTCGACGCTCGCGACATCACGCGGGATGAACAGCCGTGGCTGCAGCGTGTCCGGATCGGCGGCGATGAAGTCGTAGGTGATGTCTTCGTCGCGCAGAGTCGAGTTGGTCGGGCGCTGGTCCTGGATGTCGCCGCCGATCACCACGTCCCTGCGGTAGAGGGCGATCGCAGCGCCTCCGGGCGAGACCTGCAGACCATAGACATCGGCGAGGCGGCCGCTCTCGACCCGGATCAGTTCCGGCTGCCCACCGGTGGTCGGGATGCCGACGTCGACGCCACCAGAGCCGCAGGCGACCGCGAGGAAGGCCAGCGCCGCCGCCGCGAACGGCATCGCGCCTTGGCGCAAGGGTGTCGCGACGGGATCGAGGCTGCCGGCGGTGTTCGGGCGCCGGGACACGCTGTGGGGGTGGACCATAGATTCGAGCAGCGACGCGTAGATCGACGACCGCGATGAGGCCTAGTCCGCACGGTCCCTAGGGCACGCCCGCTCCGTCGCTCGAAACTCCCGGCGGTGCGCGCACGATGCGCGCATGCGGAGGCCTGCGAATCCACGGAAGCGACCGAACGTACCCAGGCTTGCCAGCGGCAAGTCAGGGGGCGTTCGACGGCTCGAGGGGTATCAAACATCATGCCGCATTGGTGCCCTGCTGCAAGCACCCGCAACCGGGTGAAGCAACGAGATTTATGTGGCGTCGAGGGGCTCAACGGCATGCCCTCGCGGGCGGTCTCGCGCCCGTGGTGCGCGCATCCGCACGCAGCGTCCGCTTTCACCCCGACGCCGCGCGCCGGTCGACGCCGATGCGGACGGCGTCAGGGCTCGCAGTCGTAGCCAGCTGCCTGTGCCTGGTCTTCCGACTCGAAGTACACCCGGTCGGGCCGCGGGATCTCGACTGCACCTGAGGAACTTGTCCGGAACGCCTTTCGGGATAATGGGTTACCAACAAATCGCGCCTCGACTTCCCGCTCGCAATAGGCGCACGAAAGCACCGGCGGCTGCTCAGCGTCGCGGATGCGGAAGTCGCGGTTCAGGTAGCGCACGCCCTCGTTGTTGGTGATGCACCGCTCGTTCCGACAGCGGAAACCCGCCCCAGCCGCCGCCCCAGGGGTGACTGTGAAGACCGCCGGAGGCGCGGCGTCGAGTTGGATCTTGCCCAGCAAGAAGGCCATCAGGGCCATGCGCATCGGCACGCCAAGTTCTGCTTGCCGGAAGTAGACCGACCGAGGGTCGTCGTCGACGTCGTAGTCGATTTCGTCGACGCGCGGTAGCGGGTGCATGATCCGCGCGTCCTTCGCGGCGGCGGCGCCGAGGGTCGAGCGCGTGAGCCGCGGGTAGTTGCGCGTCTCCTCGCCGGCATGGCGCT
The DNA here is from genome assembly GCA_016872675.1 of Planctomycetota bacterium. Classification (GTDB taxonomy): domain Bacteria; phylum Planctomycetota; class UBA1135; order UBA1135; family UBA2386; genus UBA2386. Next base: position 25,981 of record VGZG01000005.1, read on the forward strand.
CGCGCTGCGCCCGCGTCATGTAGATCGCGTCGATTCGGTTCACTTCGAAGTTGGTGAGGCTGGTGAACAACGCCAACTGGTGCGGCTTGCTCGCGGTCAGGTACGCAGCCGCGTTGCTGCTGCCGGCGATGCCGGGCAGGTCACCGACCGATGCCGTCGCGGCCTGCACGCCGAACTCGCGCCGCAGTCGGTGCAGCACATAGTCGGGCAATTCGAAACCTGGATAGGGCATCGTGACGATGTTCGCGCCGAAGCGCGCCAGCGCGTAGCAGAACGAGTGGATGGTGCGCGAGTAGCGCAAGTCGCCACAGAGAACGATTTCGAGGCCCTCTAGCCGCCCTTTCTCCTTCCACAGAGTATAGAGGTCGCAGAGCGTCTGCGTCGGGTGCTCATGCGCGCCGTCGCCGCCATTGACGACGGGCACGCGTGCGTAACGTGCCGCAACACGCGCCGCGCCGTCCTCGGGATGACGCACGACGAGGATGTCGGCATAGCTGCCGCCGACGACGCGGACGGTGTCGGCCAGCGACTCGCCCTTCGAACGGCTGGTGTTCTTCTCGTCCGCCGCAGTGATCACGCCGCCGCCCAGACGATGCATCGCCGACTCGAAGCTGAGCCGCGTTCGCGTGCTCGGCTCGAAGAACAGCGTCGCCATGATCGTGCCGCAGCAGATGTGCGACCACGCACGGAGGTCGTCACGGAACGTGTCCGCGTGCCGGAAGAGTTCGAGGATCTCGGCGGTGCTCAGATCCTCGATGGAGACGAGATCGCGCTTGGCAGGTACGGCCATCGGGGCTGGCGATCATGCCGCCGCACGCTGGGCGGAACAATGCGGGCGGATGGGCTAGCCTGCGGCCACGACGAGGGCGCGCAGCGCCGCGAGCTCGCGGTCGTCCAACGCCGCGAAGCCGCCGACCCTGCCCGCCGGCGGCAGCCCACGGGCAGCGCGCAGCCACCCACCAATCGACTGCTGCAGACCGGCCACCACCCCGCTCGCCGCGGCGCAGCGTCCGGCGCACGGGACGTCGGCTGGCCAGCGTGCCGCCGGTCCGTCGCCCTTCGACGCGACGACGACCGCGGCGTCGGCGGCCAGCAGCCGGTCGGCGGCGTCCGGGCCGCGCATCCCGTCGACGACCAGCAACCGCAGCCCGTCGCGCCGTGCCGCGCGCGAGCGCGCGATCGCCGCCGCGTCCGCCGCATCGTCGGCCAAGCCTTCGCCGGCGTGGTCATGGAGCACGTAGGGGTAGCCGTCGAGCACGACGGACTCTGCGACCACGTCGCGCGTGAGCCCGGCCGTCGGGCCGGCGAGCGCGCGCTCGCGGCCCAGCAGCGCATTGAACAACGTCGACTTGCCGGCGTTCTGTCGGCCGATCAGGTGCACAGGCGCCGGCACGGCGAGCGCCACCGCTACCTGCGAGCGCGCCAAGGCTGCGGCCACTGCAACTCGGCGCGCTGGCAAGGGCGACTCGGCCAGGCGCGCCAGCTCGGCCGCGAAGTCGTGGCCCAGTTGCTCGATCGCGAGTTCGAGCTGCGCGCGGCCGATCGCGGTACGAGCCAATCGCATGGCCGCGTTCGGTGGCGACGGCGCCGTCAGTCCGAACGTCGCCAAAGCCGCCGCTTCGATGGCGAGTCCGCCGTGCGCATGGACCTCGATGGCGCCATCGGCGCGCGCGACCACCAACACGTCGTCGCACGCGTCATCCGCCAACCGCCAGGTTGCCCGCGCCGGCCGGCCGGCAGCAGCCGTCGCCAGCGCCGACGCGGGCGCGAGGCTCGCCGCGAGGACCGCCGTCTCGTGCGCGGCGAAGCGGTAGACGGCGACGCCCGCGACGCCGCCTGGCGTCAGTCGTTCCACGCCAGCTCCGCCAAGCGAGCAAGGCCGCGGTGCACGAGGTCCGGAACGCGCTCGACAGGCAACGAAGCGTGGCGCGCGAAGCGCTCGGCGTTGCCGCCGGTGAGCACGACCTGCGTCGCGGCGGGCATCGCGACGAGGACGCCGGCGACGAGCCGTTCGACCATCCCGCAGTAGCCGAGCAGCACGCCGGCGTCGACGGCGGCCTGCGTGCTGCGCGGGGCGGAGTCGACCGCACCGACGTCGAGTCGGGGAGCCGGCAAAGCCGGGGTGGCTTGCGCCATGCCGGCGACGATCGCAGGCAGTCCAGGCCCGATCGGACCGCCGCGAAACGTCGCGTCAGCATCTACCGCGTTCACCGTCGTCGCGGTGCCGCAGTCGACGACGATCGCGGCGCCGAAAAGACGGTGCGCGGCGACGCACCCCAACCACCGATCGACGCCCAACGTCGCAGGCGTCTCGTAGGCGATCCGGAGCGGGCACGGCAGGTCATCGCCGGCCACCGCGAGCGCGACGCCAAGCCCGGCGGCGACGTCTCGCACTTGCGCGAGGCTCGCAGGCACGACGCTGGCGACCACCAACCGCGACGGCGACGCACGCCGCAGGAAGTCGCGCAAGTCGGCGGTCGCGTCCATGCCGCGCTGGATTCGACGACGCGCGCCGGAGGCTTGAGCCAGGCAGTCGATCGTGCTGTTGCCGCAGTCGATCGTGACGATGCCTGCCCTGGCCGTCATCGTGGAGCCTGCGGGCACGCCGCTCAGCGATCCGGCGCAGTGTAGGTGCGCTCGACGACCTGGCCGTTCGACATCCACTTGGTGACGAAGTTGCGGACGCCGCGGCGGTAGTCATCCTTGACGAGGGCGACCGTCTGCATCTTCGACTCGACCCTCTGGCCGTTGACCTCGATCAGCACGTCGCCGGGCACAATGCCGAGGCTGCCGGCGATCTGCTGGTCGGCAGCCTTGACGATGAGGCCGCGCACGCCCGACCGCGACACGTAGGTGTCGACGGTCACCTGATCGAGCATCGCGTCGGAGTTGTCGCGGAAACGCTGCTCGTCCTTGCGACCGATGTTGAAGCGACTGCCCTCGCGCGTGGTCTCTTCGACGTCGACCCACTTCGGAGCGGTGTCGACGGTCTCCGCGAGAGACTGCCGATCGCCGACGTCGGACTCCTTCGTGCGCCCCTGGATCACGCGGAGCTCACGCAGGATGTCCTGCGAGAGGTCGGCGACCGTCTTGATCAGCTCCTCTTCCTTCGCCGGAGCAGCCGGTTCGCCCGACGGCGAGGGCGGCAGATCGCGCACGAAGAAGGCCGAGTGCGCGTCGGACGCGACGCGGACGAGACGGATGGTCTCGAGCTCCTTGCCGTCGTTCGACTTCACCGGCCAAAGACGGGCGCTGCGGCGCTGGTCGCCGCCATCGTCGACCCAGATCTTCTGCAGCACCTCGCGACCGCTCAGGCCCGCGGCCGCACTCGCCGCCGTCGGCATCTGGGAAGTCTGCGGCGGCGCGGCCGGCGCGGGGGAACCACCACGACCACCAGCGCGATTGCCGCGGTTGGGCGCAATGTCGCGCGGGGCTTGCGATGGACGTGTCGCCGTTGCCGTCGGCGTCGCCGCGACGTTCTCCTTCACCCACCAATCCGGCGGCTGCACGTTGGCTTCCGGCTTGTAGCGGACGATGACGTGCGAGTTGCCGCCCTTGCCTGCGAACTGGCCGTCGTAGACCAACGACACCAACTCGATCACCTGCTCGATCGGACGCTGGTCGACGACGACCGGCGGCGGCGCCTCGGCAGCGAGCTGCTCCGGCGACTTCGGCGGCGGTGGCGGCAGCTTGCCGGTCCAGTTGGTTTTCTTCAGGCCGGCCCACCACGGCTCGGTCTCGCGCGAATAGACCCAGTTGGCCGTCCGGGCGCCGCGGGATCGGCCCTTGTCGACGAGATTCTTGCCTTCCTCTTGGCCGTCGGTCGTGGCCTTCGTGCGCACTTCCTCCTTCCACATCGGCAGCATCTCGTAGACCGTCCAGCCGGAGAGGGCGAACAGTCCGGCCGAGGCGCAGTAGAGCAGCAGCGGAATGGGCAGCTTCATCGGCGGTCGCAGAGCCTAGCAGGCGGACGGAGCCGTCACAGCAACGGATTCGACGCTCGGACGGCGACTCCGGCCGGTTCTTCCCGCTGCGGCCGGAAAACGAACGAGGCCGCCCAGGGCGGCCTCGTCGCGTCGGATCAGCCCAAACCCGCCATGGCGGCGAACTGGCCTCGCACCACGGTCACCAGGCGAAGTGGCTGTAGGCGCTGTTCGCCTCGGCCATCTTGTGGACGTTCTCCTTCTTCGTCACCGCCGCGCCCTGGTTGTTGAACGCGTCGAAGATCTCCTCGGCCAGCGACTTCGCCATCGGCTTGCCGCGCTTGCTGCGCGCCGCGTCGACCAGCCAACGGATCGCCAGGCTCTGCTGGCGACGCTTGTTGACTTCGCGCGGAACCTGATAGGTCGCGCCACCGACGCGCTTGCTGCGGACTTCGACGCGCGGCTTGATGTTCTCGATCGCCGTCGTGAAGACGTTGACCGGATCGGATCCTTCGACCTTCTTGCAAACCGTATCGACAGCCTCGTAGAAGAGGCGCTGCGCGGTGTTCTTCTTCCCCTGCAGCATGATCTTGTTGATGATCTTGCTGGCGAGCTTGTTGTTGTAACGGGGGTCGCCCTTCAGGAAGACTTCGGTGGACTTGTAGGAACGAGGCATCGGAGAATCGGTCTGGCGGTTGCTGGTTCGCGCGGTCGGTCAGTGATTCGACGATCGGGTCACTTCTTCGGGCGCTTCGCGCCGTACTTGCTGCGACTGCGGCGACGATTCTCGACGCCCGAAGCGTCGAGGCAGCCGCGCAGCACGTGGTAGCGAACGCCCGGCAGGTCGCGCACACGGCCGCCGCGGATCAGCACGATGGAGTGCTCCTGCAGGTTGTGACCCTCGCCCGGGATGTAGACGGTGGTCTCCTTGCCGTTGCTCAGACGCACACGCGCGATCTTGCGCAGGGCCGAGTTCGGCTTCTTCGGCGTCATCGTCTTGACCTGCAGACACACACCACGCTTCTGCGGGCAAGCGTCGAGGATCGGCGACTTGCTCTTGTACGTGATCTTCTTCCGACCCTTGCGGATGAGCTGATTGATCGTGGGCATCTGGCTAGGCAGTCCGGGAATGAGGGCGGGAAACGATAAAGACTGACGGCAGGTTTGCAACCCCACCTGCCCTCAGGGCTCCTGCCTTGCAGGCGCCCGTGGCGGCGCTGAACGTGAGGATCAGGCCTTGTCGGCCTCTTGAATGGTCGGCTCCGGGGAATCGATGCCCTCCAAGCGAATGACCGGGCCACCTTCGTCGAGGAAGCCTTGCTTGCTGAGACGGCCGATCTCCTCGGCCGCTGCCTGCAGGTCGACGTTCTTGCGGACGCGGGTCTTCTGGTAGTTGCGGAAGCCCGTACCCGTCGGCACGAGGTGGCCGAGGATGACGTTCTCCTTCAGGCCAACCAGCTCGTCGCGCTTGCCGGCGAGAGCCGCCTCAGTCAGCACCTTGGTCGTCTCCTGGAACGACGCGGCGCTGATGAACGAATCCGACTGCAGCGACGCCTTGGTGATGCCGAGCAGCAGCGGAGCGGCCGTCGCCGGCTTCTTGCGCTGGCTGCGCATCTGGGCGTTGGACTCGCGGAAGCGGAACTTGTCCACCACCGCGCCCGGCAGGAAGTCGCTGTCGCCTGGATCCTCGACCTGCACCTTGCGCATCATCTGGCCGAGAATGATCTCGATGTGCTTGTCGTCGATGCTGACGCCCTGCGCGCGATAGACCGTCTGGATCTCGCGCAGCAAGTAGTTCTGCACCGACTTCTCGCCCTGGATTGCGAGGATGTCGTGCGGCACCAGCGGACCGTCGACGAGGGCCTCGCCGGCCTTGACGTGGTCGCCACGGTGCACGCGCAGGTTCTTGCCCTGCGGCACGAGGTGCTCGCGCTCCAGTCCGCCGTCGCCCTTGACGACGATCGTGCGCTTGCCGCGACGCTTGTCGCCCAACTCGACGACGCCGTCGATCTCCGACAGCACGGCTGGATCCTTCGGCCGACGGGCCTCGAACAGCTCGGTCACGCGCGGCAAACCGCCCGTGATGTCCTGCGTGCCTTGGATCTCACGCGGCGTCTTGGCCAGCAACTTGCCGGCCGTGACCTCCTCGCCGTTCTCGACGAGGATGTTCGCCTTCTCCGGCACCGGGTTGATCGCCAATCGGTTGCCGTTCTTGTCCTCGATGATCAAGTGCGGGTGCAGGTCGCCCTTGTGCTCGATCAGGACCTTGCGCTGGACCTTCGTCTCGGCGTCGCGCTCGGTGCGGAACGTCTTGCCTTCGAGGATGTCCTCGTAGCGGACGATGCCCGACACCTCGGCGAGGATCGGGTTGTGGTGCGGATCCCAGGCGCAGAGCGACATGCCTTCCTTGATCTCCTGGCCGTCGGCCACGTGGATCACGGCGCCAAGCGGAATCGCATGCCGCTCGAGTTCGCGCTCCTTCGAGTCGATGATCAGGATCTCGCCCTTGCGCTTGAGAGCGATCAGGTGCGTGGCGTCCTTGCCCTTCGTTTCCTCCGCCGGCGCTTCCACCGTCGTGAGGTTGGCAAACTGCACCCGACCGGCGCGCTTGTTCCGGATCTCGGAGTCCTCGACCTTCTTCGAGGCCGTGCCGCCGATGTGGAACGTGCGCATCGTCAACTGCGTGCCCGGCTCGCCGATCGACTGGGCGCTGATGATGCCGACGGCAAGGCCCGGCTCGGCTGTCGCGCTGCGCGACAAGTCCATGCCATAGCACTTGGCGCAGATGCCGACCGATGACTCGCAGGTCAGCGGCGAGCGCACGCGGATGCTCTCGCTGCTGGCGACGCGCTCGATGCGCTTGGCGATGTCGACCGTGATCAGGCCGTTCTTCTCGACGATGACCTCCTCGGTCATCGGGTCGACGATGGCGTGCAGCGCGACGCGGCCACGGACCGCGTCGACGAAGCTCACCGCGACCTTGTCGCCTTGGTAGACGGTGCCCTTCTCGACGCCGTTCTCGGTGCCACAGTCATCGATGCTGATGACCACGTTTTGCGAGACGTCGGCCAGCTTGCGCGTCAGGTAGCCCGAGTCGGCGGTCTTGAGCGCGGTGTCGGCGAGGCCCTTGCGGGCGCCGTGCGTCGACGAGAAATACTCGAGGACGCGCAGGCCTTCGCGGAAGTTGGCCTTGATCGGCTGCTCGATGATCTTGCCCGAAGGCTTGGCCATCAGGCCGCGCATGCCGGCGAGCTGACGGATCTGCTCGACCGAACCACGGGCCTTCGACATGACCATGCAGAAGATCGGGTTGACATAAAGCCGCCCGTCGCGCGTGTCGTTGCGCAGTTCGTGCAGCATGTCCTCGCCGATCTTCTCGCGCGCGTGCGTCCACGCGTCGATGACCTTCAGGTAGCGCTCACCCTCAGTGATGATGCCTCGGCTGTGCGCGAGATGGATCTTCTCCACGTCGCGTTGCGTGTCGGCGATGATCTTGTCCTTCTTCGGCGGGACGACCATGTCGTCCTTGCCGAAGGAGAGGCCCGCGCGCGTCGCGGCCTTGAAGCCCGCCTCCTTCATGCTGTCCAACAGGCGCAGGGTCGCGTCGCGGCCCTGGCGCAGATGGCAGTCGGCGATGATGCTGGCGAGGCCCTTCTTGTCGAGGTCGTGGTTGTAGAACGGCATCCCCGATTCGAGGATCTCGTTGAACATGATGCGACCCGCCGTCGTCTCCACCGGTTCCTTGCCATCGGTGACGACGGTGTTGCCCTGGTTGCGGATCTCGACGCCCGCGGCGAACTGGACCTTGATGCGGGCGTGGATGTGGATCTTGCCGGCCGAGTAGGCCATCCACACCTCGTCACGGCTAGCGAAGCGCTTGCCCTCGCCGAGCTCGTTCGGGCGCGACAGGCTCTGCCAGTAGCAGCCGAGCACGATGTCCTGGTTCGGCGCGATGATCGGGCCGCCGTGCGCCGGCGAGAAAATGTTGTTCGTCGACAGCATCAGCGTCGACGCCTCGATCTGCGCCTCGAACGACAGCGGCAGATGCACTGCCATCTGGTCGCCGTCGAAGTCGGCGTTGTACCCCGAGCAAACGAGCGGATGGATGCGGATCGCATTGCCCTCGACCAGCACCGGCTCGAAGGCCTGGATGCCGACACGGTGCAGCGTCGGCGCGCGATTGAGCAGCACCGGGTGGTTCTGGATCACCTCTTCGAGGATGTCCCAGACTTCCTCGTCCTTGCGCTCCAGCATCTTCTTCGCCGACTTGATCGTGTCGGCGTGGCCGAGCTCCTTGAGACGCCGGATGATGAACGGCTGGAACAGTTCCAGCGCGATGATCTTGGGCAGGCCGCACTGATGCAGCTTGAGGTCCGGGCCGACGACGATGACCGAGCGCGCCGAGTAGTCGACGCGCTTGCCGAGCAGGTTCTCGCGGAACCGGCCCTGCTTGCCCTTGATCATGTCGGTCAGCGACTTGAGCGGACGGTTGCTCGAGCCGAGGACCGGACGACGGCAGCGGTTGTTGTCGAACAGCGCGTCGACCGACTGCTGCAGCATCCGCTTCTCGTTGCGGATGATGACCTCGGGGGCATTGAGGTCGAGCAGCTTCTTCAACCGGTTGTTGCGGTTGATGAGGCGACGATACAGGTCGTTGAGGTCGGAAGTCGCGAAGTTGCCGCTGTCGAGCGGGACGAGCGGGCGGAGATCCGGCGGGATCACCGGGATCGCGTCGAGGATCATCCACTCCGACTTGTTGCCGGAGTCACGCAGCATCTCGACGGTCTTCAGCCGCTTGATGATGTCCTTGATCTTCTGCTTGCTCTCGGTGCGCTTGAGGTCCTCGCGGAGGCTCTCGCTCAGCGTCGGCAGGTCGAGGCGCCGGAGCAGGTCGCGGATCGCCTCCGCTCCCATGCCGGCCTGGAACGCCATGCCGTACTTCTGGCGCGACTGACGGTACTCGTCCTCGGACAGCAGTTGCTGCGCCTTGAGCGGCGTGTCGCCCGGCTCGACGACGATGTAGTCCTGGAAGTAGATGACCTTCTCGAGGCTCGCGGTCTTCAGGCCCAAGAGCGTGCCCAGGCGGGAGGGCATCGCCTTGAAGAACCAGATGTGCGCGACCGGCGCCGCGAGGTTGATGTGCCCCATGCGCTTCCGGCGCACGCGGCTGTGCGTGATCATCACGCCGCACTTGTCGCACGTGATGTTCTTGTGCTTGATGCCCTTGTACTTGCCGCACGAGCACTCCCAGTCCTTCTCCGGACCGAAGATGCGCTCGCAGAACAGGCCGTCGCGCTCCGGACGGTAGGTGCGGTAGTTGATCGTCTCCGGCTTCTTGACCTCGCCGAAGGACCACGCCCGGATGTCCTCAGGCGAGGCCAGACGAATCGTCACCGAAGCGTAGTCGTTGATCTTGTCGTAGATGGGTTCGACCATCGTGCGCCTGCTGTGCTGGTCGCGCCGCGGCTTCGCCGCGACGCAGGGGATGTCGGATTCGGGATGTTTGGGACGGACGGTGCGGCGAAGACTCAGCCGGGAAGGACGGTCTCCGCAGCGCCGCGCTTGTGCAGTTCGATGTTCAGGCCAAGGCCCTTGATCTCGTTGCAGAGAACGCCGAACGAGACCGGGGTGCCCGGCTCGAGGATGTTCTCGTTCTTGACCATGGCCTCGTAGATCTTCGTGCGGCCGTCGACGTCGTCGGACTTCACCGTCAACAGCTCCTGGAGGATGTTGGCGGCGCCGTACGCCTCGAGCGCCCACACTTCCATCTCGCCGAAGCGCTGGCCGCCGAATCGGGCCTTGCCGCCGAGCGGCTGCTGCGTGATCAGCGAGTACGGGCCGGTGGCGCGCGCGTGCACCTTGTCATCGACGAGGTGGTGCAGCTTCAGCATGTAGAGCGTGCCGACCGTTACGCGCTGGGTGAACGCTTCACCGGTGCGGCCGTCGTACAGCGTCGACTTGCCGTCCTTGGCGAAGCCGGCCTTCTGCAGCGCCGCCTCGATGTCGGTCTCCGACGCGCCATCGAACACCGGCGACATTACGCGCCAACCGAGCTTCTTGGCCGCCCAGCCGAGGTGCGTCTCGAGGATCTGGCCGACGTTCATGCGGCTCGGGACGCCGAGCGGGTTGAGCACGATGTCGACCGGCGTGCCATCGGCCAGGAACGGCATGTCCTCCTGCGGCAGGATCTTGCTGATGACGCCCTTGTTGCCGTGGCGGCCGGCCATCTTGTCGCCGACTGAGATGCGGCGCTTGGTCGAGACGTAGACCTTGACCATCTCCAGGACGCCCTGCGGCAGTTCGTCGCCGCGCGAGAGGCGGTTGACGAGCTTGTTCTTCTCGGCCTCAGACTCCTCGATGCGCTCGCCGAACTCCTGCAAGCTCTGCATCAGCGCGGCGCGGTGCTTGGCGTCCGAGGCCTCCTCGGCCACCTGACGCACGCGGTCGCGGATGGTGCGGAGATCGAGGATCAGCATGTCCTCGTTGACGCCGAGCCGCTTGCCCTCCGCCGAAGCGACCGGCGCGCCGAGGATCTCCTTGGCGCTCTCGAGCAGCTTCTTGGTGCTGGCGCGGAACTGCTTGAGGAATTCGATCTCGGCGTTCTTGATCTCCTCGAGGTTGCGCGTGCGCTCGTTCTCCGTGAGGTTCACCTTGCGGCTGAACTTCTCGGCGCCGATCACGATGCCCTCGACGCCCGTCGGGACATCGAGCGAGGCGTTCTTCACGTCCTCACCGGCGCGACCAAAGATCGCGTGCAGCAACTTCTCTTCGGGGGTCAGCTCGCTCTTGCTCTTCGGCGCGACCTTGCCGACCAGGATGTCGCCTGGCTTGACCCGCGTGCCGACGCGAACGATGCCCGTCTCGTCGAGGTGGCGTAGCGCCTTCTCGGAGACGTTCGGGATGTCGCGCGAGAACTCTTCGCGCCCCAGCTTGGTCTCGCGGATCTCGATCTCGAACTCGTCGATGTGGATCGACGTGTAGACGTCGTCCTTGACGAGATTCTCGCTCAGCAGGATGGCGTCTTCGTAGTTGTAGCCGTCCCACGGCATGAAGGCGACCGTGACGTTCTTGCCCAGCGCCAACACGCCACTCTTCGTCGCCGCGCCGTCGGCGATGACCTCGCCGGTCTTGACCTTCTGGCCGAGGCTGACGATCGGCGTCTGCGTCTGGCATGTGCGCTCGTTGAGCGCTTCGTACTTGCGGAGCTTGTAGACGTCGTCGCCGATGACGATGCGCGACGCATCGACGGCGGTGATCGTGCCGCCCTTGCGGGCGCGAACGACCATGCTCGAGTTACGCGCCACGACCTCTTCCATGCCGGTCATGACGAGCGGAGCATCGCTCTGGAGCAGCGGCACGGCCTGCCGCTGCATGTTCGAGCCCATCAGCGCGCGGTTGGCGTCGTCGTGCTCGAGGAACGGGATGAGGGATGCGCTGACGCCGACCACCTGCTTGGTGCTGACGTCCATGTACTGGACCTCGCGCGTGTCGACGAGGGCGGGGTCGCCCTTGACGCGCGCGATGACGCGACCCTGATCGTCCCCCACCAGCTTGCCGGCCTTGTCGACCTCGGTGTCGGCCGGCGCCAGGATGGCGTTGTTCTCCTCGTCGGCGCGCAGACGCGCGATCTCGTTCGTCGCCTTGCCGTTCTTGATCACGACGTACGGCGTCGTCAAGAAGCCGTAGCTGTCGAGCGAACTGTAGATGGCAAGGCTCGAGATCAGGCCGATGTTGGCGCCTTCCGGCGTCTCGATCGGGCACAGACGGCCGTAGTGCGAGATGTGCACGTCGCGCACCTCGAAGCCGGCGCGCTTGCGATTGAGGCCGCCCGGACCGAGGGCCGACAGGCGCCGCTCGTGCGTCAACTGCGACAGCGGGTTCGTCTGGTCGACGACCTGGCTCAACTCGCCGCGCGCGAAGAAGTACTCGATCGCGGACGAGAACGTCTTGCTGTTGATCAGGTTGCGCGGCGTGACCGTGTCGACGTTCTCCAGGTTCATGCGCTCCTGGGCCGTGCGCCGGAGCTTCAGGAAACCCTTGCGGAACTCGTCGCCGGCAAGCTCATGGATCGTGCGCACCCGACGATTGCCCAGGTGGTCGATGTCGTCGATCTCGCCCTCGCCCTTGCGCAGGCCGAGGATGTAGCTGATGGCCTGCACGAAGTCGGCCGCCTGCAAGGTCTGCTGGGTCTCGGCCGTCTGCGTGCCGAACTTGCGGTTCAGGCGGAAGCGGCCCACGCGGCCGAGGCGGTAGCGGGTCTCGTCGAAGAACTTCTCGTTGAAGAGATCGCGCGCCTTCTCGATCTGCGGCGGGTTGCCCGGACGCAAGCGCTGGTAGATCTTGAGCAGCGCCTCTTCGTGGCTGTTGGTCGTGTCCTCGCGCAGCGTGTTGAGGATCAGGAAGTCGTCAGGCTCGCGCAGGACCTCGACCTCGCGCAGTTCGCTGCCGGCGATCGCGTCCGCCGCTTCCTTGGTGATCTCCTCGCCGCTGCGAACGAACGGGTCGCCGCTGGCCGCGTCGACGATGTCGCCGACGGCGTAGGTTCCGACCAGGGCCTTCGCGAACTTGGCCTCGGGATCGCTCTTCTTACGCGTCACCTTCTCGACGTCGTAGAACTCGCGCAGGATCGCCGCGTCGGTCGAGAACTTCTGGTCCATCGCCCGCAGCAGAGTCGTGCACGAGAACTTGCCCGACTGGTCGATGCGGATCGCGACGGCGTCCTTCTTGGTGACGTTCAGTTCGATCCAGGAGCCGCGCTCCGGAATGATCCAGCACGAGTGCAGCTTCTTCTCGCCGGTGTGCATCTCGACGGAGAAGTCGACGCCCGGGGAGCGATGCAACTGGCTGACCGTGACGCGCTCGCTGCCGTTCACGATGAACTCGCCGCCGCCGATCATGATCGGGATCTCGCCGAGGTAGATGTCCTCCTCGACGGGCTCCGGCTTGACCAACCGGACGCGGATCTTGAACGGGTAACCGTAGGTGACGCGGAGCTTGCGGCACTCCTCGACGGTGTAGCGCGGCCGGCCGAGTTCGTAGCTGACGTACTCCAGGCTGAGCGTCTTGTCGTACGAGAAGATCGGGAAGACCTCGCGCAGCAGCGCCTCAAGTCCGTCGATCTTGCGCCGATTCGGCGCGATCTCGGGCTGCAGGAAGTTCAGGTACGACTTCGTCTGCATCTCGACGAGGTCGGGGATCTCGGCGACGGACCTGTAACGCCCGTAGACTACGGTCTCCATGCGATTCCACCTGCGCGCCGGGGGATGGCGCGGTACTTCAGCTTGGGGGAGCGATCAACCAGCCAACTCAGAACGACCATGGCCATCTCGCCGCCGTGGCGGCGGTGACGAGACGGGGCGACGACCGCCGCGAGGGGAACGCGGGACCGGGCCTGCAAAAAGCGATCCAAATCGGGCGAACAAGCGTAGACGGCCCGCTCACCCTCTCGCAATCGTTTTGTGGGAAAGGGTTGCGGAGCCCGCGCGATCGCGCGACCGGAGGGGCGAGGCCTTGGGCGCGGCATCGGCCGCGCCCACGCCATGCCCCCACCGGAGTCCTGCGACTCCGGCTCGGCGCACTACTTGAGCTCGGCCGTGGCGCCAGCCTCGGTGAGCTTCTTCTTGATCTCGTTCGCCTCGTCCTTGTTGACGCCTTCCTTGACCGGCTTCGGCGCCTCGTCGACGAGCGCCTTGGCCTCCTTGAGGCCCAGGCCGGTGATCTCGCGGACGACCTTGATCACGTTGATCTTGTTCGCGCCGCCGTCCTTCAGGACGACCGTGAACTCGGTCTTCTCTTCGGCAGCCGGAGCCGCCGCCGCGCCGCCGCCGGCCGGAGCCGCCACGGCGACCGGAGCCGCCGCGGAGACGCCCCAGCGCGATTCCATCGCCTTTACGAGCTGGGCGGCCTTGCCCAGGCTCAGGCTATCGATCTTCTTGAAGATGTCCTCGAGATCAGCGTCGAGGACCACGTTTGCATTGTCCGACATGACAGGAACGACCCTTGATGGTTGGGAGTGCAGGAAGCGGAAGAACTACGATGCGGCCGCGGCGGCGCCCTTCGACTGGGCATCGACCTTGGCCTGGATGCAGCGGGCCATGCCGCCGGCGACTGCGCCGACGAGGCTCGCGAGCGAACGCGCCGGGCCCGACAGGGCCGACACGATCTGCCCGTTGACGGTGTTGCGGTCAGGCAGGTCGGCGATCGACTGGGCCGCCGCCCCCACGTACGCCGCGCCTTCGACGACGCCGCCCTTGATGGTGAGCGGCGCGTCCTTGGTCTTCTTGATCCAGTCGCGCAGGATCTTGGCCGCCTGGATGGCGCCTTCCTTCGGCGCGATGGCGATGCCGCAGCGACCCGTGAGCGCGGCGCCCAGGTCGAGCTTCAGCTCGGCGAAGGCTCGACTGGCGAGGCGACTGCGGACGACGCGGTACCGGATGCCGGCCGCGCGCAACTGGCCGCGGATCTCGCGATCGTGCTGCGGCTGGAGCTTGCCGAACTCGACGACGACGCACGAGCCCATGTTGCGGAACTCGCGCGTGAGGTCGCTGAGAAGGATCTCGTTGACGATGTTGGGCATGACGAAGCTCCTACTGGATGGCGAGGGCGACGCCCGGGCCCATCGACGTGGAAACGACGACCTTCTTGATGAACTCGCCCTTGGCCTGGGCTGGACGCAGCGTGCGCAGGTGATCGAGGAACGCGACCAGATTGGCGGCGAGATCCTCGGCCTGGAACGACTTCTTGCCGATCGCCGCGTGGACGTTGGCGCCGGCGTCGGTGCGGAACTCGATCTTGCCGGCCTTGAACTCGCGGACGGCGTCCGCGACCTTGACCGTCACGGTGCCAGCCTTCGGCGAGGGCATCTTGCCCTGCGGGCCAAGGACCTTACCGAGCTTGCCGACGTACTTCATCATGTCGGGCGAGGCGATGGTCATGTCGAAGTCCGTCCAGCCCTTCTCGATCTTGTCGGCGAGGTCAGCCGAACCGACGAAGTCGGCGCCAGCAGCAAGGGCCTCTTTGGCGCGCTCGCCTTCGGCGAACACGGCGATCTTGACCGACTTGCCGGTGCCCTTGGGCAGGCTGACCGAACCGCGAACGAGCTGATCCGTCTTCTTGGCGTCGATGCCGATGCGAACGGCGACGTCGACGGCTTCGTCGAACTTAGGGCCCGAGAGCGACTTGATCAGCGCCAGCCCTTCGACGACCTGGTAGCGCTTGTTGCGGTCCACCTTTTCGGCGGCCTTCTGGTAACGACGGCTGCGGATGCGAGCCATTGGATGTCCTGGGAAGTTGGCTACGGCTGCGTGCCGACCGCCGACGCCTTGGCGCCGCCGGCCAGACGCGCTGGAATCAGTCGACGACGCGAATGCCGCACGAACGTGCGGTACCCTCGACCATGCGCATCGCAGCCTCGACGCTGGCCGCGTTCAGGTCCTTCATCTTCAGTTGGGCGACCTCGCGCACCTGCGCGCGAGTCACCTGACCGGCGACCTGGCTGCCCGGAGTGGCAGCGGCGGACGCGATCTTCGCCGCACGCTTCAGCAGCACCGACGCCGGCGGCGACTTGTACTGCAGCGAGAACGTACGGTCCTTGTAGACCGTGATGACGACAGGGATGATCAGGCCGGCCTGGGCGCGCGTCTCGTCGTTGAACTGCTTGACGAACTGCCCGATGTTGATGCCGTGCTGACCAAGCGCTGGGCCGACGGGCGGCGCAGGCGTCGCCTGCCCGGCCGGGCACTGCAACTTGACGATTCCGGTTACTTCCTTGGCCATGTCGATCTCTCAGCGGTCCAGGCGGATGGCCGCTTGCGCGGCACACCCTCCCACAGGAGAAGGTCCTGTCCCGTAGGACAGGCCGTAGGCGGTCAGCGACCGCCTGCGGAAAGGGGGCGAAGATTGAAGCAGATCGCCCCGATCAAATCAACTCCACTTCCCAATATCCGAGCGACATCGGCGTCGGCCGGCCGAAGAAGTTGACGGAGACGTCCAGGATGCCCTTGTCCGGGTGGACATCCTCCACCACGGCATCGGTGTTCTCGAAGGCGCCGGTCTTGATCTTGACCCGATCGCCCTTCTTGAAGGCGATGGCGGCCTTCGGCTGGTCCTTGCTGGCGTCCATGTGCGCCAGGACCTTCTCGACGTCCTCGCCGCGGGCCGGGCTCGGCTGGGCGGCGCCGCCGACGAAGTCGCCAAAGCCCGGCGTCTCCCGCAGCACGAACCAGACGTCGTCCGACAGGTCCATCTGGACCATCAGGTAGCCCGGATACAACTTGCGCCGCTTGACCGTCTTCTTGCCCTGACGGTGGTCGGCGATCGTCTCGGTGGGAACGACCAACTGCGGCACCAGTTGCTCAATGCCCGCCTGCTTGAGACGACGGACCATGCTCTCGCGGATGCGGTCCTCACGACCGACCTGCACGCGGAGGAAGTACCAATCGAGGGCCATCAGGCACCCCCCATCAGCATCAGCATGACCTTGGTCAGGCCGAGGTCGGCCAGCGTCAAGAAGACGAAGAGGAGCACGACCATGACCGTGACCGCGACCGTGCCCGCCCAGGCTTCACCCCAAGACGGCCAGGTGACCTTCATCAACTCGGCCTCGGTATCGATCAGCGTGTCCGCGATCTTCGGGCTGTTGAGAATGCCGTGAATGATCAAGGCGATCGCCGCCAGCACGCCAAGGGCGATGAGCGTCGACGTCTTCAGCGTCTTCAGGATGGGGAACGGATCGACGAAGACCTGGTTGGATGCGCCCAACCAGCCGTCGACGAGGTCGGACAAGCCGCCGCCGTGGAAGCAGCCATACGCCATCAGCGACAGCAGCGCCCAGAAGGCGGCCATGCGTGCGTAGCGACCTTGGTCCTTGCGATAGCTCACGAGACTAGTCCTCTGCGGCGCGCCGCGTGGCGACGCCGACGTAACCAAACCCTGATGCTGTCTCGGCCTGACCGACGCGCGTCGGCCCGCCCGGGCAGCAGCAGGAAACAGTGCGAAAGCGGAAAACACTAAGGGCCATGGCGCGGGTACGCCATGGCCCGTTTCCCGGTCGGACGGCCCGACCGGGCGACCTCTGCGCACCGCCGCTGCAAGCCAGCTGGCGGTCCGATCAGTCGGTTGGTGGCAGGGCAGGAAGGAATCGAACCCTCAACCGGTCGATTTGGAATCGACTGCTCTACCAGTTGAGCTACTGCCCTTCGCCACGCCGACTTCGGGGGGACACCCCGTCATCGGCGCGAGCACGGCGCGCGGTCGCGCCGTGTGGTCCGTCGCCTGAGCGGCTCAGGCAATGATCTTCGTCACGCGACCGGCGCCGACCGTGCGGCCGCCCTCGCGGATGGCGAAGCGCTGGTGCTCGTCCATCGCGATCGGCGTGATCAGCTCGACCTCGATTTCGACGTTGTCGCCAGGCATGCACATCTCGGCGCCCTTGAGCTTCGCCGTGCCGGTCACGTCCGTCGTGCGGAAGTAGAACTGCGGGCGGTAGCCGTTCATGAACGGCGTGTGACGGCCGCCCTCTTCCTTCGTCAGGGCGTAGACCTGCGCCTCGAACTTGGTGTGCGGCGTGATCGACTTCTTGGCCGCGAGCACCATGCCGCGCTCGATGTCCTCCTTCTTGAGGCCGCGGAGCAGCAAGCCGACGTTGTCACCGGCCTCGCCCTGCTTCAGCTCCTTCTGGAACATCTCGACGCCCGTGATCGCGACGTCACGCGTTTCGCGGATGCCAACGATCTCGACCCCGTCGCCGACCTTGACGACGCCGCGCTCGACGCGGCCCGTCGCGACCGTGCCGCGACCTTCGATCGAGAACACGTCCTCGACCGGCATCAGGAACGGCTTGTCCAGTTCGCGCTTGGGCTCCGGGATGGCCGTGTCGATCGCGTCCATCAGCTCGAAGATGCACTTGCTGTCCGGGTTGTTCGGGCCGGGGTTCGCCGTCTGCAGCGCCTTGAACGACGCGCCGCGGATGACCTTCGCCGTGTCACCGGGGTACTCGTACTTGTTGAGCAACTCGCGGATCTCCATCTCGACGAGATCCAGCAGTTCCTTGTCGTCGACGAGGTCGCACTTGTTCAGGTAGCAGACGATCGCCGGGACGCCGACCTGACGAGCCAAGAGCACGTGCTCCTTCGTCTGGGGCATCGGGCCGTCGTCAGCCGCGACCACGAGGATGGCGCCGTCCATCTGCGCCGCGCCCGTGATCATGTTCTTCACGTAGTCGGCGTGGCCGGGGCAGTCGACGTGGGCGTAGTGGCGGTTCTTCGTCTCGTACTCGACGTGGGCCGCCGAGATCGTGACGACGCGGGTCGCGTCGCGGACGGTGCCGCCCTTCGCCACTGCGGCGTACTCCTTGTACTTCGCCATACCCACCGACGCGAGCGTGTAGGTGATGGCCGCCGTCGTCGTGGTCTTGCCGTGGGCAACGTGCCCGATGGTCCCCACGTTCACGTGAGGCTTGGTTCTATTGAAGGTTTCCTTGGCCATGGGATCTCGAATATTCGGTGGGGCCGCGATGGGCGCCCGGACAAGCGGAAAAGAAAGCGGAGATGGAGCTGCTAGCGGGAATTGAACCCACGACCTCCTCCTTACCAAGGAGGTGCTCTACCAGCTGAGCTATAGCAGCGAACTTCGGGGACTCGGAAAGAACGAACCAGGCGCAACCCGCGGCGAGCAGCAACCTGGAGCGGGTGAAGGGAATCGAACCCTCACGGCCAGCTTGGAAGGCTGGAGCTCTACCATTGAGCTACACCCGCAACGCGACCCGATCCATCGCCGGCAGCGCCGACTCGGGATCACGCCGTGTCTTGGATCGCGCGTCCGCTACGGACACCTCGCGGCACCGTAGACGAAGACTTGGTGGGCGGAGCAGGATTCGAACCTGCGAAGGCTGAGCCGCCAGATTTACAGTCTGGTCCATTTGGCCGCTTTGGTATCCGCCCGACGTTGCCGTGCGTGCGATCCCCTCCGGAAGCAACGCGGCCGCGACCGCAACTCGCCTGGCCAACCGATCCGATCTGGAGCTAGCGATGGGACTTGAACCCACAACCTCCAGATTACAAATCAGGTGCTCTACCAGTTGAGCTACGCTAGCGGACTAGCTGCAACAGAAAGGGACGAAGGAGGATACCGACGCCCTGGACCAGATCAAGGCCAGCCGGGGCCTTTTTTGGCGCGCACCGCTGCGTTCGCGCCCGCGGCGTCCGGCGGCGCCTCGCCATCCGCCGCCGCGAGTCGCTTCACCCTGGCGGCGAACGCCATGAGGTCGAACGGCTTGCGCAGGATCTCGCGCACGAACGGCAACCGCTGCAGACGCGACCGCACCGCCTCGTCGACGTACCCGGAGATCACGATCGCCGGCGGCGGCGCTGGCAGGTCGACGAGCGACTCGAGGACTTCGAGCCCCGACGCCTTCGGCATGTCGAGATCGCAGACGATGGCGCCGAGCCCCGGTCGGCGGCCCTTCGCCTTCGCCTCCTCGCCGTCGTAGGCCAGTTCGACAGCAACGCCGAAGCGGCGCAGCAGTTCGGTCAGCAGGGCACTGACGGCGCGGTCGTTGTCAGCCAAGAGGATCGTCGCCATGTGCGGTCGACCGCGACACCCACCGCGGCCGTGCCGAACGGTACGCACCCCGCACCTCCGGCACAACCGTAGCCGGCGGGAGTCCGCCGGCGTCAGCCACCCAGCGGCTGCAGCCAGGACACGTCTTCGAACGGCACGTCCATCTTGACGTTGCCGTACTCGACCGTCACTTGCTCGCGCACGCGGTCGACCTTGTGCACGCCGGCGAGGCGCCGCCAGCGCGGCAAGAACACCTGGTCGCCCTTCTTCAGGGCATAGCAGAACGCCATGCGGCGGCGGTGCAGCGCCGCCTGCTTCAGCAACCCATCGACGATGCCCTTCAGCGCCCGCGCCCGCTCGCCGTGGACGCCGGGCGCGCTCTGCAGAGCAGTCACCGGCTCCTGTAGCGCCGCGTGGGCCCGGCGCAGTTCCGTCTCGACCACGCCGTCGGCCTCTTCCTGCAGCCAGGTCTCCTTGCGCACGGCGTCGGCGAGCCGGCCATCCAGTTGCGTCTTCTGCTCGGCGACCGCGCGCGACAGGTCGGCGGTCTTCTGCCGGTCGGCTTCGGCGTCGCGGCGGGCGACCTGCACGCGCTCGATCAAATTGTCGAGCGTACGGTCGCGCTTGCCGAGCAGTTCGCGCGCCCGCGCCACCACCGCCGTCGGCATGCCAACGCGGCTGGCGATGTCGAGCGCATGGCTGTTGCCGGGGATGCCGAGGTCCAGGCGGTAGAGCGGCCGCAGCGTCGCGCCGTCGAACGCCATCGAGCCGTTCTCGGCGCCTTCGTGCCGGTAGGCGAAGTCCTTGAGGCGACCGAGGTGCGTCGTCACCACGGCGAACGCCCGCGCCGCGAGCAACGCCTCGAGAACCGCGTAGCCGAGCACGCTACCCTCCTCGGGATCGGTGCCGGCGCCCAGTTCGTCGAGCAACACGAGCGCACGCGCCGACGCGTGCTGCAGGCAACGCGCGATCCGCTGCACGTGCGAGCTGAACGTCGACAAGTTCTGCGTGATCGCCTGTTCGTCGCCGATGTCGGCCTGCACCGCGCCGAAGAACGGGAACTGCGCGCCCTCGTTCGCCGGCACCGGCACGCCGCTGATGGCCATCAGGGCCAATAGGCCGATGGTCTTGAGCACGACGGTCTTGCCGCCCGTGTTCGGGCCGGTGACGACGAGCAGATGGTGCGGGTCGCCGAGCGCCACCGCGAGCGGCACGACCTGCACGGTCGCCGCATCGCGCCGCATCGACAACAGCGGATGGCGGGCCCCGACGATGCGCAGCGGGCCGTCCGTGACGATGCGCGGGATCGTGAAGCCACCGGCGAGCAGCCGCGCCTGCGCCTGCAGCAGGTCGGCCACCGCCACGAACTCGACGCCAGCGAGGACTTCGCGGTCGCTCTGGCGCAGCCCGCGCGCGGCGCCGGCGAGCACGACGTTGACCTCGCGCCGCTCGGCCACCTGCGCGTCGGCCAGCCGATCGGCGGCTTCGATCACGGCCTCGGGCTCGACGAACAGCGTGGCGCCGGTGGCGCTGCGGTCGTGCAGCACGCCGCCGACCTTGTTGCGGCTGTCGGCCTTGACCTGCAGCGCCGGTCGGCCATGGCGCCACACCGGCTCGGGCGCCTGCAGGTGCTTGCGCAGCTCCGCCGACGCCAGCACGGACGCCAGGATCGCGTCGACCTGCGCCTTCGCCTGCTCGATCTCGCGGCGCACGTCGGCGAGCTTCCGCGACGCCGAGTCGAGCACCTCGCCGCGGTCGTCGACGATCTGCTCCAGGTCATGCACGAGGTCGCCGAGGTCGGGCGCGTCCGCGGCGAACTCGCACAGCGACGGCGCGCCGGCGCGAAACCAGACACGGCACCGCTCGGCCGCCCGCAGCAGTCGCTTGCAGTCGGCGAGATCCTTGGCCTGCACGACGTGCTCGCCGCCGAGGAACGGCAGCAGCCACGAGCGCACGTCGACCGCGCCGGCGAGCGGCAGTTCGGTCCGCTCCGCGAGTCGCGCTGCCAGCGCCGCCGTCGCCTCGAGGCGGCGGGCGGCCGCCTCAGCGCTCGCCAACGGCCCGAGCGCGGCGACGGCCGAACGGCCGACCGGCGTCGCCAGCCGTTCGGTCAGCAGCGCGCGCACGACGTGGAACTCGAGCGCCTCCAGGTCGTAGGCGCGCGCGGGATCGTTGGCTGCGGTCATGGCGCGCAAGATGTTGCCGACGCGGGCGCAGATGTAAACTCACCGCCCCGATGAAGAGTTCGCACAACCCAGGCTTCGGCACCAAGGCGATCCACGCCGGCCAATCCCCCGATCCCACCACTGGCGCGATCATGACGCCGGTCTTTCAGACCAGCACCTACGTGCAGGAGGCCCCGGGCAAGAACAAGGGCTACGACTACTCGCGGTCGCACAACCCAACGCGCACGGCGCTCGAGCAGAACCTCGCGGCGCTCGAGGGCGGTCGCTTCGGCCTCGGCTTCGCAAGCGGCATGGCGGCGATCCACTGCGTGCTCAACCTGCTGCAGACAGGCGACCACGTCATCGCTGGCAACGACCTGTACGGCGGCACCTACCGCATCATCAAAACGCTGTACGAGAAGTTCGGCGTGGCGACGACGTTCGTCGATCTCACCGACCACGCGCAGCTGCAGGGCGCCTTCCGGCCGAACACCAAGCTGGTGATGCTCGAGACGCCAACCAACCCGCTGCTGCGTTGCTTCGACCTCACGGCGATCGCGGCGATCTGCAAGCAGCGCGGCGCGCTGGCCTTCGCCGACAACACCTTCGCGACGCCGTACCTGCAGAACCCGCTGGCCCACGGCTGGGACGTGGTCGTGCACTCGACGACGAAGTACCTCGGCGGCCACAGCGACGTCGTCGGCGGTGCGCTGATCAGCAACGATGAGGCGCTGCACAAGCGGCTCGCGCACTTCCAGAACAGCTGCGGCGGCACGCCGGGGCCGATGGACTGCTTTCTGGTGCTGCGCGGCACCAAGACGCTGCACGTCCGCATGGACCGGCACTGCCAGAACGCGCTCGCCGTCGCCCGCTGGCTCGAGTCGCATCCGAAGGTCGCGCGGGTCTTCTACCCGTGGCTGCCGAGCCACCCGCAGCACGCGATCGCCAAGAAGCAGATGCGCGCCGGCGGCGGCATGGTGTCGGTCGAGCTGAAGGCGACCGTGGCGCAGGCAATGGACGTCTGCTCGTCGTTCGAGGTCTTCTCGCTCGCGGAGAGCCTGGGCGGCGTCGAGAGCCTGGTCGACCACCCGGCGTCGATGACGCACGCGTCGATCCCGGCGGCGACCCGACGCGCGTCAGGACTCGAAGACGGCCTGGTCCGGCTGTCGGTGGGCATCGAGGACGAGGCCGACCTGATCGCCGACCTCGACCGCGCGCTCGGTCGCCTGAAGTGACGGGCGCGCGCTGGCTTCAGACCGACCCGTGCGCTTCGCCGGGTGCGGCTTTCTTGGCCTTCGGCGCCGGCGCGTCATCATCGTCATCGTCCAGCGACAGATCGCCGATGTCCTCGCCCGACACCTTCTTGCGCATCAAGCGGCCGACCTTGAACTTGACGATGCGCTTGGCCGGCACCGGCACCTTCTCCAAGGTGCGCGGGTTTTGCGCCAGTCGGGCCGCGCGCTCGCGCGACTCGAACACGCCGAACTCACGGAACTCCAGCCGGTTGCCTTCGGCCAACTCGTCGATGATCGAGTTGAGGAAGGACTGGATCACGTCCTTCGCCACCACCTTGGTAACGCCGGTCTTCTCGGCGATGCGATGGACCAGCTCTTTCTTCGTGACGGTCTTCACTTGCAGACCTCCTGGACGAGACGTGGCGCCGGACTCCCCACTGGACTTCGGGCGCATCAAGTGGCGGCAAATCCTACCTTTGCGAGCGACCTAGTGACAAGCATCCCCAGCGCTCTCCACGAAGTCTGCACGGATCCGTCGTGGCCGGATTGGGCGCCGGGACTCCCGCCGCTGGCAGCGCTCGCCTCGCGCCGGCTCGGCGCGGTGATCACGGACCACCGCACCTCGTTCGTGCGCGCGCACTCTTCGGCGTCGGGCACGGTCTACGCAAAGACTTACGAATACCAGACTTGGGGCAGCCGATTGCGCGATTTTGGACGCCGTACCGGCCCGTGCGCCGCACCGCGGGCCGTGCGCGAGTTCGCCGCGCTGCAGTGGCTGCGCAACCACGGCTTCGCGGCGCCGACCCCGTTGGTGGCCGCCGTGGCGCGCTCTGCCGGGTTCGTCACGCAGGCGCTCTTGGTGACGGCCGCTTGGGCGGGCAAACCCGCGGACGCGCTGTTCCCGACGCTCGACGCGCCAGAACGCAGAACCCTGCGCGCTGCCATCGAAGACCTGCTGCACGCCCTGCACGCGCAAGGGTTCCGCGATGGCAACTTCGACTTGCGCAACCTGCTGGCCAGCCCGACGGCGTCGGGCTGGCGGATCGCCAAGCTCGATTCGCCGCGCTTTCGTCTCGTCACCCCAGGCCCTCGCCGCGATGCACTGGCCGCAGCCGATTGGCGGCGGGTGACGCCGCAACTCGACGCGTGGACGTCGCCGCGCTGAAACTCAGTCGATCGCGGGCCAGCGCAGCTCGTCGATTCGCGCCGGCACGGGCGGCTCCGGCCCGAGCAACG
Source organism: Planctomycetota bacterium (assembly GCA_016872675.1). Taxonomy (GTDB): domain Bacteria; phylum Planctomycetota; class UBA1135; order UBA1135; family UBA2386; genus UBA2386. The sequence continues at coordinate 50,098 of VGZG01000005.1, forward strand.
CGGCGATGCGGCCCATGCGGAAGGGCACGCCCAACGCGCGTTCGTACTGCTCAACGCCGTCAGCCGTCGCGGGGCCGTCGAGGAAGTGACGAAACGCGGCGCGCGCCACCGGCCAGAACCGCCGCCGCGCCGCCTCGTCGCGCGGAACGACCTCGTAATACAACAGCCCGAGGTTGAGCGCCGCTCCAGTCGCCTGCGGCCGCGCGCGCAGCGCCGCGACGTAGGCCTCGGCGCTCTGCTCGTATTGACCGAGCCGCCAACACGCCGCAGCGCGGTCCATCCGCACGTCGGGATCGTCGGGCAGACTCGCCTCGACGCGCTGCAGGTACGGCAGCGCCTCCTTCGTGCGGCCGAGGTCGTAGAGCAGCAAGCGCACGAACGCGCGATTGGCCGCGAGGTCGTCGGGCCGCGCCGCGAGGTAGGCGCGGAAATCGACGACGGCCTCACGACCGCGGCCGAGATCGCCCAGCGCTTGGGCGCGCTCGAGGCAAGCCTCCCAAAGCTCCGGCTCGGCGCGGAGCGCGGCGGTGTAGGCGTCGATCGCGGCCAGCGCGCGGCCCTGGCCGCGCGCCAACCGCGCCTGCGACAAGCGCGCCCAAGCGAACTTCGGGTACTTGCCGACGAGTTCGGCGAGCGCGGCGTTCTGCGCGTAGGCCGTCGGCAGCAGCCGCGCCTTGCAGTACGCCGGCACCGCCGTGCCGTCGTCGGCGAGCCGCTCGTAAAAGCCCGTCATCGCCACAGCGGTCTCGCCACCGCAGCGCGCCGCCGCGTCCTGGAAGGCGATGTGCGCGCGGACGAAGCCGGGGCAGCGCTCGACCACGGCGCGCGCGGATGCGACCGCCCCGGCGTCGTCGCCAGCGGCGATGGCGGCGGTGGCGCGCGCCCAATCAGCAAGCGCCGCAGGATCCTGGCACGCGCCAGCCACGACGGGATCTTGCGGCGCGCCGGCGCACGCGGCCACGATCAGGGCGCCGAGCCACTTCGCACGATGGACGATCAGCCGTCGGCGCATGTCACTGCGGGCGCACCGCGCCGTCCTCGATCACAAAGCCACTGACGTCGCGCGGCGCCGACTTGCCGTCCTGCACCAGCACGATGTCACTCGCCGTCGCCGCCAGAGTCAGTGGCCGGCGGTCCTCGTAGACGCGGATACGCAGTTGGTTGACGACGCGAAAGCGCGTGCGCGGCGGTGTCTTTGAACCGTCCGGGATCTCCTGCGTCGCGCCGACCGCGAGCACGAAGGCGTGCTCCGGCGCGCCCGAGCGGTTGGTCCACACGGTCTCGACGAAGCCATCGCCCTGCACGCGCGTCAGCGAATGTCGCTGCGGGTCGTGCGCCGGCCGACCGACGTTGCCGTAGAAGTTGCTGGTCAGTTCGATGCGCAGTTCCCTGCAGCCGACCACGCGGTCGACGAGGAACGGCGCCAGCAGACGAAACTCGGCCTGGGCGCGCTGCTCGACCGTCGGTGGCGGCGCGCTGCAGGCGGCGACGGCGAGAAGGACGGGAAGGGTCGCTTGGCGGCGCATGGTCGTGGGGTTCGAGACGGAACTAGCCGCGGGCGCGGACACCGATACGGTCGCGCACGATCGCCATCGTCGCTTCGGCGGCGGCGCGGGCCTTGGCGCCGCCGGCGGCGAGGATCTCGTCGAGTCGGGCAGGGTTGTCGCGCAGGGCGGCAGCGCGCTCGCGGATCGGCCCCTTGATCGCCTCCATGTTGGCGCACAGCGTCCTCTTGCAGTCGACGCAGCCGAGTTGGGCGCTGCGGCAGCCGGCGGCGATCTCCTCACGCTGGGCCGCCGGCGTGAAGAAGCCATGCCACGCGAACATGTTGCAGACCTCGGGCGTGCCCTTGTCCGACTTGCGCAGGCGCGCCGGGTCGGTCTTGGCGCCGCGCAGCTTCTGCATCGTCTCGTCGGCGGTCTCGAACAGTCCGACCTCGTTGCCCTTCGACTTCGACATCTTGGCTTCGCCGTCGAGGCCGATGACGCGGGGCGCCTTGCTGCGCACAGTCTGCGGGTCCGGGAACGTGTCGCCGTAGACGAAGTTGAACCGGCGCAGCGTCTCGCGCGCGAGTTCGAGGTGCTGGTCCTGGTCCTCGCCCACCGGCACGCGCTCAGCCCGATAGAGGGCGATGTCGGCGGTCTGCAGGATCGGGTAGGTGAACAGGCCGGCGTTGACGTTCTCCGGCTGCTGCGCGCTCTTGTCCTTGAACTGCGTCATGCGGTTCAGATCGCCGAGCGGCGTCAGACAGGTCAGGATCCAGCCGAGCTCGGCGTGCTGCGGCACGTCGGACTGCACGAACAACGTCGCGCGCTCCGGATCGACGCCGCTGGCCAGCATGCCGATCGCGACTTCGCGCACGTTGCGCCGCAGATCCTCGGCCTTGGGCCGCTGCGTCAGCGCGTGCAGGTCAACGACGCAGAAGAACGACTCGTACTGCTGCTGCAACTCGACGAAGTTGACGAGCGCGCCGAGGTAGTTGCCGATGTGCAGGGCGCCGGTCGGCTGGATGCCGGACATGGTGCGGACCATGCCAACGGTATACAGGAGCCGCCGTGCCGGCGACAAAGGTCGCATCGCCGCGCCGCCGATCGCGCTGAGCGGCGCTTCTCGCGCGCGAACGCCGCGTTGGCGCGCCGCACCCCAGCTCCGCTATCCTCCGTTCCTTCATGCGGCTGCGCCCAGCCCTCGCCCTCGCGGCCTTGCTCGCGACCAGCGCCTGCGCGCTGGCCCCGCGCGAACTCAACCTCGCGCCGGTGTGGTTCCACCGGCTCGACGACAACGGCAGCATGCTGGAGTGGGACGCGGTCTGGCCGCTGCTGCACTACGAGCGCACGCCGGCGGGCGGCGACGATCTGCGCGTCCGGCCGTTCTGGCGGCGCGTCACCGAACCGGGCGTCGAGGACGCGGTCGAGCACCAGTTTCTCTGGCCGTTCGGCCGCGTGCGCAGCTACCCCGACGAGACGGCGGCGCGGCTGTGGCCGCTGTGGAGCTGGCGCAGCCGGCCCAACGAGGAGGGCACGCGCGACGTCGACTGGTACGCGCTGTTCCCGCTCTTCTGGGGTGGCGACTCAGCGGACGACCGCGAGGACTACTTCGCCTTCCTGCCGTTCTTCGCCGACATCCCGGACTTCCTGACCTACGACCGCTTCCGGACGTTCCTGTTCCCGCTGTGGGTCGGGCTCGACAAGGGCGGCCACAGCCATGACCTGTTCTTTTGGCCGCTCGTCGGCGCCAGCCACTGCGCCGATACCGAGCACCGCTGGTGCCGCGTGCTGCCGTTCTTCGGCGTCGACGTCGCGCCGGGCCGGCACGACCGCCGCTCGATCCTGTGGCCGTTCTTCACCTGGAGCACCGAGAACGAAGACGCCGCCGGCGGGCCGGTGAAGAGCTTCCTGTTCTGGCCATTCTTCGGTTGGCGCACCGGCCCCGAAGTCTCCGGCTGGACGGCGCTGTGGCCATTCTTCTCGCACGTCGAGAAGGCGAACCAATTCGGCTCGACGACGATCCTCTGGCCGTTCTTCAAGTCGGCGTGGAACCGGAGCGACGACGACCTCAAGCAGTGGTGGCTGTGGCCGCTCGTAGGCCGCGTCGAGGCGACCAACCAGCGCGCCTGGACGTTCGCCTGGCCGATCATCTGGTGGCGGCAATACGACGATCTCGACGGCTTCGTCGACCAGCAATGGATCGTGCCGTTCTTCTGGCGGATCGTGCAGCAAGCCAAGACCGGCGAGCGCGAGAGCTACGTCAAGCTCTGGCCGTTCTTCCACCGCAGCCAGAAGCGCAACCCCAATGGCGCGCACACCGGCGGCGAGTGGAGCGTGCTGTCGATCTGGCCGTGGCGCGACGGCAACGCCACCGGCTTCGAGGAGGCGTGGGGCTGGCTGTTCGAGCTCGCCCGCGGCGTGCGCCGGGCGATCGATGACCGCGGCGTCGACGTGGCCGGCCGGCTGTTCACCGCCCGCACGCGCGCGAGCGGCACGACCGCTAGCGTGCCCTTCCTCGGCAGCTACGAAGAGGATCGCGCTGGCGCACGGACGCTGCGGCTGTTCCAGTTCCTGCCGATCCCGCTGGGCGGCGGCGACGACGCCCGGGCGGAGCCCCCTCGATGAACCCGCTCGCCCACATCGGCAGCTTCGCGCTGCGGCGCGCCGACCGCGCCGGCTACGTCTGCGACCTGCTGGTGCGCACGGTCCTGTGCCTGCCGCGGGTCCGGCGGCGCTGGCGCTTCCTGCTCGACACCGCCTTCAACGCCGGCGTGCGCACGCTGCCGGTGACCATGGTCGTCGCCGCGTTCGCCGGCGCGATCCTGGCGATGCAGACGGGCATCGAACTGCGGCGCTTCGGCGACACCGCCGTGCTCGGCACCATCACGGCGCTGTCGATGTGCCGCGAAATGGGCCCGTTCATCACCGGCGTGATCCTCGCCGCCACCGTCGGCAGCTCGATCGCCGCGGAGCTCGGCACGATGACGGTCAGCGACGAAGTCACCGCGCTCGAGGTCATGTCGGTCGACCCCGTCGATTACCTCGTGCTGCCGCGCATGATCGCGATGGCGGTGATGTGCCCGGTGATCACCGTGCTCTCCGACCTGATCGGCATCTACGGCGGCAGCGTCGTCGCCGAGTTCAACCTCGGCGTCAGCCCGACCCTCTATTGGGTCAGCGCCAGGGAGGCCCTCACCTCGTCGGGCATGCTGCTGCCCAAGGAGGTCTACGTCGGGCTGCTCAAGTCGTTCATCTTCGGCGTCGTGATCGCGACCGTGAGCTGCGCCGCCGGCCTGCGAGCCAGCGGTGGCGCGCTCAGCGTCGGTCTCGCCGTGCAGGCCGCCGTGCGCGACTCGGTGATCCTGATCATCGTGCTCGGCTTCATCGTCACCTGGTTCTTCTACTTTCTCGCCGGATGATCGAACTGCGCGACGTGCACAAGCGACTCGGCGTCCGGCAGATCCTGGCCGGCATGACGCTGACCGTGCAGAAGGGCATGAACTTCGTGCTGATGGGCCCGTCCGGCAGCGGCAAGAGCGTCACGCTCAAGCACGTCATCGGCATCCTCAAGCCCGACAGCGGTTCGGCGCAGGTCGACGGCCAGGAGGTCCCGGCGATGGACCGCAGCCAGCTGATGACGCTGCGTAAGCGCATGGGCTACCTGTTCCAGAACGGCGCGCTGATCAACTGGCTGACGGTGTTCGACAACGTCGCGCTGCCGCTGGAGGAGCACGCGCGCCTGCCCAAGGGCGAACTGGACGACCGCGTGCACCAGGTGCTGCGCCTCGTCGGCCTCGACCACGCCGCCGCGCAGTTCCCGCCGAGCATCTCTGGCGGCATGAAGCTGCGCGCCGGCCTCGCACGCGCGCTGGTAACCAACCCCGAGTACGTGCTCTACGACGAACCGAACGCCGGGCTCGACCCGATCATCAGTCGGCAGATTCATGAACTGATCGCGCGTGTGCGCGACGAACTGCACGTCACCGGCCTCATCGTCACCCACTCGAAGGCCTGCGCCACCGAGTGCGGCGATCGCATCGGCATCCTGGAGAACGGTAAGCTCGGCCTGCAGGGCACCGTCGACGAGATGCTGCACAGCGACCATCCCCTCGCCCGCGCCTTCCTCGGCGGCAGCGCCGACTGAACCCAGCACAACCCACCATGGACCGTATCCGTCGCGACACCCTGCTCGGCCTCGTGTTCTTCGGCAGCCTCGCGTTCCTGCTTTGGGCGACGCTCAATCTCACCGACCAGGCCTACGGCGACGCCAAGCTGCTGGTGCGCTTCGCCCAGGCCGGCAGTTGCGAAGTCGGCACCAATGTGATGGTGCTCGGCAAGAAGATCGGCAAGGTCGGCGCCATCGACGTCGAATACGCCCATCCCGACCTGCCGATCGCGATGACGCTGCTGCTGCGCGAGACGATCCCGCTGTGTCAGGACTACACCATCTCGGTGAAGGACAACGGCGTGCTCGGCGGCAAACAGATCTACATCGACCCCGGCCGCGCCGCGAGCACGTCGCCGATCGGACCTCTGCGCGGCGAGGTCGAGCCCGGCGCGTTCGACCAGATCGGCAACATCGCCAAGGGCGAGGGCAAGCTGGGCAGCAAGGCGATCGACGCCGTCGAGGAGATCCGCAAGTTCTTCGCCAACATGAACGACCCAACGACGAGCATCGGCAAGCTCGTCACCGGCAGCAGCCTGCACGACCAACTGAGCGACGCCGCCGACAGCCTGGGCCGCGTCCTCGACGCCGTCATCGACCAGAAGGGCGCCATCGGCGACCTCGTGATGAACGCCGAGACGAAGGACAACCTGCACGGCTTCCTCGCCAGTCTGCGCTCGCTCGGCAAGAGGCTCGACACCGGCACGGACGGCGTGCTCGGCGTCCTGCTCAACGACGTCGACGCGGCGCGCAACGTGCAGTCGATCGTGCGCAACCTCGAGGTCATCGTCGCCGACGCGCGCAGCGGCAACGGCATCGTCGGCCGGCTGCTGCGCGACGACGAACTCGCCCGCCGCTTCACCAACCTGGTCGGCAACCTCGACACGCTGCTCGCCAACCTGACCAATCCCGAGGCCGGCGCGCTCGGCGCGCTCGCCGCCGATCCGGCGACCGCGCGCGACATCAAGACCACGCTCGCCAACCTGCGCTTCGTCAGCGATCAACTCGCCCAGAAGCAGGGCCTGCTCGGCGCGCTGATCAGCGACACCGACCTCGCCACGCGCTTCCGTCGCATCCTGACCCAGGTCAGCCGCGCCATCGAGGACGCCCGCGAGGCGGCCCCGATCGGCAGCTTCATCCAGGTCCTGATCGGCTACTGGTGACCGGCGGCCGGCGCCTTGGCGGCGTCGAGGAAACGCCCCCGCAGTTCCTTGGTCGGAACCATGCACGTCTCGCGCCGGCCGAACCAACACAGCCGCCGGCGAGCGACGAAGTCGTAGACGAGGTCGCGCAGCGGCCGCGGCACGAGCGCGAACACGGCGAGCGCCGGCCACGGCCAACGCAGCCCCCGAGCGATCGCCAGCGCGGCCGACGACTTCCACAGCACGCGACCGCCCTCGACGACCGCGACGCTGTCCGGGCGCGGACCGCGCCAACCGGCGGCGGCGAGCAGTTCCGCGGCGGCGTTGGACTGCAGCGCCGCGAAGCGGAACCGCGCCGCGCGGTCCCGGCGCAGCACGAACTCCACCGACGCGTTGCACAGGTTGCACGTGCCGTCGAACAGCACGACCGGATGGGACGAATCCGCCACGACCGCACTCTAGCGCGCCGGCTATCCTCCGCCGCATGACGCTGCACTCCGGCCTGCCCTTCTGCGCCATGCTGCTCGCCACCGCCCCCGCCGCCGCGCAATGGCCGACGATCGATCCAGCCGGCTTGCCCGGCACGCGCATCCTCGCTGGCGGCGGCAAGATGCCACCCGAGGTCTACGCGCGTTTCCTCGCGCTTGCCGGCAGCCCTGAGCGGGCGCGCGTCGTGCTGATTCCGACGGCCAGCGGCCGCGCCGACGAAGCCGCCGAGCGCGACAAGACGCTCGCTCGCTGGCGCGCCGATCATCCCGGCTACGCCTTCGAAGCGCTGCACACGCGCGACCGCGCGACTGCCGATCGCGAGGACTTCACGGCGCCGCTGCGCAGCGCGACCGCGGTGTGGCTCGGCGGCGGCGTGCAGCAGAACCTCGCCGATGCCTATCTCGGCACGCGCGTCGAGCGCGAGTTGCAGGCGCTGCTGGCCCGCGGCGGCGTCGTCGGCGGCACGTCCGCCGGCACGGCGATCCAGACCAAGGTGATGATCGCGTCGGGCAAGGAGGCGCCGGTGATGGCGACGGGCTTCGACTTCGTGCCCGGCGCCATCAGCGACCAGCACTTCCTCGCCCGCAAGCGGTTGCCGCGGCTGCAGCAGGCGCTGGCGCTGCACCCCGGGTGCTTTGGCCTCGGCATCGACGAAGGCACGGCGGTCGAGATCGGCGGTCGCACGCTCACAGTGCACGGCGCCAGCAAGGCGCTGCTGGTGCTCGGCGCCACGCCGATGGATGCGGGCCGCGTCGTCGAACTCGCCGCCGGCGGACGCGCCGACCTCGTGACGTGGCAGCGCGCGGCGCGCGCGCGCTTGGACGTGCTGCGGTCGCCGCGCGTCGAGCGCGGCGCGCTGGTGCTCGTCGGCGGCGGCCGCATCCCTCCCGCGGCCGTCGCGCGTTTCACCGCGCTCGCCGGCGGCAGCAAGGCCAAGGTCGTGCTGGTGCCTGGTGCGATGCCCGCGGGCGACGGCGGCGGCGACGAGCCGTTTGCGCGGTTGCTGAAGGACGCCGGCGTCGCCGACGTGCGCACGCTGTCGTGTCGCCATCCCCGCGAGGTCACCAAGGAAGCCCTCGCCGTGCTCGCCGACGCCACCGGCGTGTGGTTCGGCGGCGGCCGGCAGTGGCGGCTGGTCGACGCCTTCGACGGCACCGACGCGCTCGCCGCGTTCCACGCCGTGCTCGCGCGCGGCGGCGTGATCGGCGGCACGTCGGCCGGCGCCACGATCCAGGGCGAGTTCCTCGTGCGCGGCAATCCGCTCGGCAACACCGAGATGTGGTGCCCCGGCTACGACCGCGGCTTCGGCTTCCTGCCCGGCGTCGCGATCGACCAGCACTTCGTCGCGCGCAACCGCGAGGCCGACCTGCGCGGGCTGATCGCTCGGCTGCCACGGTACGTCGGTCTCGGCGTCGACGAAGGCACGGCCGCCGTCGTGCAGGGCTCGCTGCTCGACGTCGTCGGCGACGGCACGGTGGCAGTGATCGATGCGCGCGCCGACGCCACGAAGCTGGCGCCGACGTGGCTGCGGTCCGGCGAACGCTGGGACCTGGTCGCCGGCGCGAAGCCCGCCGACTGACGCGCGCCATCGCCGGTCGCCGCTATTCGGCTAACTGGTCGCGCCGAGCCCGCGCGCGGCCAGCATCGACTCGACGTACTTCGCCAGCACGTCGACCTCGACGTGCAGCGGATCGCCCGCCTTCGCCGTGCCGAGCGTCGTCCATTGCGCCGTGTGCGGAATCACGGCGATGCGGACCTTGCCCCCCTGCTGGCCGGCGATCGTCAGCGACACGCCATCCAGCGTGATCGAGCCCTTCTCGACGCAGTAGCGCCGCAGGTCCGCCGGCACCTCGGCCCAGAAGTCGCCGCCGTGCTCGGGGTCGATGGCGCCGGCCACCCGGCCGACCCCGTCGACGTGGCCCTGGACGATGTGGCCGCCCAGCGGCTCGCCGGCGCGCAGCGCGCCTTCCAGGTTGAGCACGGTCCCCGGTCGCGCCCGACCGAGCCAGGTCCGGGCCAGGGTCTCGCGGCTCAGGTGGAAGTCGGCGACCCCGTCGGCCAGGCTGACGACGGTGCAGCAGACCCCCGACAGCGCGATCGAGTCGCCGATGCGAAACGCCCCGGGCAGGGCGGCGATCCGCACTTGCAGCCGCAGTTCCTCGCCAACCGCCTGCCAGCCGGTGACTTCGCCCTTCTGCTGCACGAGCCCGGTGAACATGCGCCGCAGACTAGCGCCGCTAGGGCCGCGTACCACCTGCCGCCTTGACCGCCCCCGGCCGCGCCCCTAGTCTCCCCGCCCCTTGTTTCTGGCAAGGCACCGTTGCGCTGCGCCATCCTGACCCTCTTTCCGGCGGCCCTCCGGCCCTACCTGGACGAGAGCATCCTCGGGATCGCGCAGGCCCAGGGCAACCTCCGGGTCGACCTCGTCGACTTCCGGAACTACGCCCTGGACCCGCACCGGACGGTCGACGATCGACCGTTCGGCGGCGGGCCCGGCATGGTGCTGAAGCCGGAACCGATCTTTGCAGCCATCGAGGACCAGGAGCGCGCCCACGGCGCCTTCCACAAGGTCCTGCTCTGTCCCCGCGGTCGCACCTTCGACCAGCGCAAAGCACGCGAACTCAGCCGCTCGGAGCGGTTGCTGTTCCTGTGCGGCCGCTACGAAGGCTACGACGAACGCATCCGCCAAGGATTTGCCTGGGAGGAGATCTCGCTCGGCGACTTCGTGCTGGCCGGCGGCGAACTCGCCGCCATGGTCGTGCTCGAAGCCGCGGTGCGCCTGATCCCCGGCGTCCTCGGTTGCGCCCAGTCAGCGGAACTCGAGTCGTTCGAAGGCGAACTGCTCGACTACCCGCAGTACACGCGACCGCGCGAGTTCCGCGGCATGGCGGCGCCCGACATCCTGATGTCGGGCGACCATGCAGCGGTCGCGCGCTGGCGGCACGAGCAGGCCAAGGCCCTCACGGCGAAGAAACTCGCGCCGACCGAACCATCCCAACCACCGCATTCCCCTCCCCGGCCGCTCGGCCGGGGCGGGAGCCAAGACCCATGAACCGCCTCCTCCAGCAGCTCGAGTCCGAGCACCTGAAGCCGTCCGTCCCGGATTTCGGCATCGGCGACACCGTCGACGTCCACTACCTGATCAAGGAAGGCGACAAGGAGCGCGTGCAGCTGTTCTCGGGCATCGTCATCTCCTTCCAGGGCGCCGGCCCGCGCCGCAGCGCGACGGTGCGCCGCCTCGTCGCCGGCGAAGGCGTCGAGCGCACGTTCCCGCTGCACAGCCCGCGCGTCGCCGACATCCAGGTGAAGGAGCGCGGCCTCGTCCGCCGCGCCAAGCTGTTCTACCTGCGCGGCCGCGAGGGCAAGGCAACCCGCCTCGACCCGAACATGGGCGCGAAGCAGTTCCCGCGCTCGACGAAGGCCAGCAAGGCCGGCAAGGCCAAGTGACGATGGCGCCGGCGCTGCGCCCTGCTCGGGACTCGCGCCGGACCATCGCTTGCGTGCCCGCGGGGCTGAAGCCGATGGACCGGCGGAGGCCCCTTTGTCATTCTGTCAGTCATCGCGGCAGCCATCGGGCTGCCATCGCCGCGCGATGGCGCGCGGCCCCCACCCGGGCGTGACGGCCCGGCGGCGCGCCCCTGCGCCGCTCCCGTCCCGCTGCGTCCCATCCAAACGGACATGCTCGAGAACGCCAGTCGTCAGATGTTCCTCGTCCTGCTGTCGCTCGTCGCCGGCCTCGCCTGCGCGTTGACGCTGGAGGTGCCATGGGGCCACGACCTCAAGGGCGGCACCCAACTGCGCTACGAGGTCCCGGCCGACGTGCTGGAGCAGATGCGCCAGAAAGAAGGCCTCTCCGTCGACCAGATGATGGAGCAGTCGATCGGCATCATCGCCGACCGCATCGACCCGCAGGGCACGCTCGATCCGCTGATCACCAAGAGCGGCGACACCGGCATCCTGATCGAACTGCCGTGGTTCAAGAACCCGCAGGACCTGCAGGCGGTGCTGCAGCGCATCCAGAACCTCGGCAAGCTCGAGTTCCGGATGGTCGCGACCGCCGAGTACGCCGACGGCGGCATCCGCTTCAACCTCGCGGCCGAGAAGTCGCGCCTCGAGGCGTGGCTCAAGGCGCCAGGCAACAAGGAGCTGATCGCCAAGGACCCGCAGAACATCCGGCTCTACAACGACAACGCCACCGAGGGCCCGATCTCGGTCGGCAACCTCGCGTGGGCGCCGCGCTTCATCAAGCGCGACACCAAGGACGCGGCGACGGCGCGCTGGGACTACCGCTACGGCGACATACAGAAGATGGCCCAGGCCGTCGTCGCCACCTACGAGGAAGCGGACTACAACAACGGCACGATCCCGGAGGCGATCCTCAAGAAGCCCGCTGACGAGCAGCGCCTCGTCGAGTTCCTCGCGCTCAACATGCGCGAGACGTCGTTCTCGGGCGAACAGCTCGACGCCGGCGCAGTCGGCCGCACGCTGTACGAAGGCCGCGAGGCCGTCGGCTATGCGATGGCGCCGGGCTGGTCGGGCGCCTACGCCGACTGGACGCAGAAGCACAAGGACGAGAACAGCGCGATCGTGCTCAACGGCGTCGTCAAGTCGGCGCCGACGATCAACGGCAAGATCACCGGCTCGGGCGTCATCTTCGGCGACTTCACGCGCGAAGAGGTCGACGAGCTGGTCAAGGTGCTGAAGACCGGCTCGCTGCGCGTCGAGCCGCTGCTCGTCAGCAAGGAGTCGATCGGCCCGACGCTCGGCGAGGCCGCCATCCAGCGCGGCTCGTTCTCGCTGGCCGCCGGCGCCGTGCTCGTGTTCGCCTTCATGCTCGGCTACTACAAGAAGGCCGGCATGATCGCGTGCGCCACGCTCGTGCTGAACGTCTTCCTGCTGTGGGCGTCGATGCTCTTCCTGCAGGCGACGATCACGCTGCCGGGCCTCGGCGGCATCGTGCTGACGATGGGCATGGCCGTCGACGCCAACGTGCTGATCTACGAGCGCGTGCGCGAGGAACTGGCCAAGGGCAAGGACCTGCTGCTGGCGGTCCGCGCCGGCTTCGACCGCGCGATGTCGGCGATCCTCGACTCCAACATCACGACGTTCCTCGTCGGCATGGTGCTCTACAACGTCGGCGTCGGCCCGGTCCGCGGGTTCGCCGTCACGCTGATGGTCGGCATCGTCACGACGGTGTTCACGCAGTTCTTCGTCACGCGCCTGCTGTTCCACTACGCGCTCGAGAAGAAGTGGCTGGTGGACTACAAGCCGCGCACGCTGTTCGCCGACCTGAACGTCGACTTCGTGCGCTACATCAAGCCGTGCGTGGTCGGCAGCGCCGCGCTGATCGCCGCCGGCCTCGCCTACGCGACCTTCGTCGCCCCGCGCGAGGTCACGCTCGGCATCGACTTCACCGGCGGCGCCAACCTGCGCATGGTGCTGGCGAGGCCGCTCGCCGACGACGCCGTCAAGGCGAAGCTCAACGCCGACGAGCAGTTCCGCCGCGACTACCCCAACGTCCAGGTCAACCGCTTCGGCGACGCCAACGCCGACGGCACCGGCGACCAGTTCAACCTTCGCATCAAGCTCAACGACGCCCAGCGCGCCAAGATCGACGAGGAGCGCAAGCAGGATCGCGTCGCCCGCAAGGAGTCCGAGCAGAAGAACGACGCGCCGCCGAAGCTCTACGAGCCGCCGTATGCGCGCGAACTGCGCCGCCTGTTCGCCGACAACCTGGTCAAGCCGGCGTTCAGCACGCCGGTCACCGCGCCGGTGCCGAACGCGCCGAACCTGCAGTTCGCGCAGATCGAGGTCTATCTGACCAAGCCGGTCGAGGTCGCCAAGGCCCAGGAGGCGCTGGCCAAGGCGCTGCCGGGCGCGACCGTGCAGGGCCTCGGCGACGCCGCCGCGGCGCAGGCGAAGGACCTGCGCGTGGAATGGCAAACGCAGTCCAACGTGCGCCCGTGGCAGATGCCCGAGGCCGTCAAGGCCGGCCTCGCTGGCCTGTCCGGCGTCGACGGCGAGCCGCTGACGCTCAGCGAACCGTTCCCGGACTCGAACGAGATCCAGGGCCGCCTCGTCAGCGACCTGCGCAACCAGGCGATCGGCGCCATCCTGCTCGCGTGGGGCCTGATCGTGCTGTACCTGCGCGTCCGCTTCCACGAGTACAAGTACGGCATCGCCGCCGTCGTCGCGCTGATCCACGACGTGTTCGTCGCGCTGGTCGCGGTCGTGCTGTGCAACAACCTCGACCTCGTGCACGCCGAGATCAACCTGGCAATGATCGCCTGCTTCCTGACGATCATCGGCTACTCGGTCAACGACACGATCGTCATCTTCGATCGCATCCGCGAGAACGCGGTCGAGAACGCCCGCCTGGGCGTGACCGAGCCGTTCCGCGCGCTGATCAACCGCGCGCTCAACCAGACGATGTCGCGCACGCTGCTGACCAGCGGCCTGACGCTGCTCGTCGTCATCGCGCAGTTCGCGGTCAACTGGGGCAGCGAGTCGGACCTCGAGTCGTTCGCCTTCGCGATGATCATCGGCATGGCGTCCGGCGTGTACTCGACCGTGTACATCGCCGCGCCGATCCTAATCTGGCTCGACAAGGGCGACCTGAGCAAGCCGGCGCTGCCGCCGGCTCCGGTCGAGGCCACGGCCGAGACCCCCGCGTCGTGAGCCCGCGCCGGGCCGGCGCTCGCCGCCGGCCCGGACCGTCCGAGGCGCCAACATGACGTCCCCCGCCGCCGCGCCCCGCTTTCCCGCCGCGCTCGGCCCGTTCGACCTGCGGCGCACGCCGCTGCTGCGGACCGACGTGCTGGTGATCGGCTGCGGCATCGCCGGCGCCTGCGCCGCGCTGCACGCCGCCGACGCCGGCGCGCAGGTGCTGCTGCTCGCCAAGGACGACGTCGACGTCACCAACACCTCGTGGGCGCAGGGCGGCATCGCCGTGGTCAAACGCCCCGACGATAGTTTGGCGGCGCACGTCGCCGACACCCTGCGCGTCGGCGGCGGCATCGCCGAGGCGGCGATCACGGAGCACGTGGTGAGGTCGGCGGGCGAGGCGGTCTCCTGGCTTGAGCGCCTGGGCGCGCGCTTCGACCGCGCCGGCGACGCCGCCGACGCGCCGCTGCACCTCTCGCGCGAGGGCGGCCACAGCCACGCGCGGGTCGTGCACGCCAACGGCGACGCCACCGGCCGCGAGATCCAGCGCGCGCTCGCCGCCGCGCTCGCCAACCATCCACGCATCACGCTGCGGCCGCGCGTCTTCGTGCGCGACCTCGTCATCGCCGACGGCCGCTGCGTCGGCGCGATCGCGCTGCAGGACGGCGAAACGCTGGCCGTCGAGGCGCGCGCCGTCGTCGTCGCCTGCGGCGGCACCGGTCAGATCTATCGCGAAACGACCAACCCGACCGGCGCCTCGGGCGACGGCCAGGCGCTGTGCTTCCGCGCCGGCGCCCGCATGGCGGACGGCGAGTTCGTGCAGTTCCACCCCACCACGCTCTACATCGCCGGCGCCTCGCGCTTCCTGATCAGCGAGGTCGTCCGTGGCGCCGGCGCGGTGCTGCGCGACCGCAACGGCGAGCGCGTGATGCGCGGCGTCCACCCGATGGAGGACCTGGCGCCGCGCGACGTCGTCAGCCGCGCCATCCTCGACCGGATGGTGGCGACCAACGACACGCACGTCTACCTCGACCTCGCCGGCGTCCAGGGTGATCCGCACACGTTGTTCCCCTCGATCGCGCGCATCTGCTCGACGTTCGACCTCGACCTGGCGAAGGACCCGATCCCGGTCCGCCCGGGCGCGCACTACTTCGTCGGCGGCGCGGCCACCGATGGCCACGGCCGCACCTCGGTGCCCGGCCTCTACGCCGTCGGCGAAGCCGCCGCGTCCGGCCTGCACGGCGCCAACCGCCTCGCGTCGAACTCGCTGCTTGAGGGCGCGGTGATCGGCAAGTCCGCCGGCGCCGCCGCCGCCGCCGAAGCCTGCCAGCCTCATCCCGGCTTGCCATGGCTCGGCCAGGGCCCGGCGCTGGCCAACGAACCGCCGCGCCTGCTGCACGACGACCTGCTGTACTCGCTGAAGAGCCTGATGTGGCGCCAGGTCGGCTTGCGCCGGAGCGCCGTGGGCCTCGAGGACGCCCGTCAGCGCATCGGCTACTGGCACCACTACCTGGTCAAGGCGCCGCTGGCGACCCGCGCGGCCTGCGAACTCGCCAACATGCTGACTGTCGCGGCGCTGGTCGCCGAGGCGGCCCTGGCGCGCGCCGAGTCACGCGGCACGCACTTTCGCGACGACCATCCCGCGCGCGACGACGCCGGGTTCTGTCGCCGCATCTTCCTCGAACGCCTCGGGGATGGTGCAATCCGCACAGCGCTCGGGCCGCTGCAAACGCCGACCGACGCGCCCACCGCGTGAGAAACGACTCGTCCCTCGACACCCCCCAGGGCCACGCCACCGAGGCGATCCTCTTCGGCCTCGTGCCGATGGGCGATCCTCGCACCGCAGCCGAGGCGCTGCACGAACTGCAACTGCTCACCGAGACTGCCGACTTCGTCGTCGCCGGCTGCATGGTGCAGCACCGGCGCCACGCCGACCCGCACAGCTACCTCGGCAGCGGCAAGCTCGAGGAACTAGCCGAGGTCGTCAAGCTCGCCCACAGCACGGTCGTCATATGCGACGACTCGCTGACGCCCAACCAGGGCAAGGCCATCGAGCAGGCCGTCGGAGTGCCGGTGATCGACCGCAGTGAACTGATCCTGCAGATCTTCGGCATGCACGCGCGCACGCCGCAGGCCAAGTTCCAGGTCGAGCTGGCGGCGCTGCAGTACGAGATGCCACGCCTGCGCCGCAAGTGGACGCACCTCGAGCGCCAACGCGGCGGCATCGGCGTGCGCGGCGGCGCCGGCGAGAAGCAGATCGACGTCGACCGCAACCTGCTCAAAACGCGTATCGCCGCGATCAACCGCGAGCTCGAGCGCATCGAGGAGCACAAGGTGCGCGAGGTGCAGGCGCGGCCCGACCTCTTCACCATCGCTCTGGTCGGCTACACCAACGCCGGCAAGTCGTCGCTGATGAACCGGCTGACCGACGCCGGCGTGCTGGCCGAGAACCGGCTGTTCAGCACGCTCGACACGCGCACCCGGCCCTGGCGCCTGCCAGGCGGCCGCACCGTGCTGCTGACCGACACCGTCGGCTTCCTGCGCAAGCTGCCGCACCAGTTGGTCGCCAGCTTCCACGCCACGCTCGAGGAGGCGCTGCACGCCGACTTGCTGCTCGTCCTGGTCGACGGCAGCTCGCCCGAGGCCCAGGAACAGTTGCGCACCGTCGACGAGGTGCTCGAGACGCTCGGCGCCCAGAGCCTGCCGCGCATCACCGTGCTCAACAAGCTCGACCTCGTCGCCGACCGCGCCAACCTGACGCCGCTGTACCAGACGGATCCGAAGGCGGTCGCGGTGTCGGTGCTGACCGGCGACGGCATGTCGGACCTGTTCGGCGCGATCCTCGGCCACCTCGCCGAGGTCGAACAGCGCGTCGAACTGCTGCTGCCGCACTCGGCCGGCGCGCTGCACGGTGAGATCCGCGCCAAGGCGACCGTGCTCAGCGAGTTCTACACCGAGGACGGCTGCCTGATGACCATCCAGGCCTCGCCGGCGTTGCTCGGCCGGCTGATGGCAGGCGGCGCCCGCCGCGCCGAGCCGAAGCCCGGCAACGGCGGCGGGGCGTAGGCCGCCGCCGCGGTCCCGCTGCGGTCACTTCGCGGCGTCGAGCACGACCAGCAGATCCTGCCCCTTCACCTGCGCCTTGACGTCGACGCAAAGCTCGCGCACGACCCCGGCGACCGGCGCGCGCACGATCGTCTCCATCTTCATCGCTTCGAGCGTCAGCAGCGGTTCGCCCGCCTGCACGGTCTGGCCTTCCTTGACGTGCAAGCCGATGACGCGGCACGGCATCGGCGCGCCGACGTCCCCGGGTCGCGCCGCGTCGGCGCGGCGGCGCTGCTCGCCTTCCTTGCGCAGGCTGCGGTCGGGCACGACGACCTGCCGGCTCTGGCCGTTGAGCAGGAAGTACACGGTGACGTTGCCGTCCTCGTCCGGCTCGCTGCGCGCTTCCAGCGACACCAGCAGCGACTTGCCCGGCTCCAGCTCGATCCAGACCTCCTGGCCCATGTCGAGTCCGTAGAAGTAGACCGGCGTCGGCAGCAGCGACACGTCGCCGCAGCGCGACTGGAAGGCGAAGAAGTCGTCCATCACGCGCGGGTACAGCGCGTAGCTGATGACGTCGCGCGGATCGGCGTCGCGGCCGGTGCGCGCGGCGACGTGCGCCCGCGCCTTGCCGAGGTCGAACGGCGCCATGCCGTCGCTGGGCCGGCCCTGCAGCACCGGCAGGCCCTTCAGCACGGCGGCGCGCAGGTCCTCCGGGTAGCCGCCCGGCGGGTGGCCGAGGTAGCCCTGGAAGTACTGCACGACGCTCTGCGGGAAGTCGAGCCGGCGCGCCTCCAGCAGCAGCTTCTGCCGCGTCGCCTCGACCGTCGCGGCGAGGTCGGCGCGCAGCGCCAACAGGTCGTTCTGCACCAGGAAGATCGCGAAGTCGCCGACCATCTTGCTGGACGGCGTCACCTTGGGGATGTCGCCGCAGAGCTTGTTGACGACGGCGAAGGCGTGGCGGACGTCGGCCCAGCGGTGCAGCGTCCACGCTCCCTGCGTAACGTCCGGCGGCAGAGATGCAACCGCAGCCTGATCCGCTGCCGCGAACGCTCGGTGGCGCGTTCCCGTCGTTGGCTTTCGACCGCCCGCCGCTATCCTCCGCGCGCTGCATGGTTGCCCAGGCGTTGCTCCGCACGGTCCGCTCGCTCGCCACTGCCGCGCTCGCCCTCGCCGCCGCCGGCCTCGGCGGGTGCGCCGGCGAACCGCCGCTGCGACGCAGCCTCGCGCTCGCGCCCGGCCAGAAGACGGTCGTGCGCTACCTCGACGTCAAGGGCACGCTGTCGCTGTCGCTGCAGAACGCCAGCGCCGTGTTGGCGACCGACGTCTACCGCACCGACTCGGGCGCCATCGACCCGGGCGCCAAGGTCGTCGCCGACGACGACCTGCAGGCGCTGCTCGACATCTTCAGCGAGCGCGGCCTCTTCGCCGCCGCCGCCAACGAAGTGCCGGCCGACGCGCTCGACGCGCTGGTCGTGCAGCAGGGCGGCCAGCGCTGGGTGTTCCCGCGCCGGTTGCGCGGCGTGCAGCAGGCGGAAGCCGCCTTCCACGAGGGTCGCGCGTACTTCCTGGCCCTCTACAACGACGTGACCGCTTACCACGGCACCGGCGACGACCGACCGGACTTCAAGTCGGAGCAGCGCCGCGCCACCAACGACGGCCGCGCCGCCCGCGCGAAGCTCGAACGCCTGCGCGGAGGCGTCCGCTGACCATGGCCACCGTCCGCGCCCTCGCCATCATCCCGGTCCGCGTCGGCAGCCAGCGTCTGCCCGGCAAGGCGCTGCTGCGCGAGAGCGGCCAGGAGCTGTTCCTGCACACCTGCGACCAGGCGAAGAAGGCGGCCAACATCGACCGCGTCGTCGTCGCCACCGACGACGACGTCGTCGAGGCGGCGGCGAAGCGCAAAGGCTACGGCGTCGTCCGCACGAGCCCGGCCTGCCGCACCGGCAGCGAACGCTGCGCCGAGGCCGCCGCGGCGATCCCGTGCGAGGCCGTGCTCGACATCCAGGGCGACTGGCCGGAGGTGGCGCCGCGCGACCTCGAGGCGATCGTCGACCAGTTGCTGCGCGGCGAGGCGGTGTGCAACACGCTGTGCGTGCCGCTCGCCGACCCCGAGGCGATCGCCAACCCGAACGTGGTCAAGGTGGTCCGCGGCCGCAACGGCAAGGCGCTGTACTTCAGCCGCGCCGCCGTCCCCTACGGCAAGGACGGCCCGCTCGGACTGCTGCGCCACATCGGCGTGTACGGCTTCGCGCGCGCGACCTTGCTGGCCATCCCGCCGCTGCCGAGCAGCGGTCTGGCCGAGGCCGAGAGCCTCGAACAGTTGCGCTTCCTCGAGAACGACATTCCGATGCACGTGCTCGACGCCCAGGGCGACCCCTGGGGCATCGAGACGCGCGCCGACTACGACGCCTTCCTCGGCCGACTCGCCCGCAAGAAGCCCAGCCCATGACCAAGTACATCTTCGTGACCGGTGGCGTTGTCTCGTCGCTCGGCAAGGGCCTGACCTCAGCGGCGATTGGCTGGATGCTCGAGCGCCACGGCTTCAGGGTGTCGATGCAGAAGCTCGACCCCTACATCAACGTCGACCCGGGCACGATGTCGCCGTTCCAGCACGGCGAGGTCTACGTCACCGACGACGGCACCGAAGCCGACCTCGACCTCGGCCACTACGAGCGCTTCACGCACGCCCGCGTCAACAAGGACAGCAACTACACCACCGGCAAGATCTACAAGTCGGTGATCCAGAAGGAGCGCCGCGGCGACTACCTCGGCAAGACCGTCCAGGTGATCCCGCACATCACCGACGAGATCAAGATGGCAGTCCGCGCCGGCGCCGCGCCGACGCCGGGCGAGCCCGCGCCGGACGTCGCCATCACCGAGATCGGCGGCACCGTCGGCGACATCGAGTCGCTGCCGTTCCTCGAGGCGATCCGACAGTTCAGCCTCGAACAGGGGCCGAACGACTGCATGTTCATCCACCTGACGCTGCTGCCGTTCTTGCGCGCGTCGGGCGAACTCAAGACCAAGCCCACGCAGCAGTCCGTCGGCAAGCTGCGCGAGATCGGCATCCAGCCGCACGTGCTGATCTGCCGCACCGAGATCCCCATGGAGCCGGACATGGCGAAGAAGATCTCGCTGTTCTGCAACGTGCGGCCGGAGGCGGTCATCGAGGAGCGCGACGTCGCGTTCTCGATCTACGAAGTGCCGCTGATGCTGATCGACGCGGGCCTCGACCTGCGCATCCTGAGCCATTTGCAGATCACGCAGAAGCGTCAGGCCAACGTCGCCGACTGGCAGCGCCTGCTGGAGACGGTCAAGCACCCCAAGCAAACCGTCGAGATCGCCGTCGCCGGCAAGTACATCGAGTTGCACGACGCCTACAAGTCGATCTACGAGTCGCTGAGCCACGGCGGCATCGCCAACAACTGCAAGGTCGTGCTGCGCAAAATCTCGGCCGAGCAGGTCGCCAACGACGGTCCGGAGAAACTCCTCGCTGGCGTCGACGGCATCCTGGTGCCCGGCGGCTTCGGCGAGCGCGGCTTCGAGGGCAAGATCGCGTCGATCCGCTACGCGCGGCAGAAGAACATCCCGTTCTTCGGCATCTGCTACGGCATGCAGGCCGCCGTCGTCGAGTTCGCACGCAGCGACTGCGGCATCACGGACGCGACCACGACCGAGTACGACGCCAACGCCAAGAGCCCGCTGATCTCGCTGATGGAGGATCAGAAGCGCACCAACGAGAAGGGCGGCACGATGCGCCTGGGCGCGTTCGACTGCACGCTGAGTCCCGGCACCAAGAGCCACAAGGCCTACGGCACGGCGACGATCAGCGAGCGCCACCGCCACCGCTTCGAGCTCAACAACGCCTACCGCCAGCAGCTGGCGCAGAAGGGGCTCGTGATGGCCGGCGTGAACCCCAAGCTCGATCTCGTCGAGATCGTCGAGATCCCGGGCCACCCGTGGTTCGTCGGCGTGCAGTACCACCCCGAGTTCAAGACGCAGCCGCTACAGGCTCACCCGCTGTTCCGCGACTTCATCGCCGCGGCGGTGGCCGAGAAGCAGAAGCGCGCCGGCGCGCGCTGAGCGCCTGCGAAGGAATGTGCTTCGGGCTCTTGGGTTGACCCTCGTGCCGCGCGCTCGGGCCACCACGCATCGGCGCCAGTGATTTCGCCCGCTAGGGACACTTCCCAGCCGCCGCGCCACCACGACATCGCCATGCTGCCGCTGCCGACGCGCGGCCAGAACGGACCCGACCGCGCCTGCCGCAGCAGCGTCGCCAAAGCGGTAGCGCGCCGGATCGCGACGCCCGGGGTCTTCGCGCCGCCGGCAGCCTGACCGCCGCGGCCGCGACCCGTGGTTCAGCTCCTGCCACCCGGCTCGCTCGCTGGCTGGAACGCCGGGCGGAACTCACTTCGAGCCGTCGAGCCAGCGGTCCTTGGCCTTCTTCAGGTTCTCGTCCTTCGGGTTGAGGCTTATCGCGCGATCCATGGTGGCGAAGGCCTCCTTGCGCAGATTGTTGACGATCTGCACGGCGGCGTGCACGTAGAGCGCGCTCGCCAGGTACGGCCCGTCCGGCGACGCCTTGTGGCGCTTCTCGACCTCGTCGAGCGCCTTCTTGCTGACGTCGAGCGCCTCCTTGAGCAGGCCCTTGTCGATCTTCGCCAGCGCCTCGTGGTTCTCGTAAGCCTTGCCGGCGAGGTTCTGGCCGTAGGTCAGCACCTGGTCCGGCGGCACGTTCTTCCACGCCTTGCCGGCCGCCTCCGCCGCCGCCTTGAGGTTCTGCCGGCGGTACTCGGCGCCGGCGATGCGGTCGTAGCCGAGGAACAGGATGCGCTTGTTCTTCTGCGCGTTGAGAAACGTGCGCAGCGCCTTCAGATCGACGTCCTGCGGCGGCACGTCGACGCGGAACGTCTGGTCGCAAATCTCCAGCAGCTTGGCCTCGGCCGCCGGCTCGGCGGCGAACTTCGGGTCCTTGGCGACGATCGCCGCGATGACCGCGACCGAGCCCTTCATGTCGCCCGAGCTGCGCAGCTTGCGCACCAACCTCATCTGCAGCGCGAGGTCGCCCGGCGCGGCGGCGGCCTGCTCGCGCAGCGCGCCGATCGTGTCCTTGCCCTTGCCGATGCGCTCGAGCTCGGCGAGGAACTCGGCGACCGGCACGTAGCCGGTGACGACGTCCACCACCGCGCCCTTGGGATCGAGCAGCAGCACCGTGGGCACCGACTCGATGCCGTACTTCTGCAGCGTCGGCTTGCCGGCGGCGTCGTCCTTGGCGGCGACGCAGACGTGCCCGGCCAGCGCCGCGGCGACCTTCGGGTCCGACAGCGTGCCGGAGAACATGTCGGCACAGGCGCCGTGGTTGTCCTTCCAGCAGTAGAGCAGGGCCACCTTGGCCGGCTTCTCGGCCGCCGCGACGAGGGCGCTGTCGAGGTCCTTCTGCCACCATTCGATGGTCTGGGCGGACAGGCCGGCCGAACCGGCGACGAGCAGGGCGAGGACCGACGGCAGGAACGCGCGCTTCATGCCGCGATCATGCCGCCGGCCCGCGTCGACGGGAACGCCCCGTCGGCGCCAGTCTCGCCGCCGCCGGCGCGGTCACCGCAGGGCCTGGTACACCGCCGTGCGGAAGCGGCCGATCAGCTTGCGCTCGTCGAACGGCGTGTGCTGCGCGAACAGCACGGCGACGAGCCCGTTGTTGGGGTCGGCAAAGAAGCTCGTCGTTGCCGCGCCATTCCAGTGCAGCGTCCCCGCCGGCATCAGGTCCGGCCCCGCGCCCGGATCAGCAACCACCGCCGTCGCCATCCCCCAGCCGTCGCTCGGCCGGCTGGTGCGCTGGCCGTCGCGCAGCGTGTTGCCGCGCATCAGTTCCATCGTCGCCCGCGACAGGACGCGCGCGCCGTCGAGCGCGCCGTCGCCGAGCAAGAAGCGACCAAAACGCGCGTAGTCGTCGAGCGTCGAGAACATGCCTGCCCCGCCCGAGGCGAAGCCGACGCCGGCCTCGGCCTCGGCGGCGAAGGCGGCGGTGACCGGCTCGAGCCCGGCGGCGCCGCGCCGGTACCCCACTGCCAACCGCGCACGCTTGTCGGCCGGCACGTCGTAGTCGGTGTCGAGCATGCCGAGCGGGCCGGTGACCGCCTCGCGCACGTAGTCGGCGAGCGGCTGCTTGACCGCGCGCTCGACCAGCACGCCGAGCACGTCGTCGGCGATGCTGTAGTTCCACGCCGTGCCCGGCTGCGCCAGCAGCGGCAGCTTGGCCGCGCGCTGCAGGAAGTCGGCGGTCGACGTCGCCTGCCACAACTCCGCCCGCCGGTACAGCTCGTGCAACGGCGAGTCGCGGAAGAAGTCGTAGGTGAAGCCGGCGGTGTGGTTCAGCAGCATGCGCACCGTGATCGCGCGCGCCGCCGGCGCCAGCTGCGGCGCGTCCGCCGTGCCGCCGACGAACACCTGCGGCGCCTTGAACTCCGGCAGCAACTCGGCGATCGGTTGGTCGAGCCGCAGCAGGTCGCGCTCAACGAGCGTCAGCGCCGCCACCGCGGTGATCGGCTTGGTCATCGAGTAGATGCGCGCGATGGCGTCGCGGCGCAGCGGCCGGTTGCGCTCGAGGTCGGCGAGGCCAAAGCAGCCGTGCGCGACGCACTCGGCGCCATGGAAGACGACGTAGGACGCGCCGGCGTAAGCGCCCGACTTGATCTCCGCGGCGAGCAGCGCATCGATGCGGCCGACGCGATCAGGCAGCAGCGGGCCGTCCTGGGCCGCGACGGCGACGAGGAACACCGGAAACGATGACCAAGCGGTCAGGCGCATGCCGGCACCTTGCCGCGCCGCTGCCGCCGCGTCCACAGCGACCTACGTGGTCAGGCCGGCCGGTCGCGGCGCCGGCGCTGCCAAGCCGGCCAGCCCCACATGACGTAGCCGCTGGTCGCGAGCAGCGCGAGGGCGACCGCCGCCGCCGGCATCAGCCAGTCGTGCCCCGCCGGTCCGAGCCACGAGCCGTCGTGCAGCCGTTCGATCCAGTCGCTGCGACGGACCGCCGGTCCGCTGGTGCGCAGCGTGATGGCGCAGACCTGCACCTCGACATCGCCGCGCGTGCTGACGACCTTGTGCACGCGGTCCTGCGGCCGGAAATCGACGCGGGCGATGTCGGCTTCGCTGCGCAGTTCGGGAACGCCGAGCGCAAACACCGCTGCGTAGACCTCGGCGAGCGGCCGCAACGCCTCGACTGGTCCATCGGCGCCGCGCATCACCGGCGGCTGCAGCCATGCGTGCTCCTTCTTGCGCAGCAGCAGCAGGCCGGAGCCGGCGCTGAACAGCAGCACCAGGCCAGCGGCGAGCCCGAGCCAGCGGTGCAGCGTCCAGGTGGCGCGGAGCAAGCTCACGTCAATCCTCGACGTAGCTGCCCATCAGATAGCGGGGCTCGAGGTCGGCGATGGCGGCCGGCGCGAACGGCAGCGGCGCGGCGAACATCTCGGCGGCGACGACGCGCGTGTGCAGCGCCAGTTCGGCGCCGGCCGCGGCGAACGCCGCTTGCAGCGCGGCGGGCAATGCCGCGGGCGCGACCACGAGCCCGCAGCCGACGCGAGCCACGGCCTCGGCCAGCGGCAGGGCCGCAGCGGGCGC
>VGZG01000006.1 GCA_016872675.1 Planctomycetota bacterium
TCGACGCCGGCGCGCGGGTTGCCGGCGGGGTCGATGACGCGGCCGCGGACCATCACCGTCGCGACGGACGCGGCCGGCGACGGCGCCGCCTCGGTGCGCTTGCCGTCGTCGCCGACCACCAAGGCCGCCGCCGGATCGACGACCGCGCCTTGCGACGTCACCAGCGGTGCTGGCGTCGACGTCGGCGTGGTCGCGGTGTTGGCGCCCGGCTCGACCGGACCGCCGACGGGAACCGGCGCGGTCGTGCGCGCGAGCGCCAGCCAGATGGAACCGCCGACCATGGCGGCGAGGAGGAGGACGAGGACCTTGGCGTTCATCGCGGTGGGCAGAGGGCGCGCCACGACGCAACGCGGCGCGGCGGAACTCCGAGGTCGCGAGGGTACCCGCCCGGCTGCGCACCTCCACCCATGCGTCGACGCCGACCGCGCCCTACGCTGCCCGGGCTCATGCCGAACCACGTCCACTGCCAGCGCCGCCGCGCCGAGCTCCTTGCCGCCATCGACACCCCCGTGCTGCTGATGGCGGGCGGATGGATCTCGCGCAACTACCCGGCCAACTGGAGCCCCTTCCGCGCCGACAGCACGTTCCTGTTCTTCTTCGCGCACCCGGAGCCCAACGCTGCGGCGCTGTTCGACCCGAAGGACAAGTCGGTGACGCTGTTCCTCGACGAGCGCACGGCGACCGATGCGCTGTGGCACGGCACCGTGCCCGGCTTCGCCGAGATCAGGAAGCTGACCGGCGTGACCGCGGTCGAAAAGCGCGCCGATCTCGCGGCGATCGCGCGCAAGAAGCTCGGCAAGCGCGCCGCGCGCACCATCGCCGTGCCCGACCCGCGCGCGACCGCCGAGGCGCTGGCGATCACCGGCGAGCATCTAGACTTCTACGACACCACCAAGTGCGGCGACCCGGCGCTGATCGCGGCCGTCGCACGCCTGCGCAACCACCGCAGCCCCGAGGAACTCGCCGAGATGCGACTCGCCGTCGCGGTCACGCGCGAGGCCCACGTCGGCGCGATGGCGAGAACGCGGCCCGGCGTGCGCGAACAGGAGCTGGTCGGCGTCGTCGAAGGCGCGTTCGCGCGGCATGGCTGCGTGCCGGCGTACAACAACATCCTGTCGGTGCGCGGCGAGGTGCTGCACAACCACGCCCACGGCAACGTCCTGCACGACACCGACCTCGTGCTGCTCGACGCCGGCGCCGAGCGCCCGAGCGGCTGGTGCGCCGACGTCACGCGCACGTGGCCGGCGAGCGGCGTGTTCGGGGTCGAAGCGCGCGAGGTCTACGACATCGTGCTCGCGGCCGAGAAGGCGGCCATCGACGCCGTGCGACCCGGAGTGCGCTACCGCGACCTGCACATGCTCGCCGCCCGCACGCTGGCCGATGGCCTCGTGCAGATGGGCCTGCTGCGCGGCAAGGTCGACGACCTCGTCGAGAAGGGCGCGCACGCGGTGTTCTACCCGCACGGCACCGGGCATCTGCTCGGCATCGACGTGCACGACATGGAGGCCTTCGGCGACCAGGTCGGCTACGGCCCGGGCCGCGTGCGCAGCCAGCAGTTCGGCCTCGGCTACCTGCGCATGGACCTCGACCTGGAGCCGGGCATGTGCTTCACGATCGAGCCGGGCATCTACTTCGTGCCGGCGATTCTGCGCGACGCCGCCTTCCGCAAGCAGTGGAAGGGCATGGTCGACTTCGCGCGCGCCGAAATGTTCCTCGGCATGCACGGCGGCCGCGGCTTCGGCGGCGTCCGCATCGAGGACGACGTGCTATGCACTGAGACCGGCCACGAAGTGCTCAGCGCGTCGGTGCCGAAGGAGCGCGCGGCCGTCGAAGCGCTGGTCGGCAGCGCCGCGGGTTGAGCGTGCTCGGCTCGCTGTTTAGAGCCTTCGGCGACCTGCTGGCGTCGCGCGTCGCCGGGATCGTCGGCGCGTGCGTCGCGCTCGGCGTCGCCTGCTTCGCCGGCGTCTGGTGGGGCCTCGACGCGATGCTCGTCGGCTGGTTCGGCTACAGCGCCGAGACCGCGCCGTGGTGGCTCGCGTGGCTCGGCGGCTCGGCCGTCGTGCTGTTGGCGTGGTTCACCTTCCCGATGGTCGCGGGCGCGTTCGTCGGGCTGTTCCTCGAACGCATCGCGCGCGTCGTCGAAGCGCGCCACTACCCCGGGCTGCCGCCGGCGAAGGGCCTGCCGTTCGGCGCGGCGCTGCGAGCCGGCGTGCGTTTCCTGCTGCTGGTCGTCGCGATCAACGTCGCGCTGCTGGTCTTCGGCCTGCTGCCGGCGCTGTATCCGTTCGCGTGGTTGCTCGGCAACGGCTGGCTGCTCGGCCGCGAGCACTTCGAACTCGTCGCGCTGCGCCGACTCGACGCCGCCGCGGCGCGCGCGCTGCGGCGGCGGCACCGCGTTGCGCTGCTGTTCGGCGGCTGCGCGCTGGCTGGCCTGTCGCTCGTGCCGCTGCTCAACTTCGTCGCGCCCGTGCTCGGCGTCGCGTTCTTCGTGCATCGTGCGGCGGCGTGGTCGACGCCGGCGCGCGGCTAGCGGCGCGACGGCGCGCTTGGATTCGTTGGACAGGTCGGTGATGTGCAGGATCCAGGTCTTGGTTGCACCTCGGCGGAGCCCGATCGCCGCCGAGGGACCCACCCCGCCACGGGCCGTTTGGCCACCCCGCGTCGGACGCACTGCGACGCGGGCTGTACCGTGCGGCGATGTCCGCGCCACCCGTCCTGCCGCCCGCGCCGCGCGATGTGCCGTGGCTGCTTCGCCTCGCCCTGCAGACGCGCGGCGGGCTGGCGCTCGCCGGCTGGCTCGTCCTCGGCTTCGGTGGCGCGATGGCGCTGGTCTTCGGCAGTTTCGCCGAGCCGTGGAGCGATCCGTTCGGCGACGGGGCGCAGGCGAACGCGCGCGTTGTCGCGACCGAGGCCACGAGCGTGCGCGTCAACTCGCAGCGCGTGCACGCTGTGCGCTTCGAGTGGCAGTCCGACGGCGCGCCGCAGCACGGGACGTCGTACCTCGAGGGCCAGCCGCCAGTCATCGGCGCAACGCTCGTCGTGCGCTGGCTGCCGGGCCCGCCGCCGCGCGCATGCGCCATCGGCATGCGCGCAGCGCCGCTGCCGCGCTGGGCGCGGCTGACGCTCGCGATCCCGCTTGTCGGCCTGGGCCTGCTCGTCGCCGCGAAGATCCGCGGCCTGCGCCATGTGCGCTTGCTGCGCGATGGCCTGCCGGCGCGTGGCGTCTGCACGGCGAAGCGCGCGACGGCCGGCAAGGTCAACGGCCGCCGGGTCCAGGCGCTGACGTTCCGCTTCATCGACGCGCGCGGCCGCGAACACACGACGGAGGTGCGCACGCACCGCGTCGATCCGCTGCTCGACGAAGCCGAGGAGCTGCTGCTCTACGACCCCGTCGACGGACGCGCCGTGCTGTGGGACGCCCTGCCGCTGCGACCGCTGCCTGACGGCGGCACGGGCTTCGCAGCGCCGACGACGGCAGAGTTCGCGGCCGGGCTGGTGGCGCCGACAATCGCCGCCGTGGCGTTGGCGATTGGTCAGGCGATCGCCGACGCCGGCTGAACGTCAGCGCGGCAGCCAGGCAAAGTCGGTGTTGCCGCCGCTGAGCACCATGCCGATGCGCTTGCCGCGCACGTCGTCGCCGAGCGCGCGGATCGCAGCGAGGACCGACGCCGAGCCTGGCTCGACGACGAGCTTCATGCGCTCCAAGAACCAGCGCGCGCCGTCGGCCATCGCGTCCTCGCCGACGGTGACGATGCAGACGCGGTGCTGCTGCAGCAGCGCGAAGTTGGGTTCGCCGAGCGCGGTCAGCAGGCAGTCGGCCCAGGTCTTCGGGTTCTCGACGCGCGGTTGGCGCACGCCGGTCGCCAGCGAACGCGCGGCGTCGTCGACGGCCTTGGGCTCGGCGCCGAGCATCCAGGCGTCGGGCCGCAGCGCGCGCACGACGACCGCCGTGCCGGCGCACAGGCCGCCGCCGCCGACCGGCACGATGACGACGTCGAGGTCGGGCACGTCCGCGAGCAGCTCGAGCGCGGCGGTGCCCTGGCCGGCGATCACGTGCGGGTGCTCGAACGGGTGCACCATCGTCATGCCGCGCTCCTGCGCGAGCCGCGCGCTCGTCGCGTCGCGCTCGGCGGCCTTGCACAGCACCACCTCGGCGCCGTAGCCGCGCACGGCGGCGATCTTCACCTTCGGCGCGCTGTCCGGCATCACCACCACGCAGGCGACGCCGCGGGCGCGCGCCGCCCACGCCAGCGCCGCGCCGTGGTTGCCGCTGCTGTGCGTGATCACACCGCGGCGCGCCGCCGCCTCGTCCATCGCCATCACCGCGTTGCAGGCGCCGCGCGCCTTGAAGGCGCCGACCTTCTGCAGGTTTTCCGGCTTGAGGAACACGCGCGCGCCGAGTTCGGCGTCGAGGGTGGCGCTGGTCAGCGTCGGCGTGCGGTGCACGTGACCGGCGATGCGCGCGGCGGCGGCACGGACGTCGTCGAGGGTCGTCACGGCGCCGACGATAGCAATGCGGCCCGGAAACGGCGCGGGGGCCGCTCGGGCCCCCGCGTCTTCCGGTCGATCCGGCAACCGATCAGTGCGGCTGCACGCGCAGGCGACCGTTCTTGCGGTCGACGTCGAACAGCTTGTTGCCAAGCGGCATGCCCGTCAGCTTGAAGTCGATCGCCTCGCCGATCGGGTCGTCCTGCACCTCGCCGTAACGGATAGCGAAGCCGCAGGCGATGCGGAAGATGTTGTCGAGCACGAACGCGTTGAGGTGCAGGTTGACGCCGCGATAGCGCGAGCCGATGCCCGTCTCCGGGCTGTAGTGCTCAAAGCTGCTCGCCGTCTCGACGCCTTCGCACGCGCCGCTGAGCATCGACACGGTCTTCTTCAGCAGTTCGTTGGCGAGCTTCTGCGCGCGCTTGTTGCCGCGCTCGGCCCAGTAGGTCAGGCCCTCAAGGATGTGCGTGTTGATGACCGGCCAGACGCGGCCGTTCCACGGGCAGTTCTTGCGCGTGCCCTTCCAGCGGCCTGCCCCGTCGAAGGTCGAGTCACTGACCGAGATGCTCGGGACCGGGTACTTGGTCCAGAACTCCTCGCGGCTCGACAGCGTGTCGAGCATGCGGTCAACCTGCTTCTGGTTGGGGATGTCCGTCGCCAGCGGGTAGAAGCCGACAGCCGCCTTGACGTTGGTCTTGCGGCGGTTGTCGGGGTCGAGGTCCATGAAGAGCCCCGCCTTCTCGTCCCACATCTTCTTGCGGATCGTGTCCAGGGTGACCTCGGCCTCCGCCTGGAAGCGGTTGGCCATCGCCTTCTCCTGGATCTCCTCGGCGACCTTGTAGAGCCACTTCACCATCCGGTAGCGGAACACCGACGCGTCGATGCCCTTGAGCCGGAACTGCTCGGTGAACTCGATGGCGCGGTCGGCCTTGTCGTCGATCACCGTGTAGCGGCGCGAAAACTCCTGGCCGGCCTCGAAGTGGTTGACGATGTCCGTCAGGCCGCTGCCCTCGGGGTCGCGGTTGTTGGCGAGCCACTTCACGTAGCGCTGCATCGACATCAGCACCGCCTTCTTCGTCGCCTTGTCCGGGTGGATGGCGTCGAGGGACTCGAAGCCGCCGCCCCAGTCGGCGTGGAAGAAGTCGTTCGGGTCCGTGCCGGTCATGAAGACGCGGCCCGGGACCTGGCCGTTGTGGTGGATGTTGTCGAAGAACGTCTTCAGGCAGCCGCGCGCGAGCGTCGGGTCCTGCAGCCAGCGCGCCTCGCGCATCATCGCCGGCGTGCTGAACGCCGACGGCTGGTGGAACTGGCCGTTGCCCTCGCAGACCGCGGCCGAGCCGAACAAGCCGGCGCCGTGCGGTTGGCGCAAGTAGTACAGCAGCTCGAAGCGATGCTTGACGACGCGCTCGAGCTCCTTGTTGTCGCAGTGGAGCTTCGGGACCTTGTCCCAGAACGACGCCCAGCCAACCTCGTCCTTGCCGTCGGGTCGACGGGCGCGGAAGTTGATGCCCTTGCCCTTGAAGATGATGTTGGCTTCGAAGCGGTGGTTCGCCTTGCCGCCGACCTTCAGCGCGACCGGGCGAAACAGGCCGGCGTAGACGCGCGAGCCGGCGATGATCGGGCTCGGCTTCTCCATCGGGCGCTTGGCGCGCGGCGTCGGCAGCAGCTCGTACTCGAACCAGGGCGTCTCCTCGAAGTCCGGCCGATCGCTGCCGCCCTCGGCGAAGAACGCCTGCAGACAGCGCGCGCCCTTGCTGTCGGGGCTGTTGTAGTGGATGTCGGCGGGCACCTCGGACTTGTTGCCGTCTTTGAGCAGGCGGCGGATGCGGAAGCTGTCGCCCTCGAGCGACACCGGCTCGCCGTCCGGATCGGTCGTCGTCCACTGCACGACGGTGATCTCGCGATCGAGCTTGCCGCCGTTGACCAACTCGAGCTCGCTGACGAAGCGGTCGTCCTGCGCGACGAAGCGCTTCTCGACGACCTTCAGGCCGCCCGGTTCGTCGAACGTCGCGGTGGCGCGACCGCCTTCGACGGTGAGACCGCGGAACTGCATCGCCAGCGGCTTGCCCCTCTCCAGGAACGACAGGAAGTAGACGGACGGCACCGTGGCGTTGCTGATGCAGGCCTCGTCCGCGAAGCCGGGGTGCTCGGCGAAGCGGGGGAAGCGGGGCGCATAGAGGCAATAGCCACCGGCCAGCGCGTACTTTTTCTTCTGAATCATTCCGGGGTCCCGGTGCGGGGGAGGTCATCCCCCTGGGGCTGCAGATGTCCGTTGCGCTCGACGGCATCCCCGGTCGCTGCAGCTGGCATTCACTAAGTTGCTTGTTCTTAGGATGTTGCGCTTATGCTAGCCGTCGCGATCGGGCTCCGCTCATACGGTGACTCCGTACGAATCACGAGCTTCCGGGGCCATAATCACGACGGGTGGGGTGCAGTCAAGGTCTTTCCCTCGCACCGCCCACCCCTTTGGGCAGGCGCCAAGGAGTCTGCGCCGCGGGACGCGCGCCGATCCGGCGCCTAGATGCGCGGGTAGGGCGAAGCCGACGACCGCCGGCGGATCGGTGGAGCCACCGAAGATCGGCGGCGAGCCCCGGACACGAAGATCCCCAACGAGGGAGTGGCCTGCCGCGGCGCAGACTCCTAGCTGGCCGCCGGACCAGGGTCGTTCACCGGCGTCCGGGGCGCCTGCCGCAACCGCTCGAGCGCCGCGGCGAGCGCTGGTGGCAGCGGGTCGACGAGTTCGAGCGGCGCGCCGGTGCGTGGGTGGCGCAGCACGACGCGCTGCAGGTGCAGGAACAGCCGATCGAGGCCGAAGCGCTCGCGGAACAGCGCGTTGATGCGGCCCTTGCCGTGCGTCGTGTCGCCGAGCACGTGGCGGCCGCAGTGGTTGGCGTGCCGCCGGATCTGGTGGTAGCGGCCGCTGTGCAGCAGGCACTGCACCAGCGCGCAACGGTCGAACTCCTCCACCACCGCGAAGTCGGTGCGACACGCGCGCGCCACGTCCTTGTCGTCGTGCAGCGGCCGGTCGCACGTCCACTGCGCGCCGAGCGCGGCGTCGTGGCCCGGATAGCGCATCAGCGCGACGTACTCCTTGCGCGCGTCCGGCGCTGCGAGCGCTTCCTGCAGCGCGGCGGCCGCACGGCGCGAGAAGCCGAACAGCAGGATGCCCGACGTCGCCCGGTCGAGGCGATGGAACGGATAGAGGTGCTTCTGCAGCTGGTCGCGCACCGTCTGCAGCGCGGCTGGCGCCGTCGGATGGTGCTCGTCGCGGTGCACGAGCAGGCCGCTCGGCTTGCTGACGGCGACGAAGTCCTCGTCGAGGAAGAGCACCGGCAGCGGCGGGTGCGTCTCGCCAATCAGCGCAGGGGCGGTGGCGCCATCGCCGATCGACGGCGCGGCGCGCGGCGCGTGGTTGGTGTCCGGATCTTCCGGCACGGGCGCTGGCAGCAGGTCCGACATCGGGGCAACGATTGGAGCCGCGCCGGCAATGGCGCACAACCACCGCGCGACGCCGCCGCGCACGACGGCAACCGGCGACAACGACGCCGGCGCGCGCTACACCGTCGCCGTGAACGTCTTCGACTTCCTCGCCGACGCCGCGCGACGCCACGGCGCCACCGCCGGCCTGCGCCAGGACCGCCGCGTCGTCGACTACGCCACCGCCGAGCGCCTCGCGCGCCAGCTGGCCGGCGCGCTGCACGCGCGCGGCGTGCAACCCGGCGACCGCGTCGGCGTGCTGATGCACAACGAGCTCGACCACCTGCTCGCGTACTTCGGCGTCGCCGCCGCCGGCGCGATCCTGGTCTCGCTCAACACCCGCCTGTCCGTCGGCGAGCAGGCCAACATCCTTCGCCACGCTGGCGCGGTGGCGCTGCTGCACGACGCCGCCCATGACGGCCGCGCCGCCAAACTCGTCGCCGCGCTTGCCGGCGCACTGCCGCACGGCGCCCTGCGCACCACCGACGCGCTCGCCGCCGGCGCGCCGCTGCCGCACCCGCTGCCGCTCGCCGCCGCCGACGAGCCCGCGCACTTCTACTACACCAGCGGCACGACCGGCGCGCCGAAGGGCGTCGTGCTCACCCACCGCAACGTCGGCACGCACGCGCGCGCGGCCGCGCAGGAACTCGGCCTGTCGGCGACCGACACCTGGGCGCACATCGCGCCGATGTTCCACCTCGCCGACGCGTGGGCGACGTTCGCGATCACCGCCGTCGGCGGCCAGCACGTCTTTTTGCCGAGCTTCACGCCCGAAGCGGCGCTCGACCTGCTCGTCCGCGAGCGCGTCACCATCACCAACCTCGTGCCGACCATGCTCAACCTCATGGTCAAGGCGCCGGGCGCTAGCGATCGCCGCTACGCGCTGCGCGCGATGCTCAGCGGCGGCGCGCCGATCGCGCCCGACGTCGTGCGCCGGATCCTGGCGACATTCCGCTGCGACTACGTGCAGACGTACGGCATGACCGAGACCAGCCCGTACCTCACGCTCAGCCTGCTGACGCCGGCCGTGCAGACGCTGCCGCCCGACGAGCAGCTGCGCATGAAGTGCAAGACCGGCCGGCCGTTCCTCGGCGTCACGCTCGAAGTCGTCGACGACGCCGGTGCGCCGGTGACGAACGACGGCGTCGCCGTCGGCGAGATCCGCGTCAAAGGCGCCACCGTCACGCCCGGCTACTGGCACAACCCAGAGGCCACCGCCGCGGCGTTCGACCGCGACGGCTTTTTGCGCACCGGCGACCTCGCGACGATCGATGCCTACGGCTACGTCGACATCGTCGATCGCAAGAAGGACGTCATCAAGACCGGCGGCGAGGCCGTCTACTCGGTCGAGGTCGAGAACGTGCTGTACGCGCACCCCGCGACGCTCGAATGCGCCGTCTTCGGCCTGCCCGACCCGCACTGGGGCGAGCGCGTCGTCGCCGCCGTCGTGCTGCGCCCGGGCACGACCGCGACCGCCGAAGAACTGATCGCCTTCTGCAAGGCGCGCATCGCCCACTACAAGGCGCCGAAGGAGGTTCGCTTCCTCGACGCGCTGCCGCGCACGGGCTCGGGCAAGATCATCAAGAAGGCGCTGCGCGACGCGGCGCGGTGAGCGGCCCGCCACCGGCACAGCGTGTTCGCCTCACCGATGCTCGCGCTCCAGATGCGCGCGCAGCGGGTCCGCGCCGAAGTCCCGCTCTTCGTCGCGCCAGACGACGTGCACGTGGTTGGCGTCGTTCTGCGTGTTGTCGTACTCGATCGCGAACGTGACCCCCTGCACGCGCCAGTAGTGGCCTTCGCCGCGGCGTTCGCCGCCCATCCACGCGAAGCACAGCGTCGGCCGCTGGCCCGCATAGCGCGCCAGCTCGGCGTCGGCGAACTCGGGCCGCAGGTTGCGCACGACGGCCTCGACGAGCCGCCACAGCAGCGCCTGCTGGCGTGCGTCCATCGCGGTGGCGTTGAGTCCCTTCGGCGGGCCGAGCGCGTCGGCGGCGGCCGCGGGGCCGAGGAGCACGTCGGGCGGGGCCTTCGGCGCGAGGATCGCCGAGACGCGCTGGTCGGCGGTCAGCGTCGCGAACAGTTCGCGCGCGAGGTCTTCCTCGGCGGCGAGCACGCGTTCGCCGGCGCGTTCGCCATCGCGGCGTTCGTGCGGGTTGCTGCCGAGGAAGTGCGGCGTCGCGCCGACGAGGCGGCCGTCGAGGAAGGTGAAGTGCAGCGAGACGTGGTGGCCCTGCACGCGCACGGCGAACAGGCCGCGCGGCGCGATGTCGCCGCAGACGAGCATGGCGTAGCGGCGCGGGTCGCGGTGGCTGGCGTCGCGGCCGCCCTGCGACTCGAGCGCGCGCAGCAGGTCCTCGAGCTGCACGATCGCGAGCGTCTTGCGCAGGCCTTCGGTCCCGAGCAGCGCGCGCAGCAGCGCCCGCATCGCCGCGTCGGCCGTCGGCGACAGGTCGCCGAACTCGACGCCGGCGTAGCGTCCGGGCACGAACGCCCACTGCGTGCGCTCGCGGTCGTCGAACGGGCGCGCCGCCGCCGTGCGCTGGGCCGGCGTCAGCGCGGCGACGAAGTCCTGGGTGCGCGCGGCGACGGCGGCGACGGCGTGGTCGATCGGCGGCGCGGGCGGCGCGCCGGCACAGGCGACGAGGAGCGGGACGCACGCGACGAGGGCTGGGACGCGCAGCATCCCGCCGACAATACGCGGCGGCGGCGGCGCGGCGCACGCACCGGCTTCGTACCATGCCCGCCCCACCGGACAGACGTGGTCCCGCACCATGACCGGATGCAGTGGAACGTCGCCAGCAAGGCGCGCTCAGCGACCATCGCGCCGCAGCCACAGCTCGTCGCCTTCGCGCACGACCGCGCGCACCTGCCGCAGTGCGCCGATGTCGACCAGCGGATCGGCGCCGAGCACGACGAAACCGCAGCGGGCGCCCTTGCGCACGACGCCGAGATCCGCGGCGCCGAGCACGCCGGCGGCGACGGTCGTAGCGCTCGCCAGCGCCTGTGCTGGCGTCATGCCGTAGGCGACCATCAGTTCGAGCTCGCGGGCGTTGTCGCCGTGGCGGAACACGCCGACGTCGCTGCCACAGCCGATGGTCACGCCGGCGGCGAGCGCGCGCTGGAAGCCGGCCTTGGCGGCGTTGAGCCGATCGACGATCGGGCCCTTGCGGCCGGCCTGCAGCACGATCGCCTCGTTGGCGGCGAGGCACGGCACCAGCACGACGGCGCGCTCGCGCATCGCGCGCAGCGTCGCCTCCGACGCGCCGCCGCCGTGTTCGATGGTGCGCGCGCCGGCGAGGACCGCGCGGCGGATGCCTTCGTCGGTCGTCGCGTGCGCGGCGACCGGCAGGCCAGCCTTGGTCGCTTCGTCGACCAACGCCGCCAGCTCGTCGAGCGCAAACGTCGGCTCGGCGGCGCCGCCCTTCTGCTTGCGGTAGTCGGCGTAGACCTTGATCCACTGCGCGCCGGCGGCGGCCTGCGCGCGCACCGCGTCGCGGATCTCGGCCTCGCCCTCGACCGTCTGCGCGCCCTTCGGCACGGCGGGATCGTCGGGCGACGGCCCGTACCAGCCGCGGCGTACGATCGCGCGCGTGCTCGCCCAGATCCGCGGGCCGGTCGCGAGGCCCTCGGCGATCGCGCGCTGCAGCGCCACGTCGGCGAAGCCAGCGCCCTCGGTGCCGAGGTCGCGGACGGCGACGAAGCCCGCCCAGAGCGTGTCGATCCCGTGCACGCGCGCGCGCAGCGTGCGCAGCTCGGTCGTCTCGCGCAGGACCTGGTCGTCCCACGCCATCTGGTCGTAGGGCTTGAGCAGCAGGTGCGTGTGCAGGTCGATCAGCCCCGGGATCACCCACGCGTCGCCGAAGTCGCGGTCGACGGCTTCGTGCTTGCTCGCCGGCTCGATGGCGACGATGTCGCTCAGCAGCGTCACGACGACGATGTCCTCGCGCCACGAACGGCCGTCCTCGGCGAGCAGGCGCTTGCAACGCCAAGTGCCGGGCCGCTGCGCATTCGCCGTCCCCGCCAGCACAGCCAGCGCGCCGCACGCGAGCAGCACCATCGTGCGCGCGCTGTTCACTTCACCGCCTCGCGCAGCGTCGGCAGCAGCGCGTCGGCGACGACTTCGTGACCACGCGCCGTCAGGTGAATGTCCTTGGCGAAGTACGTCGCCGCGGCGTCCTCGCGCGCGAGCAGCGGCAGCGTCGACACGAACGGCGCGCCCAGCTGCGCGCACTCGCCGGCCAGCCAGCCGTGCAGCTCGCACGCGCCGGCCTTGGCCTCCTCGCGCGTCGGGATCGCGGCGACGACCAGCGCGCCGCCCTGCGCGCGCACGGTCGCGGCGACGTCGGCGAGCAGCTTGCTCATCACGAGTCGCCGGTCGGCGGCCGGGATCGCCATGCGTTCGCCGGCCTCGAGCGCCTCGAGCTCGCGCCACTTGGCCGGCAGCCACAGGTTCTTGTGCAGCGAGCGGTACAGCGCGCTGTGCTCGTACAGCCACAGCGACCCCGGCGCTGGCATCAGGAAGCGCTCGAACCGGCCCGCCGGCGCCTGCGGCTCGATCCGCACCGCGCCGTCCATGACAAGCGCGTACGGCCGCGGCCCGAGTCCGGCGAAGTACGGCATCAGGTTGTCCTGCAGGTCGTTGTCGTACACCGTCAGCACGACGACGTCGGGCCGCCAGGCCGCCAGCTGCTCGGGCAGCGCCAGCAGCGTCTGCAGCGTCGAATAGCCGCCGACGGCAGCGTTCCAGCACTCGACGCCGGGCAGAGCGCGTTCGAGCCGGCGGCTGAACAACTGGTCGTCGTCGACCTGCGAGCCCTCGGTGAACGAGTCGCCGACAAACAGGAACCGGCGGCTGCCTGGCTGGCGCGGCTCGGCGTGCGGCGTCGCGCGCAGGCCGCGCGCGTCGGTGCGGAACAGCGCCGTGCCGCCGCCTTCGACGTCGAGCTCGCGCTCGATCCCAGCGGCGTGCGTCCAGCCGAGCCTGGCGTCGATCCGGTACAGCGCCGGCGTCGCGCGCGCCGTCCACAGCGCCAACCCGGCTTCGGCGATGACGAGCGCCACCAGCAGCACGCAGGCCACGGCCAGCAGCCGCACGGCGATGCGGCGGCGGACGGGCGACGGCGAAGACAAAGGCGAGGCCACGGGACGAGCGAGTCATCGTATCCCGCGCGCCGGCGATGGAAACGACGGGGGCCGCGCAGTCCGCGCGGCCCCCGGTCGACGTCAAGCTTCGGACGCGGCGCGATCAGCTGTTGCCGATCGTGAGCTGCGCGCCGCCCGAGCTGCCCAGCGGCAGCGCGTACGGCAGCGTGAAGTCGAGGTCGAAGTACTGTGTCGCGACCTGCGTGCCGATCAGCGCGTTGGCCGGCGGCAGCGGGAACGCATAGCTCGCCGTGCCCGTCGAGCTGTTGAACATCGCCGCCGTGACGGTCGGGTTGGCGTACAGCAGCAGCGCCGGCTGCGCGCCCGGCAGCGGCGTGCCCGGCAGCAGCGCGCCGATGTCCAGCGCGACGATGCTGATGCCGTTCGGGAGCAGGTTGCTGCCGTTGATCGACAGCGCGGCGTTGCCGACCGACGGCGTGCCCGTGACCGTGATCGCCGGGGTGCCAGCGCTCGTCGGCGAGCCCGTGCCGCTGTAGCTCACGCTCGACGCGGCGGCGCCGTAGATCTCCAGGCGGTCGATGTACATGCCGGCGAGGTTCGGGTTCGACGAGACGCACTCGCGGTACTGCAGATACACCGCGCCCGTGCGCACCGTGCATGTGCCGGTGAAGCGCTGGCCGTCGTCGACGCCGTACGTGCCGCCGAAGTTGGCGACGAAGTTGCCGTTGTCGACGCGCAGGCGCAGGCGCTGCCAGCCGTCATTGACGCCCGGCGTGGCCGTGATCGGGCCGGCGAGGACCGTGAACGGCGCCGTCGTGCCGCCGCCGTTGGCGTCGACGAGGTAGATCTTGGTCTCCGTCGCGCTGACGTAGGCCATCCAGACGAGGCCCGTGGCCACCGGCGCGGTGTTCAGCGTCGTGGCGCAAAGGCTCGTCTGCGCGAAGTAGTTGCCCGGGACGTCGGTGGCCGTGGCGTACGAGTTGGTCGTGCCGGCGACGCCGAACGCCCACGACTCGCCCTGGCCGGCCAGCGCGGCGAGCGCCGGGTTGCTGCCGGTGACGTAGACGTAGACCTCGGCGTTGAAGCTGCTGCCCAGGACGACGTTCGGCTGGACGACGTTGCCGCCGCCGGTCGGGTCCTGGATGCGCGCGATGTTGCCGCCCTGCGGCGACGCCGGGTATGCGCGGGTCGTCTGCACCGGCGGCACGGTCGTCGTCTGCGCGATCACGACCGAGGCCGGAGCGAAGATCTGCGCGCTGAGGAA
The DNA here is from genome assembly GCA_016872675.1 of Planctomycetota bacterium. Taxonomy (GTDB): domain Bacteria; phylum Planctomycetota; class UBA1135; order UBA1135; family UBA2386; genus UBA2386. The sequence goes on from VGZG01000006.1 coordinate 14,333, forward strand.
CGTGTGGCTGGCGTTGCCGACGATCGAGCCGACGGCGCCGTCGCAGTTCTCGACGAACGACAGCGGCAGGTTCTGCGTCGTGCCGTTGGCGGCGCCAGGCGTCCAGCCCATCAACACGAAGTCGTTGCTGTTGACGTTGGTGTCCCAACCGTCGACGCGGCGCTGCGGCGTCATCAGGCCCTGCGGCAGGAAGCCGGCGGCGTCGAACAGGAGGAACTGGCCCCACAGGCCGTGGCCTTCGAGCCACGCCGGAACCGCTGCGGTCCACGTCTTGTAGCTCCAGACGACGGCATCGATCACCGCGCCGGTCGTGTCGCGCAGCGTGATGCCGTCGGACTCCGTGTTCTCCAGCACGATGCCGGGCAGCGCGCCGGTGACGATGAAGTTGACGTTCGGCACGGCGGTCTGGCCGACGACCAGGATCTGGCCCGCGGCCATGATCGTGCCGGCCGGGAAGGTGAACACGCCATTGGCGGCCGAGGCCGCGGTGCCTTCCTCGCCGTTCAGCGTCCAACCGGAGATGTCGATCGGCGCGCCGCTGCGGTTGTAGATCTCGACGAACTCGAGGTTGTCGGTGCCCGAGTCGTCATTGCTGTATTCGTTGATGACAACCGGCGCCGTCGAGGTGCCGGGGCCTTGCGGCGCGAATGCGAGGACGGAAGCGAGGGTGAGCAGCATGTGGCGAGATCTCCAGGGGAAACGGCGAGGGCGCGCATCAATGCACGCGGCGTGTGGCAGAGAGTAGCGCCAACAGATAATCCGCCAAGTCAGCCAGGGCGCTCAAGATTGCGGCGCGACGCAATCGACAGCCCTCCGCGGGAACTCGGCGGCGCGAAGCGCACGACGGGCCCGGAGCGCGCCGATGGGCAGTCCTTGGTCAGCGCAGCACAAAGCGCTGCGGCGGCGGCAGCTGCAGCCACGGCGCCACAGCGCCGGCGGGCAGGACCAAGAGGTGCGCGACGAGGTCGGTGCCGACGAAGGCCGTCGACGCCGGGATCAGCCATGCCAGCGACTGCTGCGCGAAGTAGACGCCGGGGAACAGCGCGTACGAGCCGAGGTCGAAGTAGACGCGCAGCGTCGGCGTCAGCGACGCCGGCGCCGGCGCGGTGTAACCCAGCGCGAACACGCCGGCGAGGCCGGCCGGCAGGTCGGCCTGGAAGCTGACGGTCGTGCCGACCTGCGGATCCGCGGGCGCGATCGTCATGCTGCCGAGCTGCGGCGCGACGAGCGCGTTCGCCTGCGTCACGTGCGCGCCGGCGTTGGCGGCGAAGCTGTCGACGAGCTGCAGCGGCGCGGCGGCGGCGCCCTGCAGCGAGCCGCCGACGAAGCACGACTGCGCGACCGCGATCGGGCCGCTGCCGAGCGTCGAGACCGCGCAGCCGTCGAAGCGCGACTCGGTGACGACCAGCGCCTGCGTCGGCGAGGTCGCCAGCGTCACCGCTCCGTTCTTGCAGCGCGCGTTGCGCAGCTCCAGCGGTTGCGGCGCGGCGCCACCAGCGAGCTGCACGAGGCCTTCGGCCGTCAGCTCGGAGACCTCGCCGAAGACCGCGTGCCCGGGGTCGCCGAGCGCGAGCGCGATGCCGCCGGCGGTTGCGTGCAGGTCCCAGCCACGCAGGACCGCCCACGTCGCGCCTGTCGGGTGGCCGACGATCTGGGCGCAGTCGGCGCTGCGCACGCGCACGTGGTCGCCTTCGACGTAGACCTGCCGGCCCAAGGGCACCGAGAGGCGCGTGATCAGGATGCCTCGCGTCGATGCGTCGATGTCCACGCGGTCGAACGTGAAGCGCGAGAAGCCGCCGGCGCCGAGCGTGGCCCAGAAGCCCCAGACGGCGCCCACGATCTCGACGTCGTGGAGTTCGTAGATCCCGCTGCGGCCCGCCGCCATCTCCTGCGTCTGGAAGGCGAGCGGTACGTTGACGAAGCGGCAGCGATCGAGCACGGCCCGCCCGGGCGCGTTGGGGATCGAGCCGGTGACGTTGACGCCGAACGTCGCCTGGCCATCGAATCGCACGTTCTGCAGCGACAGGCCCGCCTGCCCGGTGACGTCGGTCTGCGTCACGTCGAGGCCGTAGGGCCCGCCGAGCAGCGCGATGTCCTGCATGCTGAACGAGTTGGACGGCACGCGCAGGCCGTGCGTGATGCCCGGGCCGCTGAAGTCGAAGACCACCTGGTCGCCGAAGCCCTTGATCAGCAGGCCGAACGGCGTGTTGAGGATCGGCGCGAGGTCCTGCTGGATCGTGATGACCGGCGTGTTCGCGGCGTCGATGTCGATCCAGGTGACGTCCGACGTGCCGCCGGTGCCCGGGATCAGGCTCAGCTGCGCCGCCTCGGTCGCCGACAGTTGCGCCGGCAGCAGCGTGCCGTTGTGCAGCAGGATCGCTTCGTTGAGCGACAGCAGGTTGTCGCCGAGCATGCCGTGCGAGTTCGCGTCGTTGACGAAGGCGATCGCGTGGAACGACGGCGGGCCGCCCGCCGGCGCGCCGCCGCCGCCCGCGGCGAGGGCCGCGGCGGCGCACAGCAGGCTGGCGGGGGCGACGGTCATGCGCAGCTCACGGCGCCGAACGGCAGCTGCGGAACCGCAGGCCGGCGCTGGCCGACAGCAGGCCGCCGGGCGAGCCGCTGTCGAGGCCGAAGGCCTGCGCGTAGATGAACACGTTGTCGAGCGCCGGCGAGCCCGGCACCACGAACGGCCATGACGCCGCGCCGGTCGCGGTCGTCGGCGCCAGCGGGAGCGAGGCGCCGACCGGCCCGACGAGCAGTTGCACGCCGAGCACCGGCACGTTGGCGTCCTGCAGGTTGAGGGCCAGGATGCCGAAGCTGTTGCCGAGCAGGTTGGCGCCCTGCAGCTGGATGGTCGTGCCGAGCACGGCCGGCGCCGAGGCGTCGAGCGTCGGGATGATGCCGCCCGTGCCCGGCGTGCCGACGCCGTAGCTCGTCGCCGGCGCCGCGTCGTGCAGCGTGACCAGCGCGACGTCGTCGATCTGCCAGCCGCCGGCGGCGTTGCTGGCGTCGGTGACGAGTTCGAAGCGGATGACGGCGTTGGTCGCGGTGTTCAGGATCGACGAGACGTCGTAGTCCATCCACTGCCACTCGGTGTCGTAGAGCGCGCCCGACGACGTCCACACCGGCGTGCCGTTGACGACCACGCGCGCGTTGTCGTTGTTGACCACCGACAGGAAGCGACGGAACTGCAGGCGCAGGCCCTGGCGGCCGTTGGTCGGGATCGACGGCGACTGCAGGAAGCTGTTCTGGTTGTTGGCGTAGGCGCCGTTGAAGGTCGTGCCGCCGAGGTCGTTGCCGCGGACCGTGTTGCCCGACGTCGCCTTCAGCGGGTCCTGCCAACCGAACGCCGACGAGAAGCCGGCGCGGCCGCGCGGCTGGCCGAGCTGCCAGTCGCTCGCGGTGCCGCCGGTGGTCCAGCCGACCGAGGCCTCGAAGTCGTCGCTCCAGCGCACGACGCACTGGCCGACCAGGAAGCGGTTCTCGTCGGTGCGCGGGCTACGGCGCGCCGCCTTGTTGTCGACGGCGTCGATGTGGTACTCGACCTGCGTCACGGCGTTCTGCGCCGGGATCTGCGCCGAGTACTGGCCGGGGACGAGCGTCGGCTGCATGACGACCGACTGCTGGGCGCCGCCGTTGAGCTTGTAGCGCAGCGTCGCCGACTGGATCGCGTTGCTGCTCGTCAGGTTGGCGGTCACCGTGTACGGCGTCGACTCCTGCGTGGTGTCGGCGAGCGGCGTGTGCGCGATGGCGAGGTCGGTGAAACTCGGCTTCAGCACGTACAGGCCGGTGGCGCGGTCGCTGATGTAGACGTTGCCCGACGGCAGGTACGGGAAGCACCCCCACGCGCCGTTGTAGCCGCCGGACGCGCCCGGCCAGGTGTCGTACGACGCCACCACGACCGGCGTGCTCGGGTCGCTGAAGTCGACGGCCTGGTAACCCTCGGTGTACCAGGCGACGTGCGCGATGTTGCCGATGATGTACGCGTTGTGCGGGACCGTGCGCGGATCCATCGTCATCTGGCTGATCGGGACCGGCGCGGCCTTGTTGGTCGTGTCGTAGAAGCGGATCAGCGAGCCGTCGCGCTCGTCGGTGGTGACCGTGATGTTGCTGTTGGCGGTCGGCCACGCGTTGTGACAGAACGCGGACGGCGTCAGCGAGTCGCTGATCGTCGTCGGCGGCCACGTGTTGACGTTCCAGATGCGGAAGATCCCCGTGTAGATCATCGCGCCGTAGCCGACGCCGTTCTCGATCGTCAGGTCGTGGAAGTAGTTGCTGGTGCCGCTCGGCGCCGCATAGCCGATGAACGGCGGGTTGGCGGGATTGGCGGCGGCGTCGTAGACCGCGACGCCGTTGTTGGTGCCGACGACGTAGATGCGGCCCGTGCCCATGTCGACGCCGAGGTTGTGGGCGTTGCCGTGGTTGGCGGCGCCGACGATGCCGAGGCTGGTCGGCGCGTCGGGATTGGTCAGGTCGAGCACGAGGAAGCCGGCGGCGGCCTCCGTCGTGACGTACGCGTACGTGCCGTAGGTGCGGACCTCACGCCATGTCGACGCCGCCCACGGGAAGTAGCCGCGCTCGACCGGCGCGCTGCCATTGGTGCAGTCGATGACGGCGACGCCGGTCGTCGTGCCGAGCAGCGCGTACTCCTTGCCGTTGGGGGCGACGTAGCCCCACATGCCGCTGTACGGCGCGTGCTGGTCGAGGTTGGACAGCAGTTGGCATTGATAGCCTTGGGCGGCGAGAGTCGCCGTGGCGACGGCGAGGGTGAGCGTGCGAGCGATGCAGGTCATGGTGGTGTGAGCGCGCGAGGGCAGCAGTGCGAGCGAGCGACTGGCGAGGGCGAACGCGCGCAGAATCGTAGGTGAAGCCTGCGTACTGGCAACCCGCTGCGGCGCATACGACCAAGGCAATGTCCCACGGTGGGACGGACTGCCGCGTGCACTACGGCCGACGACGGTAGACTTCTGGGCGCCACCCCGCCCGCACCACCATGCTCGCGTTCCTCTTTCCGCTGCTGCTCGCGCAGGGCCCCGGCCCTGGGCTGACCGCCACCGTCAACGATCCCCAGTCCCATGGCACGGTCGGCGACAATCTGCTGTCGCTCGACGAAGCCATCCGTGTCGCCAACGGCGCGCTGATGCCCGCGATGCTCTCGCCCGCCGAACAGGCGCGCATCACCGGCTCCGGCGCGATGGTCGGCACGATCGTCGTCGACCAGATGATCACGCCGATGATCATGCTGCAGGCGCCGCTCAGCGACCTGACCGGCATGGGCATGGGCCATCACGTCGAGGTCATAGGCATGCACATGCCGATGCCCGGCATGTCGATGCTGCCGGTGATCCTGGGCGGCGCGCAGCCGCGCGTGTTCACGCTGCGCACGCACGACTGCGGCATCCACGGCCTGCGCATCGTCGGCGGCCAGGTCGGCGTCGACGCCAAGATGACGATGGCGACCGCCATTGGCATGCCGATGGCCGAGGTCATGGACTGCGAACTGGTCGGCCAGACCGTCGCCGGCGTCAAGGCGCACGGCGTCGGCATGGACGAGTCGATGCTGATGCTCGAGCACGTGAGCTTCGCCAACATGCCGCTCGGCATCCTGATCGACGACCAGGTCCAGGGCGGCGAGACGATGGTCGAGGCTGAGCACTGCGCCATGGACGGCGTGCAGCTCGGCTGCCGCGTGCTCGAGGGCGGCGTCGGCGCCCGCATGTCGATGCTGTACTGGTTCCGCAGCACGTTCACCAACGGCGTGACCTTCAGCGAGAAGCGCCGCGTGCCGACCAGCACGCAGCAGTTCATGTACCGCATCGTGCACTCCGACCTCGTGTGCACGGGCAACGTGCTGGACGTCGAGGGCGGCCCCAACGGCCTGACGATGTTGCACCACCACCACGGTGACTTCGTCGCCGGCGCCGGCCAGAAGGCGTTCTGGGTGTGGCCGCGCACGGCCGAGTTCGACATCCACGGCAGCGAGATGACGTTCGTCGGCGACGTCGCCGTGACCGCCAACCTCGCGTCGATGCGCGTCTGGCAGCAGAACAACGTCTTCCGCAACGGCACGGTCACCTACGACGTCGACGGCGCGCTGCCTAACCTCTACTGGAACCGCTTCGAGAACTGCGCGCTGGTCGTGCCGGCCGCGGCCCGCTCGCCGGTCGCGCTGCGCCAGTGCGAGTTCGCCAACACGACCGTCAACGGCGCGTCTTTCCTGGCGCCGGTGACCATGCAGGGCTGCTTCCGCAGCGGCGGCTCGATGACCGGCTTCGCCAGCGAGAGCAATCCCGCGCCCGGCCGCTTCCTCGGCGAAGGCACGGTGTCGCCGGCCGATCCGATGCTCGGCGCCAACCTGACGTTCTCGACCGACCTGCCGGCCGGCGTCATGGCGATGTGGGACATCGCGTTCTGCTACGCGCGGCCGACGACGACGATGGAGCCGGTGCGCTACTACGGCGACCCCAACAACGTCGCGATCCTGCCGGGACTCGCCACCGGCCAGACGACCACGGTCATCGCCATCCCGACCACCGCGGCGCTCGTCGGCATGGAGTTCTACGGCCAGTTGGTCGCGTTCCCGGTGTCGGGCCAGCCGTGGATGCCGCCGTACCACCTGCCGCGCGGCCAGCGCATCACGCCGCGGATGTGAGCGTGGCCCGGAGCGGCGCGCGCGTCAGCGCGCCGCGACCACGATCCCGACGCCGTTGGTCAGCGCCAGGAAGCCGAGCAACGGTCCGGCAGCGACGATCTGTGCCGCCTGCCAGGTGACCGCCGTGCCATCGAGCGCCAGCGCGTTGGGAATGGCGAACGGCGCCACTGTCTGGCCGCCGGCATTGGCGACGTACGCGCCGTGCATCACGAAGCCGGCGTCGACGTAGCGGAAGCAGCCGGGCGCCACGGCCGCGTTGTCGGCGCCAAGCGAGGCGAACACCACGACCGGCGCGCCGCCGGCGCCCTGCACCGTGAAGCCAAACGCGGCGTTGGGGATCAACGGCAGGCCGTTGGCGTACAGGACCGGCGCCGGCGCGCCGCAGCCAGCGCCGATCGTCGACACGCTGACGAGCCCTCTCGGGACGGGCGACGCGACGACGACGGCGAGGGCGCCCGGGCCGATGCGCGCCTGGTCCAGCGCGACCGCGCCGGTGACCGGCGCGACGTCGGCGTCGAAGCCAAAGTTGTAGATGTTGTTCCAGTTGAGCGGATTCGTGGCCGGCGCAGTGAAGACCAGCTCGGCGCCGACGCGGCTCACGATCCACTGGTCGAGCGGGTCGTCGTTGGGATCGCGGAAAGAGACGTTGGTCACGCTCGTGGCCGGGTTGCACGGGATACGCAGCGTCGCCGCGCCGCGGTTGTTGTCGAGGTTGTGCACCGCGTACTCGTAGCGCCACGTCGTCGGGCCGACCTGCGCCACTTTGGCGGCGACGTAGAAGTGGCCGTCGTCGCCGCCGTTGCGCGCATGGTTGAGCGTCGCATCCGCCCACTTCGACAGCACGGTGCCGGGCTGAAACACCGCTGGATTGGCAAACGTCCACGTCGTGCCGTTCCACGTCGGCACGATCTCGCGGTGGCCGGTGTTGTTCAGGTGCAGGTTGCCGTCCTCGCCGGCGACGACGATGTGGCAGCACATCCACTTGCGGCCAGCGGCGAGCAGGTCCTGCTCCCTGAGCGTCACGCGGTTCTTGACCAGGTCGGCGGCGAACGCCGGCGCGGTCCCCGACAGCGAACGCACGCCGTCCTGGTTGGCGGGCGGGCCGACGTCAGGCTCGCCGCGATCGAAGTAGCTGCCGACCGGCGCCCAGACGCCGGTCCAAGGGTCAATCTCGCTCGCCGGCGCGAGGTAGTTGCGGTTGGCGTTCGTCGTGGCGCCGTAGGTGTCGGTGCAGTTGACGCGCAGGCCTGTGCCGGTCGTCTGGCAGGTGCCGCCGCAGGTGCTCGCCGTGTTGGCGGCGCCGAAGGCGTGCTTCACGTACGTGGTTGCATCGTTGGTGATCTGCTCGAAGCGGCCGTTGCTCTCGCGCACGACCATCATCGCGAACATCGGATGATTGGGGTTCATCGGCGCCGTCCACTGGATCGGCACGATGCCCGGATTGCACATCGTGTAGCTGTACGACATGCCGATCTCACCGTTGGGATGCGCGGCGCCGCGGCGGCCGAAGTAGGTCGGACTGGCGTTGTTGGTAAGGCTGCCGTCGAGGCCCGGGATGACGTTGGCCTGGGCGGAGAGCGGCGCGCACGACAATGCGGCGGCCGTGACGAGGATGTGGTTGCGCATGGTGTGGCTCATGCCTGCAAAGCGGCGCAGCATACTTGCTCGCCCACGGCTTGCCGCAGGCTACGGAGCCGATAACCGCCAAAGTTGCGCAAGGCGTCGCTTCTTGCCTCGAGCCAGGCCTTGGCATCCGGCGCGGCATCGCGCGGCATCTGGTCGACTACGACGAGCGCGCCGCGGTCACGCAATGGCGCGATGGCCGCCGGCGAGCGCGCCGACGAGGCCGGCGCGAAGCCGTTTCGGCCCTCGTCCGCATGATGTTCCACGGCCAGTCGGTCGCGTTCCCGCAGGCCGGCCAGCCGTGGATGCCGCCGTGCCACCAGCCGCGCGGCCAGCGCAGCACGCCGCGGATGTGAGCGTGGCGGGGTCCGCGCTTCAGCGCACCCTGTAGGACCTCAGCCGGTAGAGCTTGCGGCCGGCGACGTGGCGCACGGCGTCGCTGTTGAACTCGAGCCAGAGCTTGGCCGCCGCCGGCGTGTCGTCCGGCGTCTGGTCGACGACGACGCGCGCGCCGCGATCGCGCAGCGGCGTGAGGGCATCCGGCGTGAAGCCGTCCTTGGCCAGCGCGAAGCCGTGCCGGCGCGCGTGGTAGACGACGATCGGGTCCTCGAAGTTGGTGCGCCGCCGCCAGTACGGGTCGAAGCCCTCCCGGTAGCTGCGCACGACGATGCGCTCGCCGCCCGGCGTCCATTCGCGGATCACGGCGCCGAGTTCGTCGAGGCCAGGCGCGAGGCAGGACTGCCGCTGCGCGCGCTCGTCGACGAGCTGCGCCACGGCCGTCGCCGCCAACGCGACGACGAACGCGATGCGCAACGTCCGGCCCGCGACCAGCGGCCACGCGCGGCCGACGAGCCACGCGCCGGCGACCGCCGCGAACACGTGGTAATGCGGGCCGATGCCCCAGTGCACGCTGTAGCGCAGCGTGCCGACGAGGCCGCAGCCCACCGTCAGCAGCAGCGCGAGGTCGGCGCGATCGAGCCGCCGGCGCACGGCGAGCACGACCAGCGCCAGCGCGCCGCTCCACGCGAGGCCGTAGCGCAGCGTCGTCAGCGCGAGCGACAGCCAGTGGTCGAGGTTGTGCAGGCTGCGCAGCGTCGGGAACTTCGTCTCGCCGCCGGACACGACGCCGAAGGTCAGGCCGGTCTCCGCGTGCAGCGCGACGGCATGCGCGAGCCAGCCGGCGACGACGGCCAGCACGAGCCCCCACGACAGCCACAGCCGCAGGTCACGCAGTCGCCGCGGCGCCAGCAACGCCGCCCACAGGAACTGCAGCATGCCGACCTGCAGCGCCGTCGGCTTGGTCAGGCAGGCGAGCGCCGTGCACAGCGTCGCCGCCGCCAGCGCGCCGCCGCGGCCGGAGCCCAGGTAGCGCACGAACGCGAGCAGGCCGAGCAGCGCCCACGCCGTGCTGAACGCATCGGGCATGACGCGCGCACCGAACAGGAAGGCGTGACCGCCGGCGAGGAACGCGCACGCGCCGGCGAGCGCGCCAACCGGGCCGGCGCGCGCTTCGAGCAATCGGTGCAGCGCCCACGCCGCGACCAGCATCGACGCCAGCGACAGCAACCGGCCGGGAACCTCCGACTCGCCGAACGCGCGCATCGCCAGCGCGATCGCCGCCTGGTACAGCGGGAACTCGCACTCGACGGCGCCGTCGGTGTCGCCGCGCCAGTCGACGCGCGGCCGCAGCAGGTCGAAGTCCTCGAATGCGAGGTTGCGCGCGATCGCCTGCGTGTCGGTCTCGCGCCAACTGCCGCCGATGCCCATCGGCACGGCGAGCAGCACGAGCAGCGCCCAGGCGGCGAGCGCCGCCATCAGCGCGCGACGGCCGCGCGCCAATGCTACAGCGTCGGGCGCCGGCGCGTCGGCCCACAGGGTGGGCGGCGCTCTTTCGCTGGCGACGGTCGGCGTGGTCATCGCCTCACGATAGCGCGCGGCCGCGACGAATTGGACCGACGCGACGCGCGCCGGCGCGCGCAGCCGGCGGCAGCGAGTCAGCCGCCGATCGAAAGCGTGTCGCCTAAGCCGCGGCTGCGCAGCTTGACCAGCAGGCGCGCCTGCGCGGCCGCGCAAGCCTGCCGCGCAGTCTCCTCGGACGAGTAACCTAGCGCTTCGGCGATCACGGGAAACGTCGAGCCTTCGAGCAGGCGCAGTTCGAGCAGGCGCCGCTGCCGCTCAGGCAATTCGGCCAGCGCGTCGCGCACGAGCGATGCGCGCTCGCCAAGCGACGCGGCCAGCGTCGGCGTCGGCTCGCGGTTGTCGGCCGCGACGGCGGCGAGGCCCTGCGTCGGCTCGACCGCCTGCTTGCGACCGTCGCGGCGCGCGGCTTCGTGGAAACGAACGGCGTCGAGCAACCGGTGGCGCACCAGCGTGCTGAGGTAGGCGTAGAATGGCTCGGGGCCAACGAAGCTGGTGTCGGCGAGGTCGCGCACGACCGCGGCGAGCACTTCGTGCACAACGTCGTGCGTGCTGAACAGCGGCATCATCCAGCGGTGCTTCTGCCGGAAATCGCGCTCGAGGTCGCGGTGCACGAGCCGCTGCACCGGCTCGTAGCAGTGCGACACTAAGCGCTCCTTCGCCGCCGCATCGCCGGCCGCCGCAGCGACAATCGCCGCGCTCAGTTCGTCCCACGCCAACCTCACAGGTTCACCTGCACCGGCCAGGCCTCCGCGATCGCCGTGAAGCCAGCGTCGATCGCCGCCCAGCGGAAAGTCAGCATCTGGCCGGTCAGCGCGTAGCTGATCGGAATCGCAAAGCTGTAGCCGATCGGATCGCCGGGCACGGCCGGCGCCGTGTTGCGCACCCGGATCGGGCCGAGCGGGATCAGCGTCAGGTCGTTGCCGACGGTCGCGTACAGCACGGCGATGCCGGGCGTGACGCCAGTCAGGGGCGGCCAGCCAACCATCCAAGTGTCGAACCACGGTTGGCCAAGCGTGCAGCGACGGAACGCCGTGGCGTTGATCGACGGCGTGCCGAGCAGGCCCGATCGCGGCAGGCCGCACGAGCTGCCGAAGTCGTCACCGCCCGGCGGCACGCCGCCATTCGTGCTGATGCTCGGGTCGAGCGTACAGATGGCGTCGACGTCGTCGTTCTGGCCCTTGCCGACCACGTTACTGACATTCGCGCCGTCCTGCCTCTTGAGCGGCACGGCGGCGCCCCCGTCGGCCGACATGTCGACGTAGAGGAACTGATCACGCGCCGTGCCGACACACGAGAACAGCAGCTTGTTGGCCGCGGCGTCGACGGCGAGGCCGTCGATGTCCTCGTTCTGCTCGAGGCCGAGGTCGTACCAGAAGCGGAACACGCTTGGCGCCCCCCACGGCGCCGTCGTGCTGGCGCGCGAGACCCTGAGGATGTTGGCGCCGCTCGGCACGGTGCTCGCCGTGCTGCCCCACCAGAACGACGGCACGAGGCCCGCCGTGGCGCTGGAAACGGTGAAGTAGATCGTCTGCGCCGTGCCGACGAGCGGGCCGAAGCCGGGCTCGATCGTCGTCAGGGTCCCCTGGTCGCGTCCGAGCATCAGCGGGAAGTCGACGGCATCGACCTCGGCGCCCGCCGGCAGGCCGAGTTCGGCGCGCGAATGGCTGCGCTCGGTGCGACCGATGAGCTGCGGCGGATAGGCGCTGCCGGGGAGAACCCACGAGAACAGCGCGCTACCAATGCTGCCGAGCGCCGCTTCCTGCGCGATGCGCGAACCGGCGACACCAGTCGCCCCTTGCTTGAGCGAGAACGAGATCAGGCCCCAGGCGTTGGGCGGCACCGCCAGCTGGCCGCTGCTGTCGGCGAGGATCTCGTCGCGACCGAGGCTGATGTCGTCGATGTCGAGCTGCGCCGCGCCGTTCCACTGCGCCAGGATCGTCTTCAGGTCGGGCTGCGTCTGCGGGCTCGGGAGCGCGACGGTCGGCGCCAGCGTGAAGCCGTTGCGGTGCACGCGCGTCTCGGCGTCCGCGCTGCCGGCGAGACCGCCGTCGATCAGCACGGCGGTCGCCGCACCAGCGAGGGGGCCGCGGGACTCGTTGACTCCCTGTGCAGCAGCCGGAGCCGCGGCACACGCAGCGAAGAGGACGGCGTAGTTGGAACGGATGGCCATGCGAGAGTCCGTCAGCGTACCAGTCGCCGCCAATCCGTGGGACGAACCTAAAATTTCGCCGTACGAATCAGCGGAACGGCTTCAGCCCGGCATCGATCTCGTCGCTCATCCGCCGCTGGAAAACCTTGTCGCCGTCGGCCTTCTGGCGCGCCAGTTGGCGGACGATCGCCGCCAACCACGCGGTCTGCGCGGCATCGAGCCCGCCAGGCGGCATCAGGAAGGCGAGGTTGGCCAGCTGGTAGGCGCTGCTGGGATCGGCGAGCAGCGTGCGCGCGAACGGCACCAACGCCGCCTGCGGCCGGTCCTCCAGCAACGCGACGGAGATCGCGCGCCGCTGCTGCGCCTCGGCCGTCGCGCGTACGGCGAGCGCCTCGTCGTACGCGGTCACCGAGCGCGCCGCCGCCGCCTGCGACGCGGCGACGTCGCTGCCGCGCAGCGCCAGCGCCTCGGCCTGCGCGATCGAACCCAGCAGATCCGGTAGTTTCCACGCCTCGCCGCGCAGGCCGGTCTTCTCCAGGCCTTCGGCGAACTTGTAGGCGCCGGCGAAGTCGCCGCGGGCGCGGAGCAGTTGCGCCAACGTGAAGCGCGTGTTCCAGGCGAATGGCCGCACGCGCAGCGCCTGCTGCAGGTAATGCTCGGCGCCGGCGAGATCGTCCAGGCGCAAGTGCGCGACGCCCAGGTTCTGGTACGGCCCGTGGCGGTCGGGACGCAGCGCCAGCGACGCCTTTAACTCGGGGATCGCCGCGCGGTAGTCGCGGCGCATCATCAGCGCGACGCCGCGCATGGCGCAGGTGCGCGCCGTACTGCCGCCGTACAACGCTTCGAGCGCGACCGTCTCGTCGTACAGCTGCTTGATCGTCGCCGCCTGCTCCTCGCCGCTGCGCTGTTCACCAAGCGCTGCCAGCGCGAACAGCCGGCCGTCGCGCGCTGGCATGTAGGCGTCGGCGGCGCGCGCGAACAGCGCATCGGCGCGCTCGGCGAAGCCCGCGACATCGCTGAGGCGCAGTTCATGGTAGCCGGCGACGAAGCACTCCGGCGGCGACTGTGGCGCCGGCAGGCCGGCGGTGTCGATCGCCTTGGCGCCGGCGCGCGCCGGATCGGCGGCGGCGTAGCGGGCCGCGAGCGCCTGCAGGTACGGGCTGTCGCCGCGCGCCGCGAGCACGGCGAAGTCGTCGACGGCGCCGTCGCGGTCGCCGAGGTCCTGGCGCAGGCAGGCGCGGAACAGCCGCGCCGGCAGGTCATCGGGATCGAGCGCCAGCAACTGGTCGAGCAGGCCGATGCCGGTGCGGTGCTCGCCCTGCAGCGCGCCGAGGATGCGTTCGTCGGGCCAGCCTTCGATCGCCAGCAGCGACGGCAGAGTCGCGTAGAGGCCGCGCTGCGCGCTGGCGCGCGCCTCCGCACGCTCGGTCACCAACACGGGCGCGACGGATCCGCCGACAATAAGCAGCAGCGCCGCGGCGAGCGTAGCGATCGGCTTCGCCGGCGCGCGCCGCCACGCGCGCAGCCGCCGGCTAAGCGCGCTGATCGGCCGCGCGGTGACCGGCAGGTGCTGTAGGAAGGCGTCGAGGTCAGCGGCGAGCGCGCTCGCCGTGGCGTAGCGGCGCTCCGGCTGCCTCTCGAGGCAGCGCTCGACGATGGCGACGAGATCGCGCGGCAGGCCCGGCCGCAGTTGGGCGAGCGGCGCCGGGTCGGACGTCTGTAGCGCGGCGAACACCTGCGCGATCTCGCCCTCGTACGGCGTGCGGCCGGCGAGCAGGTGGTAGAGCGTCGCGCCAAGGCCGTAGATGTCGAGCGACGGCTTCGCCTCGCCGACGCCACCGGCGCACAGCTGCTCGGGCGCCATGTACCAGGGCGTGCCGAGCGTCGTCTGCGTCGCCGTGAGCTTCTCGGCGGCATGGTGCGCGGCGATGCCGAAGTCGAGCATCACCGGTCGGCCCGTGCGATCGACGAAGACGTTGGACGGCTTGACGTCACGGTGCACGAGCCCGTGCTCGTGCGCCGCGCCGAGGCCGAGCGACAACTCGCGCACCCAGCGCGCGCACAAGCGCGGCCATGTCAAGTCCGCCGGCTGCGGCCCGCACACTGCCGCGACGGCCGCCATCGGCGCCTCGCCGTCGTCGATGCGCCGCAGCAGAGTCGCGAGCGACGTGCCTTCGAGCAACTCCATGACGAGGTACTGCACGCCTTCAGGCGTGCGACCGCGGTCGAATACGGCGACGACGTTGGGGTGCTGCAGCATCGCCAGCGCCTCGGCCTCGCGCTGGAAGCGCGGCTCGGCGGCGGCGTCGCGGAACATCCGCGCGTCGAGAATCTTGATCGCGACGCTGCGCCGGAGTTCCTGGTCCTCACCGCGGTAGACGACGCCCATCGCGCCGCGGCCGAGACACGACGCGAGCTTGTAGCGGCCGGCGAGCAGCGCCCCCTGCAGCGGGTCCTCGCCCAGGGCCGCCTGCTGCAACTGCGGCAGCTGCCGCTGCATGCCGAGCAATTCGGCGACGACACTGGCGAGGTGCGGCTGCTCGGCGCACAGCGCCGCCGGATCGACTGCTTCGCCGGCGTCGAGGCGCGCGATACCGCGCGCGACGAGGTCGACGAGGGACTCGGTTTCTCGAGGATCGCGCGCGAGACTCACGGGGCGCTAGTGTACCGCTGTGCCGCAGCCGAGCGCGCGGTCGTTACGGGTTCGCGTCGGCCGCAGCCTCGGCGCGACGCGGCGGGCGACAGCAGCGCGCTCACGCGCTCAGCGGATCGTCGCCGCGCCGCCGTTCGAGAGCGACAGCAGCGCGCCGAACTCGAGCGCCTGGTTGTAGAGCTGGAAGCCCGACAACGCCGGGTTGTTGGGGATCGGCAGGCTCCACATCGCCATGCCGCCGCCGCCGAGGAAGTCGACGAGGTCCGGGCTGGCGAGCGCCGTGCAGCCGGGCACGAACTCGGGCAGCGGCAGCGGCACGTTGAGCTGCGCGATGCCGGTCAGCATGAACGGCAGGCCCGGCCCGAGGTTGCCGACGTGCAGCATGAACGTGCCGCCGATCGCCGGCAGGCTGCCGAGCGCAAGCGTCACCGTGCCGCAGCCGGCGCCGTACGACGACCACGTCGGCGACACGTCGCGGATCTGGAACGCCGTCAGGTGGGACCGCAGCGAATTGGCCGCGAGCGGGTGCGAGCCCTGCACCAGCAGCCACAGCTGGTCGGTCGCGGTCGTGCGCGTGAACGCGCCGGTGCAGTGCGAGCCGAACACGGCGTCCGCGCCGCCGAGCGCCGGGTTGTTGTCGGGGTCGCCGTCGAGCGGCGCCGACAGCGGACCCTGCAGCAGCGTGCCGAGGTTGGTCGCCTCGCCGCCGGCGAGCGTCACCGCGCCGATCGCCGAGCTAAGCGTCATCGCGCGGTCATAGAGCGCCGACATGCCGTTGCCGAGCCGCTGGTCGGTGAACCAGCACTGGATCTCGTACGTGCGGCCAACGGTCAGCGGCGCGAGATTGTCGATGCGGATCGCGCCCCAGCCGGTCGGATTGCTCGGCGTCGTGGCGCTGGTCGCGCGCGCCGACGACAGCAGCAGGTCGAAGCCCGCGTCGCCGGTGGTCGATCCGTTCATCGCCAGCGTCGACGCGTTGGTCCACCCGATCGGCGCGAACGCGCCAACGAACTGCACACCGTGAACGAGCGGCGACTGGGCCGCGGTCGCGGAGTGCAGGTTGCGCGCGACGACGAGCGTGCCGTTGGTGTTGACGTCGGTGACGGCAAGGGTCGGCAGGACCGGCCCCCAGGCGATGGTCTGGGCAAAGGCCGGCGCGGCGAGCAGCGCAGCGGCAAACAGGGAGTGGAGGTTCATAAACGGGAGCAAGCGTTGGCGCGGCAAGCCCAGAGCCGGTGGCGCGGGCGAGAGAAGTTGCCGGCCGGACCGACCGCGAGGTGGGCGACGGAATCTGCCGGACAAGGCGCAGTAGCCTACCTTACTCGCCGAGGCTGCGGTCGGCGCCGTGGCGCACAGCTGCGGCCACGGCCGGTGCCGACAATAATGTACGCCGCAAGCTGTTTCCGTACAACAACTTAGAGCACTCTCAAGAAGCGACGATCGCCACCTTGGGAGCGTTGCAGCCATCCCGCTGGAGCCAATAGGCCGGGACTTCCCCGCGCCGCGACCATTTCCCTCCAAGCTGATCATGAACCGCTCCTCGCTCTTCACCCTCGGCGTCGCCGCGGGCCTCTCGCTGATCGCTCGTTCCGTCGCGCAGGCCGATGGCACGGGCCCGATCGTTCCCGGCAATCCGCAGGTCGCCCTGCAGTACGGCACGTTCGACCCCAAGGTCGGCACACTGCCGATCCCGGCCGTTCTCCGGGCCGGCGCCGACACCCGCCTGTGGATCGTGCAGTTCCACGGCGCGCCGACCGACGACGACCGCGCCGCACTGAAGGCGCTCGGCGTCGCCGTGCACGGCTACCTGCCGCACACCTGCCATCTCGTGCGCATGGACGGCGCCGCCGTCCGCGCCGTCGGCGCGCTGCCCGCGGTGCGCTGGGTCGGCGCGTACGAGCCCGCCTACCGGCTGGAGACCGCGCTGCTCGAAGCGCTCGCCAACGGCGTGCAGCTCGGCAAAGCCCGCTACAACCTCGTCGTCGCCGACAAGCGCACGCAGAAGGGCGCGCTGGCGGCGAAGATCGAGGCCTTCGGTGGCACGGTCGTCGACCGCCAGGAGATGGGCCTGCTGCTGATCGCCGAGCTCGACGGCGCGCAACTCGCCGCCGCGGCCCGCTGCGACGAGGTGCTGTGGATCGATCGCTGGACCGAGCCCGGCGCGGACATGAACAACGCCCGCATCCAGGGCGGCGCCAACGCCATCGAGACCGCGGCCGGCTACACGGGCATCGGCGTGCGCGGCCACGTGTACGAAGGCGTCGAGCCGACGCATCCGGACTTCACCACCGCGCTGGTCAACGTGCGCAGCGGCGGCACGCAGCAGCGCCACGGCCACTGCACCGCCGGCATCGTGTTCGGCAACGGCACGAGCAACGCCAGCGCGCGCGGCATGGCCCCGGACGCGGTCGGCTTCTACACCAACTACACGACGGTGACGGCCGGCTTCTCGCGCAACGCCGTCATCAACGAGGTCGTCAACACGCACAACTGCATGTTCACGACCGCGTCGTGGGGCGCCGGCGTGACCACCGCGTACACCGCCGACTCGGCCGACGCCGACGACATCGTGTTCGACCACCGCATCCCGTGGACGAACAGCATGTCGAACCAGGGCAACCAGTTCGCGCGCCCCCAGGCCTGGGCCAAGAACGTCATCTCGATCGGCGCCGTGCAGCACTTCAACAACAGCAACCCGGCCGACGACTCGTGGGCCGCAGGCTCGGGCTCGATCGGCCCGGCGGCCGACGGCCGCATGAAGCCGGACCTGTGCGCCTACTACGACAGCGTGTGGACGTCGGACCTGAGCGTCGGCCTCGCCAACAACGACCCGACGGCCCCGGGCACGACCGGCGGCTACAACAACGTCGCGGATCCGGCCGGCCAGTCGACGACGAACTTCGGCGGCACGTCGGCGGCGACGCCGATCGTCGCGGGCCACAACGCCCTCGCGATCCAGATGTACACGGACCACCTGTTCAGCAACGCGCCGCGCGTGGTCGGCGGCAGCCGCTTCGCGAACCGCCCGTACGCGCAGACGCTGAAGGCGCTGATGATCACGGGCGCCGACCAGTACACGATGACCGCGGCGGACAACCGCCGCGAGCACGTCGGCTGGGGCTTCCCCAACCTCAACACGCTGCTGACGCGCAAGGACCGCTTCACGATCGTCGCCGAGGACGCGCCGATCACGCAGGGCGGCACGCACAGCTACCAGGTCAACGTGCTCGCCGGCGAGACCTCGCTGAAGGTCTGCATGACGTACCTCGATCCGGCCGGCAATCCCGCCGCCGCGCTCGACCGCGTCAACGACCTGACGCTGCGCGTGATCGCGCCCGACGGCACGTCGTACTGGGGCAACGTCGGCCTCAAGGGCGCGGCGCAGACGCGCTTCAGCGCCGTCGGCGGCGCCGCGGACACGATTGACACCGTCGAGTGCGTGATGCTGCAAAACCCGCTGGCCGGCACGTGGACCGTCGAGGTCACCGCGCCGACCGTGACGCAGGACGCGCACATCGCGACCGCGGCGACCGACGCGACCTACGCGCTGGTCGTCAACGGCGGCACGCGCCTCTACGGCTCGGGCTGCGCCCGCTACATCCCCGACGTCAGCCCGACGGCCGCCACCGGCAACTACTGGCCCTTCGGCGGCAATTCGAAGTCGGAGCTCACCACGTTCTTCACCGGCGGCAACTTCGGCGCGTCGGGCGGCGCGGTCTACTTCAACGTGACCGCCGCTGCGAGCGTCTGGATCGGCGGCCTCGATCTCAACACCACGGCGCCGGCGGGCCAGGAGCTGCGCCTCGACGTCTTCCGCACCAACCTCGGCGTGTCGCACGTCGGCAACGAGACCAACCCGGCCTCGTGGCTGCCGCTGACCGCTGGCAAGGGCGTGTCCGCCGGCCCGGACGCGCCGAGCCGCATCAACTTCGCCGAACCGTTCTTCCTGCCAGTCGGCACGTACGGCCTCGCGATCGACGCGACCAACTTCGCGCACGGCTACACCAACGGCGACGGCAGCAACCAGAACCATGCGCTGGGCGCGCTGTCGCTGGCCGCCGGTTCGGCCAGCAACGCCGGCTTCGCCGGCTTTGTCTTCTCGCCGCGCGTCGCCAACGTCACGCTGCTGCACCGCTACGACAACGGGCTCGGCACGAACATGCGCTGGCAGACGATCGTCCGCCGCGCCGAGCTCGGCGCCCTCGGCGTGATCCGCAGCCTCGCCTTCGCGCCGGAGGTCGACGGCCGCCACTGGAACAGCAACCTGATGGTGCGCATGAGCCACGTCGCCAGCGGATACGCGCTGTCGCCCAACTTCGCCGCCAACATGCCGGGGCCGATCACGACGCTGAGCAGCAACAACTACAGCTTCGACATGACGCAGGACCAGTGGACCGAGATCGGCCTGCAGACGCCGTTTCTCTACAACGGCGTCGACGATGTCGTCGTCGAGGTGATCGCCCAGGGCAACTGGCAGACGGTCGACGGCCAATTCGCCCGCTCCAACGAGCCGCGCGTCTACGCCATCAACTGGACCGGCGCCGCGCCGGCGATGGCAACCGGCGTTGACAACTTGTCGGTGCGCCTGCGCCTGGGCTTTGGCTGCAGCACGGTGAACGAGCACGGCGCCAGCTGCGGCTCGCTGGAGGCGATGCACTTCGGCAACGGCAACCGCGGCGGGACGTTCTTCTTCTATACGACCGGCGCGCCGGCGAGCAGCATCGCGGTGCTGGCGCTCGGCCTGACCAACGGCCCGCCCCTGCCGCTGTCGCTGACGCCCTTCGGCTGGACGAACTGCGTCGCCTACCAGGACGCGACCACGACGTCGACCGTCGCGACCAGCGCGGTCGGCGTCGGCACCTTCGCGCTGGCGATCCCCAACAACCCGGCGCTCGACGGCACGACGGTCTTCGGCCAGTGGCTGACGCTGGACGCCACCGAGCCGGGCCTGCTGACCTTCTCGGGGCAGACCCGCGTGATGATCGGCACCGCGCCCTGAGGCGCGGTGTTCGCTCTTTCTTTCGCCGCGGCGGCGATCGGCAGCGGAGGGCTGCCGGTCGTCGCCGCGGCGGACTTTGCGGCGAGCGCGTTGGCGACGAACTACGCCGCGGACGACGAGCGCGCGGCGCCGGGGCGCGACGCTGACATGGCTGACTGCCGACAAGTCGGCGTCGCCGCTCGCACTGGCCAACCGCGTGACGTCGCAGCTGTCGGCGTACAGACGGGCAGCGGCGGAACCCGGCCACGTCCCCGGCGTCAGGACCGGCGGCGACACCGTTGGAGCGAGGTCGAGCCGGAACCCGCCGCCGCGCCGCCCGTGGGCGCTGCGTTCGGGCGATAGCACAACGCAGGGCATCCCATGATAAGGCGCGCCGGTCGCCGCTTTCGCTGCTCGCCGTCCGTATGCTCTGTCGCGCGCCAATTCCGGCGCCCACGGAGCCCTATGAACCGTCCCATCGTCGCCCTCGCCGCGCTATGCACCGCGGCCTGGGCCCTAGCCCAGGATCCTGCGCCGACCGCGGCCCCGAAGCGCCTGAGCGTCGTCGCCGACGCGCTCGCCGCGGCGAAGCTCGAGAACAAGCGTGTGCTGGTCCACTGGCTCGGCGACGGCGAAGCCGGCGCCGCGATCGGCAAGGCGCTCAAGCGCGCACCGCTGAGCCGACAGTTGCTTTACGAGTTCATGCAGGCGCCGCTGGCCTCGGCCGACGACGCCAAGGCGTTCGGTCTCGGCGACGCGCCCGCACTCGCCGTGCTCGACGCCGATGGCAAGCAGCTGGCCGCGTTCGCCGCCACGGACCTCGCGCCGTTCGACGCCGGCAAGCTGGCCGAGCAGTTGAAGGCGCATCACGCCGCGCCGCTCGACGCGCAGGCGTTGCTCGACGCTGCGTTCGCTGCGGCCAAGAAGGACGGCAAGCGCGTGTTCGTTCACTTCGACGCGCCGTGGTGAGGCTGGTGCAAAGTGCTCGAGGAGTTCCTCGGGCGACCTGAAGTGCACAAGCGCATGCAGCTCGACTACGTCGTGCTCGAGCTCGACACCGACCGCATGACCCACGGCAAGGCGATCTACGACCGCATGAAGGCGGGTCGCAACGGCGGCCTGCCGTGGCTGATCGTTGTCGACAACGCCGGCAAGGAGCTGATCACCGGCATCGGACCCAAGGGCAACATCGGCGCGCCAGTGCAACCCGAGGAGTGCGAGCACTTCGTCGCCATGCTGCGCGCGACGAAGCAGCGTCTGACCGACGACGACGTGGCGACGATCGCCGCCGAGCTCGAAGCGCACGCCAAGTCAAAGCGCCGCAAGTGACGCCGGCCACGCGCGCCGTCGCCGCCGCCGTCGCCCTCTGCTGCTGGCTCGGCCGCGCGATGTGGCCCGGCGAAATCGACGCCGGCAACCTCGGCCTTGCGCTCGGCGGCTTCGCGCCGGTGGCGCACCACCCGCAGCCGCCGGGCTACCTGTTCCACGTCGTGCTCGGCAAGGTCTTCGCTGCCTTGGTCGGCGACGCCCACCGCGGGCTCGCGCTGCAGGCGGCGGTCACCGCCGGTCTCGGCGCGCTCGCCATCGCGGCCTTGGCGCGGCGGTGCCTTGGCGGCGGACTCGCGCCGTGGCTCGCGCTTGCAATCGGCTGCACGCCGGTCGTGCTCTACATGGGCGGCGACGCGCTCAGTGGCATCGACGCGCTCGGGCTCGGCGCGCTCGCCACGCTGCTGCTCGTGCGCGCGGCCGGCGGTGAAGGGCGCGCGTTCGCAGCGGCGTCGCTGCTGCTCGGCCTCGCCGGCGGCTTCCGTCCCGACGTGACGATCCTGCTCGCCGTCGCGTGGCTCGTCGCCGCGCGGCCCTACGGCTGGGCCCAGCGCGCCGGCGGCGCCGTACTGCTGCTCGTCGGCGCGCTGACGTGGCTCTTGTTGACGGTCATCGCGTGCGGCGGCGTCGGACCGTTGGTCGCCGCGTGCGGCTACGTGCAGCCGATCCTCGACCGCGAGGCGCTGTGGCGCGACGGCACGCTCGAACGCCAGGCCGCGACCTTGTGGCGCATCGGCTGGGCCGTGCTGCTCGGCGGCGGGCCGGCGCTGGCGTTTGGCCTGTGCCTGTGGCCGCTGCGGCGCGCCGCGGTGGCGCAGGCCCTGCCGGTCGCGACGCGCGCCGTGCTGCACGCCGCCGCGTGGCCGCCGCTGCTGCTGCTGGCGCTGACGTTCTGCCACAAGAAGGCGTACCTCTTCGCCGCGCTGCCAGCGCTCGCCGTGCTCGCCGCCGCGTCGTGGCGCTCGTTGCTGCGCGAACGCGCGGTCGCCGCGCTGCACGCCGTCGGCGCCGCGGCGGGCCTGCTGGCGTGGCTGCTGCTGCCAGCGGCTACCTCGCGGCAAGCCGACGCCGACGGCTTCGGCCGCGCGCACGAAGCGCTGCCGTGGCTGGATCGCCTGTCATGGCAGCCGCTCGAGCACACGCTCGCGTCGCGCCGCGCGATGGACGCGCGCTACGACGAACTCGCTCACCAGATCCGGCGCGCACACGAGCAAGGCCAGCGCGTCGCCGTCGTCAGCCACCCGCCCGACCCGATCGACCTGCGGCCACTCGGCCTGATGGCGCCCGCCATCACCGTCGTCGAGCTCGACGGCACACCCGGCGCGTGGCGCCGCGTCCGTATTGGCAAGGGCGCGAGCGAACACGTGATCGCGCCCGACGGTGACGGCCGCGTCGCCGTCGACGCCGACGTCGTCATCGCCTGCGTCGGCTGGGACAAGGCCTGGGCGGCGCAGCTACAGCAGGCCGGCGCGCAGTTGGTGATGGCGGCGCCGACGGTGGTGTTCGCGATCGCGAACGGGCCCGTGCGCTGGTGAGGTCGCGGCGGCGGCGCGCCCACGCAGGCTGGCCGCAGCGGAGCCTGCTGCCACGCACCCCTCACCCGCCCGCGAACAACCCCATCGCCTTCTTCGCCGTCATCGCCACACCCCAGCCGAGCGGCGCGAGCACCAGACCCCACGTCGCGGCGAGCAGCGCCCATGGCTTGGGCGCCGGGGTGACGACGACGTCGCCCAGCGCCCGCGTCGCTCCCGCCGCCATCCGCGCGCGCGGCACCAACGCATTGGCGACGAAGCCCACGGCGAGCAGCGCGACGAGCGCGTACAGCACCGCCGAATAGGCGTCGGCAGGCTGCACGCCGGCGGCGACCTGCGCCTCCCGCGCATAGGTCACCGCGCTCGGGCCAGCGATCGCGGCGAGCGACCACGCCGTCAGCAGGCGGCCGTGGATCGCGCCGACCTGCACGGTGCCGAACAAATCGCGCAGGTACGCCGGCACGGTCGCAAAGCCGCCGCCGTACATGCTGAGGATGACGCAGCTCGCCAGCACGAACAGGCCCTGCGCGTCCCACGCCGCGCTCGCCGGCAGCAGCGCGTACAGCGCCATGCCAAGCCCGAGGTAGAGCGCGTACGTGGCCTTGCGACCGAGCCGGTCCGACGCCGACGACCAGACGAAGCGGCCGACGAGGTTGAACAGGCTGATCAGTCCGACGAAGCCGGCGGCGGCGTCGGGGCTGGCGGCGAACATCTCCTGCATCATCGGCGAGGCCATGCCGAGCACGCCGATGCCGGCGGTGACGTTGGCGAACAGCACGATCCACACGAGCCAGAACGGCTTGGTGCGGATCGCCTCGGCCGCGGTCATGCCTTCGCTGCTGGCCGCCATCGCGCCCGCCGGCGCGAAGCCGGGCGGCGGCACGCGCACGAGCGCGGCGCCAAACGCCATCAGCGCGCCATAGATCACGCCCATCGCGACGAACGTCTGCCAGATGCCTGGCACGCCCGGCGCGCGGAACGCCGCCATCAGTTCCATGGCGAGCGGCGAGCCAACCATCGCGCCGCCGCCAAACCCCATGATCGCGAGCCCAGTCGCCATGCCGGGCCGATCAGGAAACCACTTGAGCAGCGTCGAGACCGGCGCAATGTAGCCAAGCCCGAGGCCCACTCCGCCGAGCCCGCCGTAGCCGAGCAGCAGCAGCGGCAGCGAGTGCCACGCGACGCCGAGCGCAGCCACGAGGAAGCCGCCGCCAAAGCAGCACGCCGCGGCGGCCATCGTCTTGCGCGGGCCGATGCGTTCGACCCACGGACCGAACACGGCCGCCGACAAGCCGAGGCAGAAGAACGCCAGATTGAACGTCCAAATCGTGGCCGACATCGGCCAATCACCGGCCGCCGGCGCGTCGCCGCCGAGCAACTGCGTCAGCGGCTTGTTGAACACGCTGAACGCATACGCCTGCCCGATCGACAGATGCACGGCGAGCGCGGCGGGCGGCACGAGCCAGCGCGACCAGCCGGGGCTTGCGACGGTGCGAACGCGGTCGAGGCAGGCGAACACGCAGCGCAGTCTAGTCGTCCGCGCCGCCCCACAAGCGCGCCAGGTTGCGGTAGCTGGCGTCGAACGCCGACAGCATCGAAATCCGCGGCGCAAAGTGGTCGTCGCCGCGATGACGCCGAGGTCGTCGCGGCGTGCCATCGCGTCGGCGAAGGATGCGAAGCCGGCGCGGGTTTCGAACTACAGGCGCACGGCGCGCGCAGGCCCGGTCGCGGCGACGGCGCGCCACGGGCAAACCCCGTCTTGTCCGCAGGCGCCGCGCGCGGTCCGATCCCGCCCATGCTCGCCGCGCTGACGCCCGAGGAGATCGCCGCCATCGTGCTCGGCGTCGGCGTGCTCGCGGGCTGGGGCTTCGCGACAGCGATGCGCCGCCGCGATCACACGACCTTCGTGCTGGCGCGCGCGCCGCAGCTGCCGGTGCGCGCGCTCGCGGCGCACGACGACGCGTGGCTGCGCGGCGAAGTGCGCTCGCCGTCGCCGTTGCGGTGCCCGTGGTTCGACGTGCGCTGCGTCGCCTATCACTACGAGATCGAGAAGAAGGTCACGCGCATCGTCAAGGACAGCAACGGCAAGACGCGCACCGAGGAGAGCTGGGAGTCCGAGTACACCGAGTCGAACACGGTCGACTTCGACCTGCACGATGGCGAGACCGTACGCGTCGCGCTGTGCGAAGGCAGCAACGAGGCAATGGAGTCGACGGGCACGGACTACGAAGGCTCGCGCCGCCGCCACTCCGCCACCGTGCTGCCACTCGGCGCGACCGTCAGCGCGCTCGGCGTGCTGCGCGACGACCGCACCTTCGGGCCAATGGCCGAAGTGCCGCTGATCGTCACGCCGGCGACGCGCGAGCAGCGCGTGCGCTCGTCGGCCAACAGCGAGAACTGGTTCTTCTTCTTCGCGATGTTCTTCCCATGGGCCGGGCTCACGGTCGCCGCGGCGCTGGCGCAGAACGCGCGCGTCTGGCAGGACTGGCTCGTGCCGGCGGCGATCGGCCTGCTCGCAGTCGTCCCGCAATGGTGGCTGCTGACGCACAACCGGCTGATCCGCCTGCGGCAACAGGTGAAGACGGCGCAGAAGCAGGCGGGCGTCGAGTTGGCGATGCGCGCCGACCTCGTGCCCAACCTCGTCGGCGTCGTGCGGGCCTACGCCGAGCACGAACGCGAGCTCCTGGAGCGACTCGCGGCGATCCGCGTCGGCGACGACCTCGACCGCGAGGTGCGCGAGGAACGCGCCACAGCGGCGACGGCTCGATCCGTACTGCTGCTGCACGAGCGCCATCCGGAGCTGCGCGCCGACACGCTGTACCGCGATCTGCACGAACGCCTGTGGGCGATCGAGGAGAAGATCGCCCACGCGCGCAGTTTCTACAACGACATCGTGACCGAGTGGAACGACCGCATCGCGCAGTTCCCGTCGTCGATGGTCGCTGGCCTGTGCCGCTACGCCGAAGCGCCGCTGTTCGCCGCCGAGAT
This sequence comes from Planctomycetota bacterium, assembly GCA_016872675.1. Lineage (GTDB taxonomy): Bacteria > Planctomycetota > UBA1135 > UBA1135 > UBA2386 > UBA2386. The sequence continues at coordinate 40,154 of VGZG01000006.1, forward strand.
CGACGAGAAGCTGCCGCCGCGGTTGTCCTGAGGCTGCGCCGCGCTCATGTGTCGTCGATCAGGTTGGTGGGCATGGCGAGGGTCGCCGTGCGCACGCTAACGTTTGCCGCGAACGTCCACACGAACTCCAATGCGCCATCCGCTCTTCGCCGGCTTCGTCGCCTTCGCCGCCCTCGTCGCCGCCTGCTCGTCGATCGAGACGCCCGCGACGCCGTCCGCCCCCGCCACCCCGAACCAGCCGTCGACCGACGTCGTCCCCGCCGCGCCGACTGCGGCCGCCGCCACCGCGATCGCGACGACCAACGACGCCAAGCCGAAGAACCTCAAGTCGGCGATGAAGGGCATCGAGGACGACTGGAAGCTCATCGAGAAGGGCCTCGCAGCCGCGACCCCGGAGCTGCCGGCGATGGCCAAGGCCGCCGAACGCGTCGCCGCGGTGATGAAGCTCGGCTACGACCCGTTCGAGGACAAGGAAGTGCCGAACTTCGCGCAGCTCGCGCGCGAGTCGGAAGCGGCGTTCGTCGACCTCGCCAAGAAGGCTGCCGCCGGCGACGCCGCCGGCGTCAAGGCGATGGCCAAGACGCTGCAGCCACAGCACTGCGCGCGCTGCCACGACGCATACGAGGAAGTGCACGGCTGAGCCGCGCAAGCGCCCGGCAAAGTCGTGCCCAGGGCCTGACTCACCCGGGTTGGCCGCCGTCGCAGCCACGGCACCGCACGTCCCGCGCCAGCGCGGCGCAGCGTCAGCCGACGGTCGCGCGCAGCGTCTCCGTCAGCAGCTCCACTCCGAACGGCTTGTAGAGCTGCGCCGCGAAGGCGAGCTCGTCGAGCTCGTCCTGATCCGCCTTGTCGGTGAAGCCGCTGGCCAGAACGACCGGCAGCTGGGGCGCGACGCGGCGAATCTCGCGCGTCAGTTCGAGGCCATCCATGCCCGGCATGTGCAGGTCGGTGATGACGAGCGCGATCTGCTTCTGCGGATCGCGCAGGATCGCCAGCGCCGTGGCGCCATCGGCCGCGACCTCGGCAGTAAAACCGAGCACGATCAGTAGGCGCTTCACGACGTTGCGCACGATCGGCTCGTCATCGACGAGCAGCACAGTCTGGCCCTGGCCGCGATACGGCTCGGCGACGCACGACGGGATCTCCTTGATCGCCATGCCATCGACGCCCGCCGGCAGGTAGACGGTGAAGGTCGAGCCTTGGCCGACCTGCGATTGCACGCGCATGAAACCGCCGTGGCTGCGCACGATGCCGAGCGTCGTCGACAGGCCCAGGCCCGTGCCCTGCTCGGGGCTCTTGGTGCTGAAGAAGGGCTCGAAGATGCGATCGATCAGTTCCGGCGCAATGCCCACTCCGGTGTCGAGGATGCGCACGCGCACATGCGCGCCAGGCTTGCCGTCGCCGAGCGCGGCGACGTCGGCAGCGGTCAAGTCCTCGCGCACGACCTCGACAGCCATCTGGCCGCCTTGCGGCATCGCGTCGCGCGCGTTGACGCAGAGGTTGAGCAGCACCTGGTGCAGCTGTGTCGAGTCGCCGACGATCGCCGGCGCCACCGGATCGCAGGCGAAGTGCAGCTGGATGTTCTTGGGGAACGTGCTCTTGACGATGCGTCCGAGCTCGGCGAGCAAGATCTGCGGCCGCACCGGGACGCGCTTGCCATCGACGCCCCTGGCGAACGTCAGCAGCTGTTGCACCATGGAACCGCCGCGGCGGGCGCTCGCCTCCATCAGGTCGACGAGATCGGCCGACTCGGGGTGGCGTTCGCGCAGCAGGCCGGTGGCGAGCAGGATCGGGGCAATCGAGTTGTTGACGTCGTGAGCGACGCCGCCGGCGAGCGTGCCGATGCTCTCAAGGCGCTGCGCGCGCAGGCTGCGTCTCTGCGCCTCGCGGTGCTCGGTGATGTCCTGGCCAACAGCGATGACGCCGACGATGTTGCCACCGGCGTCGCGCCGGGCGCTGGCGCTTAGCAGCAGGTGCACGGCGCCGCCGTCCTTCGCGCGCAGCGGGAACTCAAAGTTGGGCGCGCCCTTGCCGGCTAGCGCGTTTGCGAATGCGCCGATCACCGTGCTGCGGCTTTCGGCGTCGCCGAAGTCGGACAGCCGGCGGCCCATGGCTTCGCTGCGCTTGTAGCCCGTCAGGCGTTCGGCGCAGGCGTTCCAGACGTTGATGCGGCAGTGGATGTCCTCGCCGACGATCGGCGCGTTGGCCGTCTCGAGGATGCGACGCAGATCCTCGGCCACGGCCTCGGCGGCTTGCTCGGCGATGCGCCGGTCGTGCACGTCGATGCAGCAGCCGACGAGCTCGAACGGCTTGCCGTCCTGGCCGCGCATCAGCGTGTAGTCGTCGCGGAACCAACGGTAGCTGCCGTTGGGCAGACGGAATCGGTACTCGTAGGAGGCCGCGCCATCGCGCACCGCCTGCTGCATCGCCGCCTTGCCGCCGCCCTGATCGTCGGGGTGCAAGTGTTCGATCCAGAACGTCGGGTTGGTCAAGTACTTCTCGGTCGGGTACCCGAGCTGCATCTCGATGTTGGGGCTGACAAAGGTCGACCGGAAGTCGCCGCCCGCGTCGCAGGCGAACATGACTGCCGACACCGACGTCATCATGTATCCCAACCGCTGTTCGGCGGCCGCCATCTGGCGCGTGCGCTGCTCGACGCGGCGCTCGAGTTCGGCGTTGAGCTGCTGTAGCTCGCGCTCGACGGCGATTCGGCGCTCGTTCTCGAGGTAGATCAGCACGATCGCTGCGACCGTCATGCCGAACTCCTCTTCGTCGCGCGTCCAGGCGCGCACTTTGCCGACGTGCTCGCAGCAGAGCACGCCCACGACGTCCTCGCCCAGCCGCAGCGGCAGGTCGAGCATCGAGTTGATGCCGTACAGGCTGAGGTAGCCCTTGGAGAAGCTGGAGGTCGCCGGGTGCGTATGCGCGTCGTCGGCGCGCACCGGCTGCTTGCTGTCGATCGCCTCGAAGTACGCCGGGTGGTCGTCGCGATGCAGCACCATCGCGGTCTTGCCCTGCGAGACGCCGTCGATGCAGATCTCATCGCAGGCGATGCGCTGACGCATCGGGTCGAGCAGCCAGATGCTGGCGCGGGCGACGCCGAGCGCCTGCCCCACCTGCTGCGTCACCAGTTCGAGGAACTTGCGCCGGCCGCGGTTCATGTTGCCGCGCAGGATCGACAGCACCGAGTGAAACATGCGGCGCTCTTCGCGCAATTGCGCTGCAGCAGCATCGATGTGCGGGTTGGACAACATCTCGCGGAACACGCCGCGCGCCGCGATCGGCACGCCGCTCTCGAAAGCGATTGTCACCTTGCCTTCGAGGCGCACCATCTCGCCGGACTTGGTGACGTAGATCGTCATCGTCGCGCCCAACTCTTCTCCGGAGAGCAGGCGCTTGAGGTGGCGCATGCAGCACTCGCGACTCTCCGGGTGAATGATCTCGGAGATGTTCCGGCCCTCTACCTCCGCCAAGGTGTAGCCCAGCCGTTCGAGCCACTTGCGATTGACGAAGCGGATAGTGCCGTCCGGCAGGACGCTCTGCACGAGGTCGCTGACGCCGTCGAAGAGGTCGCGCAGCGAGGTGACGTCGAGGGCGAGGGCTTCGGTATTCATGCGACGAGGGGCCCGGCAGGGAGTTGGCGGACACGCAGCGCGTGCGAAGTGACAACGCACGGTACCGCGTTGGCCGCAGGGCGAACTTCGCACAACCGCCCAGTCGGCGAAGGCGATGTGCGGGGTCGATCGCGATCAGACAGCGGGCGACGCCGGCGCGTTCACAGCGGACAATGCTCGCTTCAAGACGCTACGAAGCAACGGCTTGCAGGCGGAGCCGAGAACGAGCGTGCATCCGGCGTCACGGCGCCGACGAAGCCCGGCCGCATGCATCGGACTTTCCTCGTGCTCGCCGTCGCGCTGGCTGCGTGCGGCAGCTCCCCTTCTACTGGCGCCGCCGCGCCGACCCCCACCGCGCCGGCCGCCGCTGCCGCGGCCCAAGCACCCGCCATGAACGACATCTACGTCCTCGCCGCCTCGACCCTCGCCGGCCAACCAGCCAACCTCGCCAGCTACCGCGGCAAGGTCACGCTCGTCGTCAACGTCGCCAGCGAGTGCGGCTACACGCCGCAGTACAAGGGCCTGCAGAAGCTGCACGAGGACTACGCCGCCAAGGGCTTCGCCGTGCTCGCGTTTCCGAGCAACGAGTTCGGCGGCCAGGAGCCCGGCTCGGCCGAGCAGATTCAGCAGTTCTGCAGCAAGAACTACGGCGTGACGTTCCCGCTGTTCGCCAAGTGCGCGACCAAGCCCGGCGCCGGCCAGAGCCAGGTGTACGCCGCGCTGCAGCAGGCGACCGGCAAGACGCCGAACTGGAACTTCTGCAAGTACCTCGTCGGCAAGGACGGCAAGCCGATCGCGTTCTACGCCTCGCGCACCGCTCCCGACGACGCTGACCTGCGCGCCGCGATCGACAAGGCCCTGGGCAGCTGATTGCTCGCCACGTAGCGCACGCCATCGCCGGCTCCAGCACGCTGTGGGCGACAATCCCGGCGAACGCGAACCACAGCGCGCGCGGCGCCACGCCGACCCGCGCCTACAGCCGCGCGAGGATCGCGTTGAACGTCGCGCTCGGGCGCAGCGCCGCGGCGGCCTTGCGGTCGTCCGGCTGGTAGTAGCCGCCGACGTCGATCGCCTTGCCCTGCACGGCGATCAGTTCGCCGACGATCGTCTGCTCGCTGGCGGCCAACTGCTGCGCGATCGGCGCGAACGCCTGCTTCAGCCCGGCGTCGGCGTCCTGCGCCGCGAGCGCCTGCGCCCAGTACATGGCGATGTAGAAGTGGCTGCCGCGGTTGTCGATCGTGCCGAGCTTGCGGCCCGGGCTCTTGTCGGTCTCGAGGAACCGACCGTTGGCGGCGTCGAGCGTGTCGGCGAGGACCTTGGCGCGCGCGTGCTTGCCGACGACCGACAGGTGCTCGAACGACGCGGCGAGCGCGAAGAACTCGCCGAGGCTGTCCCAGCGCAGGTAGTTTTCCTGCTGGAACTGCTCGACGTGCTTGGGCGCCGAGCCGCCGGCGCCGGTCTCGAACAGGCCGCCGCCATTCATCAGCGGGACGATCGACAGCATCTTGGCGCTGGTGCCGACCTCGAGGATCGGGAACAGGTCGGTCAGGTAGTCGCGCAGCACGTTGCCGGTGACCGAGATGGTGTCCTTGCCCTGCACGATGCGTTCGAGCGCGTGGCGGCAGGCGTCGGCCGGCGCGAGCACGCGCAGGTCGAGACCCACGGTGTCGTGCTGCGCGAGCAGGCGCTCGACCTTGGCGAGCACCTGCGCGTCGTGCGCGCGGTTCTTGTCGAGCCAGAACACCGCCGGCGTGGCGCTGAGCCGCGCGCGATTGACGGCGAGCTTGACCCAGTCGGCGATCGCGGCGTCGCGCGTCTGGCAGGCGCGCCAGACGTCGCCCTGCTCGACCTCGTGCTCGATCAGCACTGCCCCCTTGTCGTCGACGACGCGCACGCGGCCGGCGGCGGCCAGCTGGAAGGTCTTGTTGTGCGAGCCGTACTCCTCGGCCGCCTGCGCCATCAGGCCGACGTTGGGCACCGACCCCATGGTCTTGGGGTCGAGCGCGCCATGCGCGCGGCACCAGTCGACGACGGCGGTGTAGACGCCGGCGTACGAGCTGTCCGGGATCACGGCGAGCGTGTCCTGCAGCTTGCCCTGCGCGTCGTACATCTTGCCGCCGGCGCGGACCATCGCCGGCATCGAGGCGTCGACGATGACGTCGCTCGGCACGTGCAGGTTGGTGATGCCGTTGTTGCTGTCGACCATCGCCACGCCCGGGCCGGCGGCGAACGCGGCCTTCAGGTCGGCCGCGATCGCGGCGCGCTGCGCCTCGGGCAGCTTGCCGAGCTTCTCGACGAGGTCGCCGACGCCGTTGTCGAAGTCGACGCCGAGCTGCGTCAGCGTCGCGGCGTGCCTTTGCACGAACGGCGCGAGGAAGGCGCGGACCGCGTGCCCGAACAGGATCGGGTCGCTGACCTTCATCATCGTCGCCTTCAGGTGCAGCGAGAACAGCACGCCATCGGCCTTCGCCTTGGCGACCTGCTGCTCGTAGAAGGCGACGAGCGCCTTCTTGCTCATCTTGGTCGCGTCGAGGATCTCGCCGGCCTGCAACGAGGTCTTGTCCTTGAGGACCTTGACGGCGCCATCCTTGCCGACGAACTCGATGCGCACCGTCGTCGCCGCCGGCACGGTCACCGACTTCTCGTTGCGGAAGAAGTCGCCGGCCGCCATCGACGCGACGCGCGTCCTGCTGTCTTTCGACCACGCGCCCATCGAGTGCGGGTGCTTGCGCGCGTAGTCCTTCACGGCCTTCGGCGCGCGGCGGTCGGAGTTGCCTTCGCGCAGCACCGGGTTGACCGCCGAGCCCTTGACCTTGTCGTAGCGGGCCTTGGCGTCCTTCTCGGCGTCGTTGGCCGGCGTCTCCGGGTAGTCGGGCACCGCATGGCCGTGCGCCTGCAGCTCGGCGATCGCCTCCTTCAACTGCGGCACCGAGGCCGAGATGTTGGGCAGCTTGATGATGTTGGCCTCCGGCTTCAGCGTCAGCGCGCCGAGCGCGGCGAGGTGGTCCGCGGCGCGCTTGTCCGCCGGCAGCTTGTCGGCGAAGGCGGCGAGGATGCGACCGGCGAGCGAGATGTCGCGCAGTTCGACGCGCACACCAGCCGTCTTGCAGTAAGCCTGCACGATCGGCAGCAGCGAGTACGTGGCGAGCGCGGGCGCTTCGTCGGTCTTGGTGTAGAGGATTGTCGGCTCGGCGGACATGGCGGAGGGAGAAGTGTGCGATTGGCGACCGGGCGGCGACGGCGAGCCGTCAACGAGGGCGCGGCCGGGCGGCGATGGGAACTGGCGCGCCGCGGTCGGTCAAAGGGAATCGCCCGCGGCCCGACCAACGTGCGGCGGCGACAACTGGCAGGATGCCGGCGGCGGCCGCATCCTTGCGCCATGGCCGAGCCCACTGCGAACCGCCTGCCGCGCGCCGTCTTCGCGCTCGGCGCCGTGTCGCTGCTCACCGACGTCGCCAGCGAGCTGATCGTGCCGCTGCTGCCCCTGCTGCTGGCGCAGGTCGGCGGCAGCATGGTGCACCTCGGCTTGCTGCAGGGCATCAGCGAAGGCGCGGTGTCGCTGCTCAAGCTGGCGAGCGGCTGGCTGTCGGACCGACAGCGGCGGCGCAAGCCGTGGATGATCGCCGGCTATGGCGTGTCGGCGCTGCTGCGGCCGCTGTTCGCGGTCGTCGGTTCGCCGTGGACGATGGCGGCGGTGCGCGCCGGCGACCGCGTCGGCAAGGGCCTGCGCAGCGCCCCGCGCGATGCGTTGCTCGCCGACCTCGTCGACGCCGGCCAACGCGGCGCCGCGTATGGCGTGCAGCGCGCGATGGACCACGCCGGCGCGCTGCTCGGCGCGCTGCTGGCGGCGGCGCTGCTCGCGCTCGGCGTCGAGCTGCGCGCCGTCTTCGCGCTGGCGCTGATCCCGGGGCTGCTCGGCGTCGCCGTGCTGGTGCGCTTCGTGCCGGAGCGCGCGAAGGAATCGGATGGCGCATCGCGCGCGAGCGACCCGCCCGGGGCCACGCGGCGGTTGCTGCCGTTCCTGCTGGTCGCGGCGCCGTCGGCCGTCGCGGCGAGCGTCGACCTGTTCGCGTTGATGCGCGCGCGCGAACTCGGCGTCGCCGACGCCATGCTGCCGCTGCTGTGGGCCGCGCTGCACGTCGTGCGCTCGGCGCTCGCCGCGCCGCTCGGCCGGCTGTCGGACCGCTTCGGCCGGCGCCGCATGCTCGCGCTCGGCCTGCTGCTGCACGCGCTCGTGCTCGTCGCCTTCGCCGACGTGCGGCACGCGGCGTGGCTGTGGCCGGCGTTCCTCGGCCTCGGCCTGCACGCCGCCTGCACGGAGGGCGCCGAACGCGGCCTCGTCGCCGACCTCACCGGCGCGCACAAACGCGGCCGCGCGTTCGGGCTGTATCACGCGGTGCAGGGCGTCGCGGCGTTCGCCGGCCCGATCGGGCTCGGTGCGCTGTGGCAGGCGCACGGCGCGTCCACGGCGTTCCATGCAGCGGCCGGGGCGGCGGGGTTGGCGTTGGCGATGTTGCCGTTCGTCGGGCGGCGGCGGGTTGGCTGATCGGTCGGCCGCCGCGCCATCATCCGCCGTGCCCCGACGCGTCGGCGTCCGTAAGATCCCGCGCCCTGCATGTCCCTCCGCCGTGAAGGCCCCGTCACCGAGCGCCTGCTGACGCTCCTCCGCTCGCACCCCGGCGCCGATCCCGCGGCCAGCGGCGCGATGGACGCGCCGATCGTCGCGCACTCGCCGATGACCCGCCGGCAGGCGGTCGCGCTGTTCGAGTCGGCGATCCAGTCGCGCCTGCAGGACCTGCTGTCGCGCGAGATGAAGGACAAGGGGCTCAGCTACTACACGATCGGCAGCAGCGGCCACGAGGCCAACGCGGTGTTCGGCGCGCTGCTGCGCACGACGGACACGGCGTTCCTGCACTATCGCAGCGGCGCGTTCATGGCCGCGCGCCTGCGGCAGGGACAGGGCGAGACGCCGTTCTTCGACGCGATGCTGTCGTTCTGCGCCTCGGCCGAGGACCCGATCAGCGGCGGCCGCCACAAGGTGCTCGGCTCGCCGACGACGCACGTGCCGCCGCAGACGAGCACGATCGCGAGCCACCTGCCCAAGGCCGTCGGCTTCGCGATGGCGATGCAGCGCATGGAGCGCCTGGGCCTGCCGACCGCCGGCGTGCCGTACGACAGCGTCGTCTACTGCAGCTTCGGCGACGCGTCGATGAACCACGCCACCGCGCAGGCCGGCTTCCACGCCGCCGGCGCCGCGACGCTGCACAGCCAGCCGTGCCCGATCCTGTTCGCCTGCGAGGACAACGGCATCGGCATCTCGGTGCGCACGCCCGACACGTTCGTCGCGCGCATGATGCAGAACCGCACCGGCATCCGGTACTTCGCCTGCGACAGCCAGGACTACGCGGGCGTGTGGGCGACGGCGCTGGAAGCGATCGACTTCGTGCGCACGCAGCGCCGTCCGGCGTTCGTGCACACCAAGACCGTGCGCCTGATGGGCCACGCCGGCAGCGACGTCGAAGCCAACTACATGGCGCTCGACGCGATCGAGCGCAACGAAGCGCGCGACCCGCTGCTCGGCTTCGCCGACCTGCTGCTGCGCAGCGGCGCGATCGCGCCGGCAGCGCTGCTGGCGCTGTACGAGGACACCGACCGCCGCCTGCGCCGCGCCGCCGAGGAAGCGAGCCGCCGGCCCAAGCTGACGACCGTCGACGCGATCGTGCAGCCGCTGCAACTGCCGAAGGCCGACGAGCTGACGGTGCGCGTCGCCGACGCCGAGGCGCGCAGCAAGGCCTTCGGCGGCAAGCTGCCGGAGGACGACCAGCGCCCGCGCCACCTCGCGTATCGCATCCCACAGGCGCTGACCGACCTGTTCGTCGCCTACCCCGAGGCGTTCCTGTTCGGCGAGGACGTCGCCAAGAAGGGCGGCGTCTACCACGCGACGACCGGGCTCCACGACACGTTCGGTCCGGGCCGCGTGTTCAACACGATCCTCGACGAGACGACCATCCTCGGCCTCGCGCAGGGCATGGCGACGGCGGGCTGCCTGCCGTTCCCCGAGATCCAGTACCTCGCGTACATCCACAACGCGCTCGACCAGATCCGCGGCGAGGCGGCGTCGCTGCAGTTCTTCAGCAGCGGCAAGAACCGCCGCGACCTGCCGCTCCACACGCCGGCGTTCCAGAACCCGATGGTCGTGCGCGTCGCCGGCCTCGCCTACCAGAAGGGCTTCGGCGGCCACTTCCACAACGACAACTCGGTCGGCGCGCTGCTCGACATCCCGGGGCTCGTCATCGGCGTGCCGGCGAAGGGCGACGACGCGGTGCGCATGCTGCGCACGATGGCGGCGGCGGCGAGCCAGCGCGGCAAGGTCTGCGTCTGCCTCGAGCCGATCGCGCTCTACATGCAGAAGGACCTGCACGCGCCCAACGACGGCCTGTGGCAGACCGGCTACCCGCCGCCCGACGAGCTGCTGCCGCTCGGCAAAGGGCAGGCCTACGGCGCCGCCGACGGCGACCAGCTGACCATCGTCACCTACGGCAACGGCCTGTGGATGAGCCTGCGCGTGCAGCAGCGCCTGCGCGCGCAGGGCGTCAAGGCGCGCGTGTTCGACCTGCGCTGGCTCGCGCCGATGCCGATCGACGAGGTGAAGCGCCACGTCCAGGCGACCGGCCGCTGCCTCGTCGTCGACGAGTGCCGCGCGACGCACGGCGGCCCGAGCCCGCTGATCCTGTCGGCGCTGTGCCAGGACCCGGCCCTGCGCGGCTGCGTGCTGCGCCGCGTCGCCGCCGTCGACACCTACGTGCCGCTCGCCGCGGCCGCCAACCTCGTGCTCGTGCAGGAACCCGACATCGAGGCCGCCGCGCTCGCGATCGTGAAGGAGGCCGTCCGATGAGCAAGCCCACCGCCGTCCTGTTCTGCCCCGGCCGCGGCTCGTACGGCAAGGACGAGCTCGGCTTCGTCGGCCGCACGATCCGCCCCGGTCCCATAGCCGACGCGCTCGCCGCGTGCGACGACTGGCGCCGGTCGCAGAGCCGCCCGACGCTCACCGAGGTCGACGGCGCGGAGAAGTACCGGCCCGGCCTGCACCTCGACGGCGAGAACGCCGCCGAGCTGATCTACTTCGGCGCGATGGCGCACGCCGAGCGGCTGCGCGAGCGCTACGACGTCGTCGCCGTCGCCGGCAACTCGCTCGGCTGGTACACGGCGCTGCCAGCGAGCGGCGCGCTCGACCCGACGTCGGGCTGGCGCCTCGTCGCGACGATGGCCGCGCTGCAGAAGCAGGTCGTCGGCGGGCAGGTGCTGATGACCAACGTCGACGACGACTGGCGGCTCAACCTGGAACTGCGCGTCGCGACGCAGGCGGTCGTGCAGGCGCTGCGCGATCGCGGCGACGAGACCTTCTGCGACTTCAGCATCCGCCTCGGCGGCCACGAAGTGCTCGCCGGCACCGAGGCGGCGGTCACCGCGCTGCTCACCCATCTGCCCAAGGTGAAGATCGGCGAGCGCGAGTTCCCGTTCCGCCTCGCCGGCCACGGCCCGTTCCACACGCGACTGTGCGCCGAGACGGCGCGGCGGTCGGCCGAACTGCTGGCCGACCTGCCGATGACGACGCCGCGCTGCCACCTGATCGATGGCTTCGGCAACGTGCACTCGCCGTGGTCGGCCGATCCGCGCGAGCTGCTGCGCTACACGACGACCGAGCAGGTGCTGGAGACGTTCGACTTCACCGCCTGCATCCGCACGGCGATGCGCGAGTTCCAGCCCGACGTGCTGCTGTGCGCGGGCCCAGGCAGCTCGCTGCGCGCGCCGGTCGGCCACACGGTGATCGCGGAAGGCTGGCGCAGCATCGCCGACAAGGCGTCGCTGTTCGCGGCCAACCTCGTGCGCACCGACTGACGGCGCGCAGCGCGGCCGCGATCAGCGGCCGACGACGAACTCCTTGATGGAGCCGAGCCGCATGCTGGCCGACGACGTCGGCGCGGCAGGCTGCAGCGCGAATTCCATCCCGACGACGGCTGACGTGTTTGGCACGTGGATATATGCGTCGAGGCGGTCGACGTCCGGCACGACGCTCACGATCCAGGTGAAAGCCTGGCTGGGATCGAGCAGCAGGGTGCCAAGGATGGTCGGCACGCCGAGCGTCGCAGTCGGGCCGGCGATGATTATGCCGTCGCCGGACTCCGCCGCGACGGAGACGCGCGCCGTGGCGCCGGGGACGAGCGCGCCGGCCGCCCAGATCCGCGGATGCGCGATGTCCTGCTCGATGGCTACGACTTGCGGGTCGGCAAGCACCGACGGGCCAAGGCACTGCTCGAGCGCGTCCACGTCGACGTCGAGGAAGTGGCGGAAGAAGCCGACGGATATGTCGGACGAGCGCGTGAAGTCAGACGTCGCGCCGGACATGCCCGCGATCGAGAAGTGGTCCGCGTGCGCGTCCAGGCGCACCATGAACTTGATCGGGGAACTCGCGGAGACCCCTGCAAGGTACGGCTGCGCGTGCTGCCAGTAGGGCGTCAACATGTCGCCGTCGCCGACGACGCAACCAATTGGCACCGTGATCGCCGTCGCGGCGTTGCCGACTGGCGCAGCCGGCGCGAAGCCGAAGGCGCAGCGGATCTGCGGATTCTGCGCGACGACAAAGGCCATCGTGCCGCCACCCATGCTGTGGCCGGCGACGCCGATGCGCGACAGGTCGAACGCGCCATGGAACGGGCCGTTGGCTGTGGCGTTCGCCACAGCGATGGCACCAAGGTTGGCGTGCGCGTCGTGGCTGAGGGTGACGTAGTTCCAGATGCCAGTGTCGGGCGCGACGACGATGAAGCCTTGGCGCGCCCACTCCACGCAGAGCGTCGGATAGTCGCGGCCCATGAACGACCAACCATGCAGGAACAGCAGCACGGGCCAGCCGCCCTTGTTCGGCAGCACCGGCGCGTTGTGGCCCTGAACCGTCGATGGGTAGAAGACGCGCGTAAAGAGCGTCGGCGAACCTTGGCCCGTCGTGTTCGGCCACGCGACGTCGCGACTCGCAACGAGCGGGAGCGGATAGGTCTGCGCGAGAACGGTTGAGGTGAGCAGCGCGATGGCGACGAGAGTTCGCATGGTCGAGGCTCCGAGGTATGGTGAGAACGTAACCGCGCGCCGCAGGCTAACAAGACACGCCTGGGGCACGCGCGCAGGAACGAGACCGCCTCTGTGCGGCGGAGCGTATCCACCATCCCGACGGGCCGCGCGATCCTGCGCGCAAAGATCTCGCGCGGCCACGCCCCGATGGTCCGCCGAGCGATCGGTCAAGCCGACCGGTCGGTCAGGCCTTGATGTGCTTGCTGACCAGCTTGGTCATCTCGAACATCGTGACGACAGCCTTGCCGCCAAAGAGAGGCCTGAGCTTGTCATCGGCCTTGATGTTCGTCTTGACCTTGGTGTCCTGCAGGCCGTTCTTCTTGATGTACTCCCAGAGCTTCTTGGTGATCTGCCCGCGCGGCAGCGGCGCGCTGCCGACGATCACGGCGAGCGCCTCGTCGGGCTGGACGGGCTTCATGAGGGCGGGATTGACCTTCTTCTTGGCTGCCATCGGATTCTCGATCGGTAGGGATACGCAGGGTGCCGGCGACGACGCAACACGCGCTGCACCAGCCCTGCAGGTGCCCGGATGATGGCGGGGAAAAGCCCGTCCGCAAGCCTCGAAACGGCCATTTGCGCCCTTCGACGGGAATCGCGGCGGCAACAGGCGCAGGCGCGAACCGACCGGTGACCGCCGAAATCAGCCGATTCCGTACCTTTCCCGCAACACGGCGAGGTGGTGCATCTCGTGCCCGGCCGTGATCCAGAGCAGGCTGCGCACGGTCGCCGGCTTGCCGTTGGCGAGGCCGCGGCGCGTCCAGGCGAGCGCGTCGAAACCGCGGAACAACGCCAGCGTCGCGGCGCGCACGGCGGCGAACTCGGCGACGACATCGGCGAGATGGCGGCCGTCGCTGCCGTCGTTGGCGGCGTACAGGTCCTCGTCGAACGGCGGCAGCGACGCCATCTCGCCGCGCGCAATGCACATGGCCCGGTAGCAGAACAGCCGCTCGCCGTCGCAGACGTGCTGCCAGACGCGCTTTACCGTCCACTTGCCGGGCGCGTAGGCGAATGCGCCCCGATCGGCCGGCACGCGCGCCAGCAGCGCGCAGGTGGCAGCGGCTTGGCGCGCAAGATGGGCCAGAACATCGCCATCCGGCACGCGGTCGACGTAGCCCTGGAAGTGCGGCGCGTACTCACTGGGGTCGGGTCGCTGCATGGCCGTCTCGCTCAGCTCTCGCCGCGGCCAGCCGTCGCGACTGTCTCGGGCGTCTTGTCGGCGGCGTCGTACCAGCCGACGAAGCGCTTCGCCTGCTCGGCTTCGAGCCCGCGCAGCGCGTCGACCCACGCCGGCGGCACCGCCTGGTAGCGCAGCGTCGCGCGCACTTCGCAGGGTCCGTCGCCCGGCGGCAGCGGCACGCGGAACGCCGCGACGTCGCCGCCGGCCGCGAAGTCGGCGTCGCCGTCGACGCCGATCGGCGCAGTGGCGTCGGCGTGCGGGCCATCCTTGCGCCAGCCGCGCGGCAAGAGCCGCGTGTCCTTGCGCTTGCTGGTCATCTTGGTGAGGTGCGTCGTCGGCGCGCCGTCCGGCCCGGCGGCCACCATCTCGTAGACGACGGCCTCGCTCGCCTTGGTGACGACCGCCGGATGCGCGATCGCGAGCTCGTCGCCGACGCCGCGGATGCGGCCCTGGTCGTCGTGCGCGCCGCTCTCGAATATGGTCTCGCCGCCGCGCCGCACCTGCACGTGCAGCCACGCGCGCCGCGCCGGATAGCCGGTGGGGAACTTGTGGCCCGTCAGGTTCTCGACCTTGACGCCGAACGCGAGCGCGCCGCCGTCGCGGACGAGCGGCGTGATCTCCAGCCGCGCGGTCGCCTCGGCGAGCTGTTGCTTGGTCGCCGCGATCGTGCGGTCAAACTGCGCCGGCTCGGCCAGCACGTCGAGCGCTTCGCGGTGGTCGCGCAGCAGGCCGAGCACGAAGGCGTTGCCGCCGACGAAGCCATGCACGGCGTAGCCCTCGCGCTCGGGGATGCGGAAGTCGAACCCCATCGGGTTGCGTGCGATGCGCGTCGGCGCGCTGCGCGGCATGTGGCACTGCTGGCAGGTGCGGGTCGCCGCCGGGTCGGCCCCCTTGCGCTCGTCGCTGAATTCGCTGTTGCGCCACTCCAGGTACGGCGTCTGTTCCTTGAACGGCACGCCCTGGTGCTCGGTCGTCAGCGTGTGGCACGTCGCGCACAGCGCCGACTGCTGCACGTGCGGGCCGTGCATGGGCGTGTAATTCACGTGCATCTGCATCGGCCGCGTCACGACGTTGGCGAACGGGCCGAAGATGCGGCGGTCCTTGTTGAACGTCGGCCGGCCGGTGAACGACTCCTCCTTGCCGAAGTTGGCGCCGTCCATCAGGTGGCAGACGGTGCACGAGACGCCGTCGTCGGCGAACACGTCGGCGGTGGCGTCGGCGAGCCGGGGCGCTGGCTTGCCAGCGAGCACGTTCTCGTAGTGCAGCATCGGCGCATGACACCGCAGGCAGAGTTCCTGCGCTTGCTCGCCCACCGCCGCCGTCTCCTTCTGCAATTGGGCGTGGAAGTAGGGGTCGCGGAACGAATTCGCCATCATCGTCGCCTGCCATGTGGCGTACGGCGACACGTCCTCGTCCACGGCGTCACGCATCGCCTTGGCGCCGACCGCCGTCAGGTGGCAAACCGCGCACTGGTCGGACGTCGTGAACATGTCGTTGCTGGGCGGGTCGCCGGCGGCCGCTGGGCCGATGACGCCGTCGTCCATGGACGACGAGACGCACAACACGGAGGCGAGCCAGGTCGGAGCGACGCAACGAAACAGCATGCGCGGCGGACTCTACCGCGGGGGCCCGAACACGGCGCGGGCAATGGCGCGGCCAGCGGCGTCGAGGAACGGATCGGCGACGTCTTCGTAGCCGTACCGGTCGTCGTTCAGCACGCCGTCGGCGTTGGTGTAAAGCGTGATCGCCAGGAAGAACGCGCGGCCGTCGCGGCCATCGACGACATACGCGTTCTCGGTCGAGAAGCCGTAGGCGCGACCGATCTTGTCGTAGACGCGCAACTTGTCGGCGGGCACGACGTCGCGGACGCCGCGCAGCACGAACTTACAGGCGTGGTCGGGCGTCTTCGCCGGGTCGTACTTGGGGTTGGCGGACTCGCGCGGCAACTCGCCGAGCGCCTGCACGAGGAAGCGCCGGTGCGCGCGCGAGAGATCGGGGAAGCCACGCTTGCCGAGCACGACATCGGGTCGCATCACCGCGACGAGCACGTCCTGCAGGTCGTCGAGCGCGATCGCGTTCTTCTGCGCGAACGACATCGGCCCGTCGACGCGCTCGCCGCCTTGCATCGACGCCGTGCCGACGTCGAGCTCCGTCCAGCCGTCGTTGGCGAGGCCGATGCCGGCTTCGCGCGCCGGGAACACCATGTCGCCGACGCAGACCTCGCGCGTCTGCCGGTTCTCGGCCGGCGTGCGCGCCTCGGACAGCCGGTGCCACAGCCGCGCCGACGCGAAGCCGGCTTCCCACATGCGGCGGTTGACGCCGTCCTGGCCGAGCAACTCGACGCAGTGGTTGTGCGCGGCGTTGTCGCTGACGAGCACGAGCTTGCGCAGCAGGTGCCGGAACGTGAGCGGCCCGCCGTCGACGTCGGTCGCGTCGGCGGCGATCGGTTCGTCGCCGGCGAAGCGCGCGCCGATCACCACCGGCGCGTCGAGCGTCACTGACGGATCGCGCACAGCCGCGTCCTGCAGCGCCAGCAGCGCGCCGACGGCGGCGCAGAGCTTGATCGAACTCGCAGGATAGAAGTACTGCTGCGGGTCGCCGAGCCGGCTCTTCGCCAGCCGGGGCTGCTTGGCCAGCGGATCGACGAACTCGGCGAGCACGATCTGCAGGCGATGCTCCTTGGCGCGGTCGAGCACTGTCGCGCACGCAGGCTCGGTGCGCAGGATCGCCGCGAGGTCGCGCGGCACAGCGCCGGCAGGTGACGGCGACGGCGCGGCGGCCGGCGACTGCGGCAACGCAACGACGAGGCACAGCAGCGCGACAATCGGCATGGCGCGACGATAGCGCAGCCGCTCCGCCGGCGGCGACAGCTTCGCCGCGGCCCGCCCGACCCGACGACGCGGTCGCGAACCCCCGCCTTCGCCGCGAGGCGCCCCGCGCAACGCGGTCATCGCCGCCGTAGCATCCGCCGCCCCGTGCGCCCCCGCCGTGCCCAGCCAACGCCCGATCCCGACGCCACGCCAAAGTGCCGCCACTTCGGCACGTGCGGCGGCTGCTCGCTGCTCGACCAACCGATCGCGTGGCAACTGCACGACAAGGTCGCCGCCGCCGAGAAGCTGCTCGCTCCCTACCTCGCCGGCCAGCGCATCGCGTTCGAGCAACCTGATCGCGCGCCGCGGCACTTCCGCACGCGCCTGCTCTACCCGGTGCGCTCCGACCGCGACGGCCTGCCGGTCGTCGGCATCTACGAGTTCCAGAGCCACAAGCTCGTGCGCATCGAGGAGTGCAAGACGCAGGACGTCTGGCTCACCGACCTCGGCAAGGCGATGGAGACGATCCTGCGCGAGCAACGCGTGCAGCCGTACAGCCCGTCGAGCCAGCGCGGCGTCGCCAAGGCGGTGTGGGCGCGGCTCGCCAGCGGCACCGGCGAAGTGCTCGCCGGCGTGGTGACGCGGCCCGGCACGTTCCCGCAGGGCCCGGCGTTCGCCGAAGCGCTGACCAAGGCGGCCCGCGAACTGCCTTACGGTCGCTACGCCCGCGAACTCGTCGGCGTCGTGCACTCGATCAGCGACCGCGACGACGAGTTCCTGCTCGGCGACCGGCACGTGCCGCTGCGCGGCCGCGACCACGTCGTCGACCGCCGCGACGACCTCGACTTCCGCGTCAGCGCCGGCAGCTTCTACCAGGTGCACGCCGGCGCCTCGGCGCTGCTGTACGCGCCGGCGATGACGCTGTGCGGCGACGTCAAGGGCCAGCGCATCGTCGACGGCTACGGCGGCGTCGGCGGCTTCGGCCTGCGGCTCGCGCGCCGCGGCGCTGCCGAGGTCACGATCGTCGAGGACAACGAAGCCGCGTGCCGCGACGCCGAGCACAACGCCAAGAAGAACGGCCTCGCCAACGCGCGCGTGCTGCCGCAGCCGTACGCGTCGGCGCAGCTCCCCGAGAAGCCGGACCTGCTCGTCGTCGACCCGCCGCGCGCCGGCCTCGGCGAGAAGGGCGTGCAGCGCACGCTGCGCAGCCAACCGCGCCGCATCCTCTACGTCGCCTGCGCCGCCGACTCGCTGGCGCGCGACCTCGGCGCGCTGTGCGCGAACGGCTACCGCGTGACCGCGGCGCGACTGTGCGATCTGTTCCCGCACACCGAGCACGTGGAGCTGGTGGTGCGGCTGGAAGCGGCGGGCAGCTGAGAACCCCGACGAGCAATCGTCGTGCGAGCGTTCGGCTTGCCCCTGGAGAGCGCCAGGGCAGCCGCGAAGAGCCTGGGCAATCGATCAGATGGCGCGCAACGCCGCGAACACGCCCGCCAGCGGCAAGGCGCTGACGCCCTCGTCGATCTCGTACTCGCGCGTGCCCGGATGGACGACGTACAGGCGGTCCAGCTCGAGCTCGGCCTTCGCGACCCGCATCGACTTCGTGATCTTCGGCGCGTCGTCGTACTTGCACTCGAAGCCGTTGAGCTTGCCGCCGCGCGGCACGACGAGATCCACCTCGGCGCCGGATGGCGAACCCCAGAAGCAGGCATCGCGCTCGGCGCCGAGCGCCTGGATCACGTGCTCCAGGGCGAAGCCTTCCCACGACAAGCCGAAGCGCGGATGCGCCATGACCTCGCCGCCATGGCGGAGCGCCAGCAATGCATGCAGGACGCCGCTGTCGCGCAGGTAGACCTTCGGCGTCTTCACCAGCCGCTTGCTGGTGTTGACGAACCACGGCGGCAAGCGACGGACCAGGAACGTGCCGGCAAGCACGTCGACGTACCGCGCCGCGGTCTTCTGGTCGACGCTGATGCCGCGCGCGAACTCGGAGGCGTTGAGCGGCCCGCCATGGCAGTGCGCGATCATGGTCCAGAATCGAGCGGCGTCGCGGCTGAGGAAGGTCTCGATGAAGTCCTGCCGCCACGCGTAACTGGCCGCGTCGTCGACGGCGAGGAACGACCGCGGGAAGCCGCCGCGATGCCACAGTTGCTGCGCGGCGGACGCGCCGACCTCGTCGACGTCGAAGCCGCTGAGGTCGCCGGTCCCGTCCAACGGCCTGTTCGCGCTCAGCCGCGCGTACGACTTCCGCGTCCGCTGACCGCGCGGCGGCAACGGCTGGTGACGGACGCCTGCTTGCGGGCGTGCGCTCGCCCGCAAAACGGACCGTGTCCCGCACCGGGACGGCGATGAGGAACCTCTCTCGGTCGGACCGCCCGACGCTTCCCGCCGACCGCCGATTGGTTACCCTTGCACAGGCTCCCCTAAAGCCTGCCCCTCGCTGCACCAACACGTCTAATGCGTTTCGCCTTCGCCGCCACCGCTTGGGGTTCTTCTTCGCTCGCCCTAGTGCTGGCGAACGCCCTCTTCGCGCCGCCCAACGAAGTCCAACAACCCGGCACGCAGCCGCTGCAAGCGGCCCTGATGCCCGGTCCCGGCACGTGCGGCGGCTGCCACGGCTACTACGACCAGGCGGTCGAGCCGACCGAGAACTGGATGGGCAGCATGATGGCCCACTCGGGACGCGACCCGCTGTTCTGGGCCGCGCTCGCCATCGCCGACAGCGACTTCCCCGGCGCTGGCAACTACTGCATCCGCTGCCACTCGCCGCGCGGCTGGCACGGTGGCCGCGCCAACACGACGGACGGCAGCAATCTCGACCCGATGCAGGACCACGAGGGCATCGAGTGCTCGATCTGCCACAACATGGTCAACCCGGACGGCAGCGAGCACGCCGGCGTCCAGAGCGCGCCGTACGTCGCCAACACCGGCGGCGCGACGCCTGAGGGCTTCTACGGCAGCGGCATGGGCGTGCTCGCCGGCAACGCCACGCGCTACGGCCCGTACAACAACGCCACGGCGGGCCACGCGTGGTCACAGTCGCTCTTCCACCGCAGCTCGGCGTTATGCGGCACGTGCCACGAGGTCAGCAACCCGCTGACCGGCGACCTCGCCGCCAACAACGGCGCGCCGATCCCGCTCGCGCCGGGCAAGTTCGGCGGCACGCTCGGGTCGCCGCTCGCGGGCAAGGCCGCGTTCCAGAACCCGCCGTACAAATACGGCGTCGTCGAGCGCACCTACAGCGAGCACGTCGCCAGCGACCTGTCGACCACGCCGGTGAGCGCGTACGCGACGCTGCCTGCCGACATCCAGCGCGGCGCGATCCAGCGCGTGCGCCAGCAGGCGCTGCTCGCCGGGCAGAACGGCAACCACGAAGACGGCACGACGCGCTTCTTCACCTGCCAGAGCTGCCACATGGAGCCGGTCGTCGGCGAAGGCGCGGCGTTCGGCATCGCGCCGTTGCGCTACGACCTGCCGCTGCACGACCTGACCGGCGGCAACACCTGGGCGCCGCAGGCGATCCAGTGGCTCGACGGCCAGACGCCGAGCCTGCTGCGCCTTGGCCAGGGCCTCACGCCGACGCAGACCGCGGCGATGAACCGCGGCGTGCTGCGCGCGCGCGCCTCGCTGCAGCGCGCCGCCGCGCTCGACGTCACCGGCAACACGCTGCGCGTCACCAACCTGACGGGCCACAAGCTGATCACCGGCTACCCCGAAGGCCGCCGGATGTGGCTGCGCACGACGTGGCGCAACGAGCAGAACAACGTGCTGCGCACGGACGGTGCCTACGGCCCGATCACGACCAACGTGCAGGGCACGAACCACACGGTCAGCACGATCACCGACCCCAACGCGCGGGTCTACGAGACCAAGCTCGGCATCACGCAGGACTGGGCGCTGCAGCTGCTGCTGATGGGCGTCTCGCCGACGCTGCCGATCGCGTTCGACAAGGTCACCGGCCAGCCGACGCTGACGCTGGCGCAGCTGGCGACGCAGCCGAGCGGCAGCCTGCACGAGAGCTTCCACTTCATGCTCAACAACACGACGCTGAGCGACAACCGCATCCCGCCGTGGCGCATGCGCCGCGCCGACGCGACGGTGCGCAACGCGCTGCCGGAGCCGGCCAACCAATACGGCAACCCGGCCGCGAACGGCGTCTACAACCACTTCGACGACGTCCCGCTCGCGCCGCCCGCCGGCGCCACGCGCGCCGACGTCGAGCTGCTCTACCAGACGTCGAGCTGGGAGTACGTCCAGTTCCTGCGGCTCGCCAACCCGGGCACCAGCCCGTTCCTCGCCACCGCCGGCGTCGACGTGTTCAACGCCTACCAAGCGACCGGCGGCAGCGCGCCGGAGGTCATGTCGACCGCGCGCTGGTGCAACCTGCCGGGCACCAACGAGGACCTCGTGCTGAAGACCGCCGTCAACAACGGCGCCTACGACGAGACCTGCGGCAAGGACGTCCGCGTCGGCGACACGATGAAGTTCGAGCTGACGAGCCCCAACGGCACGCACGCGTTCAGCGTCGCGGCGCTGGCGCTGCAGCTGCACGACCCGTGGGCCCCGCCGGTCGTGCTCGGCCTGCCCGGCCTGTGGCTCGACCACGCCGACGCCATGCTGACCATCGTCGGCGTGCCCGCGACCGGCTGGAACTTCAGCCTGACGCTGCCGGCGATCGGCCAGAAGTTCCTGCGCTGGCAGGCGCTGGCGATCCCGCTGCTGCCGACGTCGCCGACGCCGGCCAACGGCCTGTTCATGCTGAGCAAGGCCTACGACTTCCGCGTGATGTGACGACCCGGCGCCGTCGGGCGGCCCGCGCCGCCCGCGCGCCCAGCGCCTCGATCACAGGATGTCGAGCACGCCGGTCGCGCCGTTGCTGAGCGTGTCGACCGGCATGGCGTAGTTGGCGTCGCGCGAGAGCGGCAGATTCCACGGCAGCGCGAAGCGCTCGCAGATGCCGCCGAGCGCCGCCGCCGCGAACGCACGGCCGAGCTTGGTCTGCGCCTCGTCCTTGGTCAGCGCGACGAGCAGCGGGATGGCGCGGCGGTCGCCGATCTGGCCGATCGCGTTGGCGAGCGCCGCGAGCACGGCGACGCTCTCGCTGCGTTCGATCATCGCGACGAGCTTCTGGTTGGCCTCGACGTCGCCGAGCCGCCCGAGCCCGACCGCCGCCTGCTGCAGCACGAACGGCCGCCGCGCCGAGCGCTCGACGACTTCGTGCAGCAGCGGCGCCGCCGCCGGGTCGCCGAGCATCGCCAGCGCGACGCAGGCGTAGCCACCGAGCGTCTCCGTCGCCTCGTGCTCGCGTAGGAAGTCGCGCAGCGTCGGGAACGCCGGCTGCCAGCCGGTGAGGCCGATCGCGACGGCGAACGCGCCTTGCACCTCGACGTACGACGCCTCGCGCAGGTCGTCGACGAGCATGCGCGCGAGCGCTTCGTCCGGCGTGCCGGCGGCGGCCGACCGCGCGGCGATCAGGCCGAGCGCGAGCGCCAGCCACGGCCGCTCGAGGTTCTTGTTGGCGCGCTGCCACGTGGTCATCAACCATTTGCGGTTGTCGGCGCCGCCGATGCGACCGAGCGCCATCGTCGCGAACCGGCGCGCCAACCGGTCGACGCCCTTCTGCGCGTAGCCCTGCAGCGCGCGCGCGACGTCGGCGTCCTCGGGGCACTGATCGACCGGCATCCCGAGGATGCCGAGCGCGAGCGCGACCGACTGCAGCGCCGGATTGCTGCGGTCGAACCCGCGCGGGATCGCGCGCGGTTCGACGGTGACGTCCTGCGCATCGAGCAGGACCGCCGCGAACAGCGCCTTGCAGCGGCGGTGGATGGCGGAGTCGCCGCGGCCGAGCAGTCGACCGATGGCGACCGGCACGTGCGCGTCGCCGCGGCCTTCGTTGAGCAGGGCGAGCAGTTCGTCGACGCACTGCCACGCCAGCCGGCGGTGCCGCGCCTGCGCCGGATCGACGAGCAGGCCGATCGCGTTCACGACGGCGACGCGCAGGTCGCGCGCCGCCTGCTTCTCGTCGAGCAGCGGCAGCAGCGCGTCGTGTACGGCGATCTTGACCGCCGGGTCGTCGGACTGGCGCGCCAGCAGACCGAGCCCGTAGGCCGCGAACGCGCGTGTGCGGTCCTCGACCTTCTCGCGCTCGCACAGCTTGCGGCCGGCGGGATCGTCGCGCAGCAGCGACAGCAGCAGCGGGACCGCTGCCGGCCGGCCGGCGACGCCGAGCGCGAGCGCGGCGGTCTCGCGCACTTCTTGGTCGTTGCGCGTTAGCCGTGCGGCGAGCAGGCCTTCGAGGTCGACGTCGTGCGGCGCGCGACCGATCTTGGCGAGCGCCATCATGCACGCGGTCTGCACGTCACGATTGCGGTCCTTCTCCAGCAGCGCGACGAGCGCGGGCACGACGGTCTCGAGCACGTCGATCGCGTTGGGCGCGAGCGTCTCGGCGCGCACGCCGCGGCGACGGCCCAGGTAGAAGTCGTCGGAACCTGTCATCGGGCCCGCGAGCGCGCCCGGTTGCGACTGCACGAACGGGTCTTTGTTGAGTTCCCACCAGACCTGCCAACTCGCCTCTTCGGGGATCGTCGGCTGTGCGCCGGTGACGGGCGTGCCGGGGCCGGGCGTCGTCGGCACGGGCGTGCCGGGCGGCATCGGCACGCCGGGCATCGCCGGCGCGCCAGGCCCGCGGTACTGGCCGCCGTGAGCGGGCAGTGCGCCGGTGAGGACGCAGGCCGCGAACCACGGCACCAGCGACGACTTCGACGACAGCTGCATGCAAAGCGTACAATAGCCAGTGCGGACGCAGCCGTCACAACGCGATGGCGCAGCGCCCGCAGCGCGACGACGCGTCCCGATCAGAACCGCAGCGACACGGCCGGCGACCGGCCGAGTTCCGCGCTGCCGTCGGCGGCGACGAAGACGATGCGCGCGAGCGCGACGTGACCGGCGAGCGCTGGCAACGCCGGCCACCGCAGCGCCGCGCGCGCCGGTCCTTGCGCCGGCGTCTCGGCAAACGTGCCCAGGCCGAGCTCCTGCCTCGGCGTCGCAGCGAGCACGACCGGCGCGCCGAGCTCCTGCCTCGGCGTCGCAGCGAGCACGACCGGCGCGGCCGGTCGCTGCAGCAGCCACGGCTCGCAGCCCGACGCTTCGCGAAGCAGCAGCGGATGCGGCCGGTCGAGCGCGAGTTCGACGATCGCCCACGGCCCGGGCGGCGCCGCCGACGCGGCGTAGAGCGTGGCGGTGTTCGCGGTGTCGCGCACGAGCGCCGCCGATGGACGCGGCACGGCCGGCGGCGCGACGGCGAGCCCGTCGGCGCCAAGGCCGCCGCCGAACAGGCCGTCGCGGCTCCACCCCATACCGACATCACCGCTGCCGCTCGCGCCGTCGAGGACCTGCAGCACGCGGACGCCGTCGACGAACGCCTGCAGGCGGAAGCCGTGCAGCTCGAACTCCAACGTGCGCGGTGCATCGAGCCCGTCGGGCAGCGTCGCCGTCGCCAGCGTGAGCGGCGGGCCGCCGAGCACGCGCACGAGCCGGACCGTGCGCGCCTTGGCGGCGAAGGCGAGTTCGTACTGTTCGGCGTCGCCGCGCATGCGCGCGCGCAAGCTCGCCGTCCTGACCTTGCCGAGCGCGAGTACGAGCCGCTGGTCGGCCGCTACGGCGCCGGTCCAACGCCAGAACTCGCCGTCCTCGCTGCCGAAGCCCGCAGCGTCCTGCGCCTGCAACGCGGCCAACGTCGCCGGGGCCGCCGCCGCGGTCGCCAGTTGCACCTCGGCGCCCACCGGCACGTCGAGCACGAGGGGTTCGGGTCGACCAGCCGCGTCGGCGGCGAAGTGCACGCGGAACACGCCGCCAGCCGCAGACGTCGCGCGCGCGTTCGGGGCCGCGAGCCGCAAGGTGGATGGTCCCAGCACGACGCACTCGCCGCCGCCGCCGACGCGCGTCCATTGGACCGGCGTCGCCGGCGGATCCTGCGGCGCCGCGCACGGCGTCACCACCGGCGCCCTGGCTGTCTGCATGGCTGGCATCACGGTCGGCGTCGCCGCGACCGCGAGCGCGCATGCAAGCAACGCCGCCGCGCCATCCGCTCGCCTCGTGCCGCTCACGACACCGCCCCATTCGCGCGCAGCATCCGCGCGAACGCCGCGCCCTGCGCGCGCGCGTCCTCGATGGCGATGTGCGTATTGGTGGCTTCGCCGCGCCAATCGGCCGGCAGCGCGTCCTTGATGCAGTCGCGGTACGGCTGCTTAATCAGCGCCATCGCGTACGTCTTGACGTCGAGCGCCGAGTGGCCGAACGGCGAGTCGCCGACGAAGCGAATCAGGTACCAATACACCCACGCGAAGTCGAAGCCCGCCGGCTGGCCGACGAACACCACGCGGCCCGGGAGGTCGCGCAGCCACGCGACGTAGCGCCGCATCACCGCCTGCGGGTCCTCGGGCGCCGTGCGCGCCGCCGCCAGCGCCTCGGGATACGCCGCCCACCACAGCATCGTGCGCGGATGCGGCGACGCGCCCGGCAACGGCGCGAGGTTGGCCGCGAACTCGCCGAGCGTCGCGCCGTCGGCGGCGAGCGCCACCGAGCCGAGGCTCAGCATCGAGTGCGGACCGGGGATCGGCCCGTCGGCCTCGATGTCGGTGCTCACGTAGATCTCGGCTGCCATGGGCGCGCGCGTCAGCGCAATCTTGCCCGCGGCGACGGACCGTCGCACTCTCCTGCCCGCCGCTTCCTTCTTTGTCAGCGCGGCGTTGAAGCTCGGCGTGATCGCGGTCAGCGCCGCCCCGCACGCCTAGGACGCGACGACGACCATGGCGGCGAACCACAGCAAGGTCGCGACGAACGCGACGCCGTACAGCAGCGTGATCAGGAAGCGCAGCAGGCCGTAGCCGCTGCCGGTGCGGGCCACCGGCAGGACGTCGCGCGGGGCGTGTGGGCGGGCCACTGACGGCCCTTCACGAGCACTGGCATGGCGGACACCTTGCCGCAACCGCGGGTCGCCGGCAATCGAGCGCCCGCCGGACTGCGCGCCCTTCCGCCTCCCCGACGGGGTCGCTACCCTGCTCGCCCCCCAGATCCGCCCCTCCAGGAACCATGAGCTTCACGCACGCAGGCCGCACGCTCCGCAAGGTCGCCGTCATCGGTTCGGGCCAGATCGGCCCAGACATCGCCCTGTACTTCACCAAGGTGCTGAGCCCGTACGGCGTCCAGACGGTCGTCGTCGACGTCAGCGACGCCGCGCTCGCCGGCGGCAAGGCCAAGCTGGAGAAGAAGGTCGGCAAGGGCGTCGAGAGCGGCGCCTTCACGACCGAGCAGCAGGCGCAGATGGTCGGCGCGGTGTCGTGGACCAGCGACTACCAGCAGCTCGCCGGCGCCGATCTCGTCGTCGAGGCCGCGACCGAGAACAAGGAACTCAAGGGCCGCATCTTCGCGCAGGTCGAGGCGCTCGTCGCCGCCGACGCGATCCTGTGCAGCAACAGCAGCCACCTCGAGCCCGAGGTGATCTTCGCCGCGACCAAGGGCAAGGGCCGCACGGCGGTCGTGCACTACTTCTTCCCCGCCGAGCGCAACCTGATGGTCGAGGTCGTGCCGGGCGCCGAGACCGCGCCGGCGACGACGCAGTGGCTGCTGTCGTTCTACGAGGCGATCGGCAAGGTGCCGATCCGCGTCAAGTCGCGCTACGGCTACGCGCTCGACCCGGTGTTCGAGGGCCTGTTCTTCGCCTGCGCGCTGCTCGCCGAGGAAGGCGTCGGCACGACGAAGCAGATCGACGTCGTCTGCAAGAAGACGTTCAAGATGGGCATCGGCTCGTTCACGGCGATGAACCTGACCGGCGGCAACCCGATCACCGCCGTCGGCCTCGACAACTACACGAGCAAGATCAACGCGTGGTACCGCACGCCGCAGTCGCTCAAGGACAAGGTGGCGCAGAAGGCCAACTGGGACGTCGCCGCGCGCGGCGAGGTGGTCGAGGTGCCGGACGAGCTGGCGGCGCGCATCCGCGACGAGCTGCTCGGCGCGTACTTCGGCATCTGCGGCGAGATCGTCGACGCGGGCCTCGTGACGATCGCCGACTTCAACATGGGCCTCGACATCGCCCTCGACATGAAGCCGGCGTTCACGTTCATGAACGAGCTCGGCACGGCGAAGGCGCTGGCGCTGGTCGAGGCGTACGCCAGGAAGCACGCCGGCTTCCCGGTGCCGAAGTGCGTCGCCGCGCACGGCCGCGCCAACAAGCCGTTCGAGGTGCCGGTGGTGCTGCGCGAGGACCGCGACGGCGTCGCGGTGCTGACGATCCGCCGGCCCAAGGTGCTCAACGCGCTCGACCAGTCGGTCTTCCAAGAGCTGGCGACGCGCTTCCAGCAGTGCGACGCCGACCCCAAGGTGAAGGGCATCGTGCTGACCGGCTTCGGCAAGAAGGCGTTCGTCAGCGGCGCCGACGTCAACTTCCTGGCCAAGATCAACAGCGTCGCGATGGGCGAGCAGACCTCGCGCACGTCGCAGCAGTGCGTCGACGCCGTGCAGGCGGTCAAGAAGCCGACGGTCGCAGCACTCAACGGCCTCGCGTTCGGCGGCGGCATCGAGACGGCGATGGCGTGCGAGGCGCGCATCGCGCAGAAGAGCCTCAGGGTGCTGGCCGGCCAACCCGAGGCCAACCTCGGCATCATCCCGGGCGCCGGCGGCACGGTCCGCCTGCCGCGGCTCATCGGCATCGAGAAGGCCGCCGAGCTGCTGCGCACCTGCCGGCCGATCGGCAGCGAGAAGGCGCATGCGCTCGGCTTGATCCGCGAGGAGGTCGACGGCGACCTCGTCGGCCGCGCCGTGCAGCTCGTGCGCGACATGGCCGACGGCAAGGCGCCGCGCTCGCGCATGGCCGAGGGCCCGCTGGCCAACGTGCCGGCGAGCCTGCCGGCGCTCGACATCGGCCACCTCAGCAAGAAGGTCGACGAGATCCTCTGCAAGGCGATCCTCGGCGCAGCCAAGCTGCCGCTCGCCGACGCGGTCCCGTTCGAAGCGAAGTGCTTCGGCGAGGTCTGCGGCACCGAGGACATGCGCATCGGCGTCGACAACTTCCTGAAGAACGGCCCGAAGGCGAAGGCCGCGTTCGTGCACCGCTGAGATTGCTCCTGACGGCCGCTACCGGGTCACGCAGAGCCCGAAAGACGATTGCTTCTCGGGCTCTGAGCGCCGCACGACGCGATCAGCGCGCCTGCAGGACGAACGCCCGCCAGCCGTCCTCGGTCGGCGACACCAGGAACTTCGCGTCGGCGCGCGCGACGCCGCGCTCGTTGGCCGGCGCGCGGCAGAAGTCGCCGCGTGAGCGCGGCAGCGCGTGCCACGCGACTACTTCGATCCCGCGCACGAACAGCAGCGATTGCCGGCCCTCATCCTGCGTGCACACGGCGTTGGCCATCGGCGCGGCGAACCCGAGGCGTTCTTGCAAAGCCTCGGCCGTCGTGTACGGCCCGACGACGTGCGCTGTCTCCCAATCGCCGGGCTGGACCTGCGCGAGGTCGAGCACGGCGCCGTCGGCGATCGCCGCGACCCTGTCGCCGAACGTCACCACCGGCGCCGCCGGCTGCGCGTAGGCGACGTCGCGGTTCTGCCACCACATCTTGGCGCCGAGCACGGCGAGCACGACGACGATCCACATGCGCACACGGCGCATCGCGCGGTCATTGCGGTTGGCTTCGGGTTTCCCTTCGGTCATCGGTCGGACACTACCCCTCGCCCGCGGCAACGCAAACGCCACCCGCGGGACACGCCGCGCCCCCGCCATCCGACCGATGACGATGCGTGCACGCCACTCCTCGCTCTGCCCTTCGCCGCCGCGGCGCCGGCCCGCGTGGGGCATACTGCCAACGCGCGAGCGTGGCGGCGCGCGCTGGCCCGACGCTTCGCCAGAGGCCCCGAGGCCGCGACGCTGGCCACCCCGCTTCTCCTCGCGCCGCGCTGCCCCCCGCGCCAAGATGCGCGCCATGGACCACCGCTTCGACTTCGTCCGCCGCAGCACGACGCGCATCGTCGTCGCCGACGGCGCGCAGGAGCGGTTACCGGCGCTGCTCGCCGAACTACGCGCGCCGGACGTCGCGATCGTGCATGACGAGTCGCTCGCCGGTCCGGCGAATGCGCTGGCGCACCGGCTGGCGGGCGCGCGGCTGTGCGCCGTGCCCGCCGGCGAAGCGTGCAAGACGCTGGCGCACGCCGAACGCGTCGCCCGCTGGCTGCGCGCGCATGGCGCGTCGCGCCGCACCGCGCTCGTCGGCTTCGGCGGCGGCGCGACCACCGACCTCGCCGGCTTCGTCGCCGCGATCTACCTGCGCGGCGTGCCGTTCGTCGCCTGCCCGACGACGACGCTGGCGCTGTGCGACGCCGCGCTCGGCGGCAAGAGCGGCGTCGACCTCGACGGCCGCAAGAACGAACTCGGCGTCGTGCGCCAGCCCGACCTCGTGCTCGGCGACGTCGATTGGCTGCGCACGCTGCCCGACGCGCTGTGGCGCGAGGGGTTCGTCGAGACGCTCAAGATGGCCGCCGTGCTCGACGCCGCCGCGTTCGCGCGGCTCGAAGCGCTGCTGCCAGCGCTGGCGGCGCGCGACGCGACGGCGGCGGCCGAGGCGATCGCGCTCTCGGTGCGCATGAAGATGGCCGTCGTCGTCGCCGACGAGACCGAGCAGGACCGCCGCCGATGGCTCAACTTCGGCCATACGATCGGCCACGCGCTCGAAGCGCGCGCGCTGGGCGCGCTCCGCCACGGCGAATGCGTCGCGCTCGGCATGCTCGCCGAGTGCCGCGCCGCCGGCCCTGCGGTGCCGGCCGACGTGCAGGCGCGCCTGCAACGCGCGCTGCAGCAACTCGGGGCGCACACGCAGTGGCCGCGGCAGTGGGCCGACATCGACGCGCTGTGGTCGCTGTGCCGGCTCGACAAGAAGGCCGATGCCAACACCGTGCCGACGATCGTGCCGACGGCGCTCGGCGCAGGCGCCGTGGTCGAACTGACGCGCGAACGGCTCGCGCACGCGCTGGCATGAGCGGCGCGCGGCCCGTGCCGCTGCTGCCGTGGCCAGCCGACGTCGCGCTGGCGATGCCCGGCAGCAAGAGCGACGCCAACCGTCTGCTCGTGCTCGCCGCGCTGTGCGGCCAGCGCACGCGTGTGCGCGGCTGCACGGCGAGCGACGACGTGCGGCGGCTGGTCGCCGGCCTGCGCTCGCTCGGCTTCGACGTCGCGCACGACGAAGCCGCCGGCGTCGTCGACGTCGGTCCGCGGCCCGCCGACGCGCCGACGCGCGCCGAGATCCACTGCGGCAACGCCGGCACGGCGCTGCGCTTCCTGCTGTCAGTCGCGGCGATCACGCCCGGTGAGTGGACGCTCACCGGCGATCCGGCGATGCAGCGCCGGCCGATCGGGCCGCTCACGGCGGCTTGGCGCGCGCTCGGCCTCGACGCGCGCGACACCAACGGCTGCCCGCCGGTCGTCGTGCGCGGCGGCGCGCCGCGCGAAGCCGTCGTCGCGCTCGATGCGGCGGCGAGCAGCCAGTTCGTGTCGTCGCTGCTGCTCGTCGGCGGCGCCTTGCCGTTTCCCCTGCAGGTACGCGTCACCGGCGAGCTCGCGTCGGCCGAGTACGCGCGGCTGACGCTGCGCGCGCTGCAGCGCTTCGGCGTGCAGGCGACCGCGCTCGGCGACCGGTTGTTCGCGACGATGCCCGGCTTTGGGCCGCCGCGTGGCGACGTCGTCGCCGACGGCGACTGGAGCAGCTTCGGGGTGTGGGCATGCGCCAACCGTCTGACCGGCTCGCGCCTCGCGCCGTCCAACCTCGCGTTCGGCTCCGCGCAGGTGGACGAAGCGCTGCCCGCACTGCTGCGCGCGATGCCCGACGCCGGCGACTGGACGGTCGACGCGAGCGAGCTGCCCGACCAGTTCCCCAACCTCGCCGTCGTCGCGGCGCTGCGCGCGGGCACGACGACGTTCCACGGCGGCGGCAACCTGCGGCACAAGGAGTGTGATCGCATCGCCGTGATGGCGCGCGAGCTGCGGCGGCTCGGCGCCGACGTCGACGAGCGACCCGACGGCCTCGTCGTGCGCGGCGGCCAGCCGCTGCGCTCCGCGGTCGTCGAGCCCGAGCACGACCACCGCATCGCCATGGCCGGCACGCTGCTTGGCCTGTTCGTGCCCGGCGTCGCCATCAAGGAGCCCGCGTGCGTCAGCAAGAGCTACCCCGGCTTCTGGGCCGACCTCGACCGCGTCATCGCCGCGCGCCGCTGCGTTGCCGTCGTCGGCATGCGCGGCGTCGGCAAGTCGATGTTCGCGCGCGCGTTCGCGGCGCGCACGGGCTGCGAGGCGTTCGACAGCGACGCGGCCTTCGTCGCCGCGCACGGGCCGATCGCGCCGTTCGTGCAGGCGCACGGCTGGCCGGCGTTCCGCGCCGAGGAGGCGCTGCTCGTCGACGAGATGCTGCAGCCAGGCCGCGTCGTGGCGCTGGGCAGTGGCGCAATCGAGACCGACGCCGTGCGCCGCGTGCTGCGCGCGCGCGCCTTCGTGCTCTGGCTCGATGCCCCCGTCGCCGTGCTGCGCGCCCGCCTCGCCGCCGACGCGAGCGTACGGCCGTCGGTCACCGGCGCGCCGGTGCTCGACGAACTCGACGCGCTGGCCGCGCGGCGGGAACCGTTGGCGCGCGAGGTCGGGCACGCGCGGCTGGATGGCACGCAGCCGGTGGATGCGCTGGTCGATGCGGCGCTGGCGGCCGGTGCGCCGGTGCTCGACGAACTCGACGCGCTGGCCGCGCGGCGGGAACCGTTGGCGCGCGAGGTCGGGCACGCGCGGCTGGATGGCACGCAGCCGGTGGATGCGCTGGTCGATGCGGCGCTGGCGGCCCTGCGGGCGCCGTGCACATGGCCGCGGTCGCTGGCGTAGGCGCGAGGTCGCGAGCGCGCCGCACCGGTGTTCCCGACGCCGACCTTCGCCCCCACCCGCGCCGCGCTCTACACTCCCCCGCCGATGACGATGACGCGCCTGCGCCTGCTGACCGCCGGAGAGTCCCACGGCCCGTCGCTGACCGGCATCCTCGAAGGCATGCCCGCCGGCCTGCGGCTCGACGAGGCGACGATCGCGCGCGACCTCGCGCGCCGGCAGCGGGGCTTCGGCAAGGGCGGTCGCATGGCGCTCGAACAGGACCGCGCGCGCATCACCGCCGGCGTGATGAACGGCTGCACGACCGGCGGGCCGATCGCGCTGGTCATCGACAACCGCGACCACGCCAACTGGGCCGACAAGGACGTGCCGCCGATGACGGCGCCGCGGCCCGGCCACGCCGACCTGACCGGCGCGGTGAAGTTCGGCCACCGCGACCTGCGGCTGGCGCTCGAACGCGCGTCGGCGCGCGAGACGGCGATGCGCGTGGCCCTCGGCGCTTGCTGCCGCGCGCTGCTCGGCGAGTTCGGCATCACGGTCGGCGGCTACGTCACCGCGATCGGCGATGTCGCGCTCGACCTCGGCGAGCCGTCGCCCGACGCCGCCGTCTACGAAGAGCGCTTCGCCGCCGCCGAGGCGAACGACGTGCGCTGCCCGGACGCGGCGACCGCCGCGCGCATGCACGACGCGATCGCCGCGACAATCGCCGCGCGCGACACGTTGGGCGGCGTCGTCGAGGCCGCCGTGCTGCACGCGCCGCCGGGCCTCGGCAACTTCGCGCAACTCGACCGCAAGCTCGACAGCCGCATCGCCGCCGCGGTCATGGGCCTGCCGGCAGTGAAGGGCTGCGAGCTCGGCCTCGGCTTCCGCGGCACAAAGCACCGCGGCACGCAGGCGCACGACGCCATCGCCGCCGACGGCGACGAACTGGTGCGGCCGACCAACCGCGCCGGCGGCCTCGAAGGCGGCATCAGCAACGGCCTGCCGATCGTCGTGCGCGCGGCGCTCAAGCCGATCGCGACGACGCTGACGCCACAGCAGACCGTCGATCTCGCCACCGGCGCTTCGGCGCCGACCAAGTACGAGCGCAGCGACTTCTGCCAGGTTCCGCGCGCCGTGCCGATCGTCGAAGCGGCGCTGGCGATCGCTCTGTGCGACGCGCTGCTGGAGAAACTCGGCGGCGATTCGCTCGAAGAGATCCACCCGCGCTTGTTCGCGCTCCGGCAGATGCGGCTAAGCCACCTGCCAATGGACGGCGCGCCGTGGCGCTTCGGCTACGGCTCGTGAGCCGGCCCGGCGGCGCACTGCGCCGCTGGTCGGCCGCCGTGTCCCGCTGGCTCGATGATTCGCCCCCTGGCGGCTACGGGGCTACCTCCTAATCTGCCGATGCCAAGACAGGTTCCCCGACCTGCGAGACCCCTCATGGCCAACCTCCGCGCCCGCGCCCTCGTCGCCCTGCTCGTCGCCACCCCGCTCGCCGCGCAGTGGGACATCCGCTACCCGGACATGCCGGCGCGCACGTACGAGGAAGC